>JAEZIJ010000164.1 GCA_023436715.1 Acidobacteriota bacterium
CGATCATCGTTCCGAACTACAGCCGTAGAACTGATCGGCTTCCGCTCGGAATGCTGATCGGCATCACTTCGGAATCGTGATCGACATCAGTTCGGAACGCTGATCGGCATAGCCCGGAATACGCACCTCGATACGAAACGCCATTGCCAGGATGCGCCAACGTGACCTGGTGGCACGTACGCACGCGAGAAGTGGGCGCTGGCTGCGCCGAGATAACAGAGGTCCAGAAGACAATCAGGAATATCGCGGGTCCACTGCCAACTATCCGCATTTCACGCCAATTGTAACGCTTGGCCGGTTACGGAAGAAAAACGCCGATTTCGGAAACTAGCATCAGAGCGGGGAAGTGGCAGGGTTGGGACTTCCAGGGGGTTTCTCCAGCAGCTGCTACATGCACAGCCCTGTCGAGATGGTCTCTCTGCGCGACCCCGATCGCGCCGCCGACCTGCTCGCGGCGTTTGCCCTCGACCTTACGGGACGCGAGGACTTCACGCCGTAGAGTGTAAGCGAGCGGACTCGGCGGTCGTTTTGGAGCGGGGTGGTGGTTTTCAGCCACTTTCATGGGAGTCTCCTGGTAACTCATTTGCCGCAGAATCAAGTAGTTGCCGTTTGGAAACGCAAATGCCTTTCCAGAGGTGGAGTTACAGGAGGACGACCATGAAGCTCAGATTCGCAACGCTCTTGTCCATCGGGCTCTTCCTCCCCTGTCTCGTTTGGGCCCAGGAGGACGAACCCGGGCGCGGCGTCGCTCGGATCAGCCTGATCAATGGCGACGTTTCGATCCGCCGCGGTGATTCGGGCGACTGGGTGGCCGCCGCACCCAACAGCCCCCTGGTGGTTTACGACCAGGTTCTGACAGGGCCGGGTTCCCGGGCCGAAGTGCAATTCGACTACGCGAATCTGCTGCGCCTGAGTTCCGATACGGAGGTTCGCATCGCCGAGTTGGAGAACAGGCGCTACCAGGTGCAGATGGCACGCGGGACGGTCATGATCTCCGTTCTGAGGGACAGCGACGCCGATTTCGAAGTGGATACCCCGAACGTTTCCGTGCGGCCGGTGAAGCGTGGCATGTACCGGATTACGGTAACGCCGGACGGCCAATCCGAGGTGACGGTGCGGGAGGGGGAGGTGGAGGCATTCACGCCGAGCGGCGTGCAGCGGCTGCGCTCCGGCCGGACGATGCTGGTGCGTGGTTCCGCGGAGAACCCCGAGTTCGAGATGGTCCGAGCGACCGGCAAGGATGCCTGGGACCGGTGGAACGACGAGCGCGACCGCCGGTTGGAGCGCTCCAACTCCTATCAGTACGTCAGCCGGGACATCTACGGCGCCGACGATCTGGACGGGAACGGCCGCTGGATCAACGTGCCGCCTTACGGCTGGGTGTGGAGCCCGTACGGCGTGGGAACCGACTGGGCGCCGTACAGGTACGGCCGGTGGTCCTGGGTGGATTACTACGGGTGGACCTGGGTCAGCAACGATCGCTGGGGTTGGGCGCCTTACCATTACGGGCGCTGGTTCTATGGGGCTCCGTACGGCTGGTGCTGGTATCCCGGACCGATTCATCACCGTCACTTCTGGCGGCCGGCGCTGGTGGCGTTTTTCGGCTTCGGCGGCGGCGGGGTGAACATCGGCGTCGGGTTCGGGAATGTGGGCTGGGTGCCGCTGGCTCCTTACGAGCCGTTCTACCCGTGGTACGGGCGGCGCTACTACGGCGGATACCGCAACCCGACGTTCGTGAACAACAACATCACGATCGTGAACAACACGAATATCGTGAACGTGTACCGCAATGCGCGGGGCGGGCATGGAATGAGTGGGATCGATTCCGGCGACTTCGTGCGCGGCCGCAATCCACGGAGACTGCAGATGGGGGATGTCGATTTGCACCGGGCGTCCCTGGTGCGCGGCCCGGTACCGGTCAGCCCGGTTGCCGACAGCCAACGGCTCTCCGATCATGCGGCTCGGGTGCGCGGGGATCTGAGGACGGAGCCGGCGCGGTTCTACACGAGACGGCAAGCGCCCGCGGTCGAGCGCGTGTCGTTCGACGACCAGCGGCGCGGCATGGAGCGGATGGTGAACCGGACGTTTGGCGATCAGGGACGTCAGGCGAACCGCGACGTGACGGTTAACGCGGGGCGCGGCGATGGGCTGCGTCCGGGGCCTGCGGCTCGGACCGAAGTTGACCGCAACGCGGTGCGTGGAGGCGGAGGGTCCGAAGGCTGGCGCAGAGTCGGCGAGACCCAGAATGCGCCGGCGGCGGATCGGACCAACCCCGATTTGCGGAGGTTCGGCAATCGTGAGATGCAGGATACCGGCGCACGCGGCCGTGAGGCGATGCCGCAGGTTCAGCCGAACGTCGAGCGGGAGCGGGGCAATGCGAACTGGAACCGTTTCCCGAGCGCGGGCGCGCAGCGGGATCAGGGTGGACGCGGCCGCGAGGCGATGCCGCAGGTTCAGCCGAACGTCGAGCGGGAGCGCGGAAACCCGAATTGGAACAGGTTCCCGAGCGGCCAGGACAATCCCGGACGGGGTTCGACGCCGCGGGTGGAACGGACGCCCGGTGAGGGCCGGATCCGGAACGAGATGATGCAGAGTGACGGCGGGTCCGGAAGGTTCGGAAACGGCCGCAGCGAGAGCGCGCCCATGGTGCGCCCCGAGCAGCGGTCCGAACCGCGGCATGAGAGCCCCAGGATGGAACGCAGCGAGCCGATCCGGATCAATCCGCCGATTGTGCGCGAACGCGCTCAGCCGCGGTTTGAAGGCGGCGGCAATGCCGGCCGGATGTCGAGCGGAGGCGGTGGGGCGGCCCGGAGCGAGAGCCACGGCTCGAATCGCGAGAGCGGAGGCCGGGGCCGCCGCTAGCCAAGGGACTCTTTCCCTCAAGGCCTGCTCCTCGTGAGCCCACGTGGGGCAGGCCATTTTTTTGTTTCGGGGATCCGCGGCATTTTGTCGACGCGTGCGAGGCGGGAACCAGCGGAATTGCGGCCTTTTCTGGGGCACCCAACGTGCAAGGCTCTCTCGCATGAGAATTGGCGAGAGTCATTGCTATTTTGACGGCGGCACAGAATTGGCGGCTCCGATTAACAGAGCCGGCAGGAAGGGGACCGGCTCAGGCGGCGATCAGGAGTTTGACACAATGATGTTGGGAAACGGTCCCGCGCTATTGACGCAAACGCCCCTGATGCTGCCGACGATGAAGAATGTTCATGCTTTGTCAGCGGCGCTTAACAGCGACCTCAGAGAGGCCTTTCGGGAGGCAGGCATCGCGATGCAGCCTCCAATCGACCTCCGGGTGGACTACAACACTAACCGGATCGTGGTGTCAGGGGATCGTCCTGACGCGGCCGCGATCGAGGACAAACTGAACAGTGACCCGAAGCTGGCGGAGGAGGTGCGCACAACGATTGCCATCAGCAGTCACGCTTTGGGTGTGCAAGAGAGCCTGGCGTTTCAGAGGGAATACCGGAACAGTGACGACAGCAACGCCATTGTGGCGAAGTATCGCCACGTGTTCGGAGAGTCGAACAAGGGCGAGGTGTCGCTGCGCTTCGATGGGAGCGGTTTGGTTGGGCGGACCGAGGAGTTGACATAATATCCGTTATCAGAAGTGGTGCGTAGGTTAGCGCCGGTGGTTTGCGCATTGTCGTAAACTACGGAGCATGCCGATCACCAGGAGATTCTCCTTTGTTCTCATTCTGACTGCCGCGGCGTTCGCGCAGCAGACCGGACTTCGGGAGCCGGACGTGATTTACGTGCCCACTCCCGAGGAGGTTGTCCAGCAGATGCTGAAGATGGCCAATGTGAAAAAGGGCGACGTGGTCTATGATCTCGGCTGCGGTGATGGCCGGACGGTAATCACGGCCGCCAAGGATTTCGGCGCGCGGGGCGTGGGCATCGATGTGAACCCTGAGCGCATCCAGGAATCCCAGGATAACGCCAAGGCGGCCAACGTTACGGACCGTGTCACGTTTCGTCTCGAGGACCTTTTTGAGGCCAATATCAAGGACGCCACCGTCGTCACGCTGTATCTTTTGCCGTCGCTGAATGTAAAGCTGCGGCCGAAGCTCTGGAAGGACCTCAAACCGGGCACGCGCATCGTGTCGCACGATTTCGACATGGGCGACTGGAAGCCCGAAAAACAACAAACGATCGATGGCCACACGATCTACTTCTGGACGGTTCCGGCAAAGCCCCCGGCCGATATTCAAAACTGACGCTGACCTCAGTGAGCGCTGCGCAACACCCCCCAGGCAAATTAGGGTGTAGAATCCAGACATCAAGGAGACTTGCATGCAAGCGCGCACCCTGGCAGTGCTTTTCCTTGCTTTCTTCCCGCTCTTTGCGCAGCAGTCGCCGCCCGAACGAGGCACGGTTGAGGGGACCGTCACTCACGCAATCACCGGACAACCCATTGCCGGCGCGCGAGTGCGCCTCGAGTCCGGCCCGCAGGATCCGATCTTCACAACCACCAACGACGAGGGCCACTACCGGTTTACGGGCCTTGATTTTTCCGGTTATCGCCTGGACGTCGCCAAGCCTGGCTTTCTGGAGCCGGGTGAGACGCCACACAGTCTTGGCTTCTTGGGTTCTGTTTCGATTTCCACGACACACGCCCATGCCGAGCTGCATGTAAAGCTGCAACCTCAAGCCGTAATCGCAGGCAAAATTCTGGATACCTCGGGCGCGCCGCTTCCGGATGCCGTAGTCGTTCTGCTCCGAATGAGGCCGCCCCGCCCGGGACAGCAGCAGCTGTCGGGCCTGTCCCAAATCGAGGAGGTCGCTCGCGCCACCTCCAACGACCTCGGCGAATACCGCCTGGCGCCGCTGCCAGAGGGCGCGTACTACCTCCAGGTACAGCCGAACGCCGCTCTGCGCTTTGATAAGAGCTATCGCGAAACCTACTATCCAGGATCACCCGACCTTGCGGCCGCGAAGCGGATCGAGGTCGGCTCCGGCCAGGAAATCGGCGGAGTGGATATCCGAATACTACGAGTGCATGGCGTGCGCGTCGCGGGTCGTCTGATCAATGCTCCGGAACCGGCGGAGGGGGAACGGCCAAGGGCCTATACTCGATTGGTACTGGCGCGTCCGGATCCGGAACCTCGAAACTACTTACCTCCTTTCGCTTCCACCATGAATGCAAGGTTTGAACTGACAGACGTGCTTCCGGGCCGTTACATGCTGGAAGCCTTGACGCAGGATGTCCCTGAAAATCCGATGGTGGACGCACAAAGACAGAGATCGACTCTGTGGGCGCGAATGCCGGTCGTTGTGGGCGAATCGGGCCTCGACGGGATCGAGGTGACTCTTGAGCCGACTTTCGAAATCCCGGGCACTCTGAAGTTCCCTGAGGGCTGCCGCGCGACGCGAGTGGCCGTTCGCGTTTTCACGTCTGCCTCCCGCCTGATCGGACCGGCTGAGACTGTGAGCGCGGATGACGGGTCATTTGTTTTAAGAGGCCTCGTTCCGGGAAATTACCACCTGGGCAGGGTCGGCCAGACATGGCCGATCAGCGCCCAGTTGGACGGAAAGGATGCCCTCTCCGGTTTCGAGTTGACCACCGGAACCAAGGGGCCACTGCAGCTCACCATGACATGCGCGGAAGCGAGGGTAAGCCGATGAAGGCCTGCGTTTTGCTGTTTCTTTCCGGTTGTATTGCTACGGCTCAGGCTCCGCCGTCCACAGCCACGCTGGATGGCGATGTTGTGGACCAGGATGGCCGCCCCATTGCCGCAGCCGCGATCGAATTACGCGGCGTGAGCCCCTTCACGAACACTGCCAGCGATGCGGGCGGTCACTTCCAGTTCACCAATCTGCGCGCGGGACCCTATGTACTGGATGCCAGCCGCCCCGGATTCCTGAGGCTGAACGGACGGCTAATTACGGTGAAGCCCGGCGAAAACATAGCGGGTATACGAATCACGCTGACACGCCAGGGAGTGATCTCGGGTAAAGTCACGGATGACGGCGGCTGGCCCGCGGCGAATGCGCGCGTGACTGCGCTTCGGTACGAAACGTCGGAGGGGACGCGGCAGCTCCACGATGTGGGGTCTGCGGAAACCGACGACCTGGGCCGATACCGGCTTACTAGACTGCCGGCCGGCCGGTACTATGTCCAGGCGGAGCCCGGCTCCAAGCTTTCTAACTGGGACAAGCGCAACGCCCCCGCATACTACCCCTCTGCTTTCGACGTCTCCGAGGCCAAGACGGCAGCCGTGGAAGCCGGCGACGTAACCGCCGGAATCGACATCAAGCTGGCGCGGATCGAGGGCGTGGACATCACTGGCCGCGTTGTTGCGCCGTCCCGGACGGCCATACCGCCGGGGTTCCCGGTTATGATCCTGCATGAACACCCGGCAGGGGTTCTCAGCTCGCGAGGTCCCGACTTCATGCGTGACGGCAGCTTCACCTTCAGGCATGTTCGCCCGGGAACCTACACTTTGAGAGCGGGAGCGGGAAGTTTCTTGAGCGGCAGCGCGCTTGACGACTCCGGACTGGGCGCACAGCAGAAACTGGTTGTCGGCGATCGGGATATCGTGGGCGTCGAACTGGTATTGCGGCCGTCGGCATTTGACGTGTCCGGGAAAGTGATCTTCGAGGGCAAGACGGAAACTGCGTCCATCACGGTTCTCCTCAACAGCACCTCCGGCCGGTCGTCTTTTACTGCCAAGACAAATGCCGACGGCACTTTTGTGATCAAGGGCGTGGCGCCCGGGAGATACCGGATATCGCTCTGGAGTCCCACGGCGTTCGTCAAATCGGTTCGATTCGGGGACAAAGAGGCTTTAGACTACCTGGATCTGGACGGGGCCTCCGCAGGCTCGCTCGAGATCACCATGAGCTCGGGACTGGTCAAGGTTGAAGGGGTCGTCTCGGATGCCACAGGCGCGCCGGCGCAACAGGCTTTTGTCGCCTTCATGGGGAAGAGCGTCCCGGCGCGCTATAGCCGGGTGGTCACGCCGGCAGACCAGACCGGTCACTTTTCGGTGGAGTCCCTTGTGCCGGGCCAGTACTCCGTCCTGGCGATAAGCGATGCCAACTTGCTTCACCTCGTTGTGGATACTGAGTTCCAGAAAGCGAACGCGAACTTCATGAAGACAGTGACGTTGGCGGAAGGAAACAACCCTCCGCTGGCGCTGGTGACGACGTCTCACTGAACAGCGCCGCACGCACGACGGCGGCGGTTTCGGCGGCGTGGGCGACCCGGATGACGTCGAAGCCGGCGGCTTGGGCGCTGGCGACTCCGGCATCGGAGTCCTCGATTACCAGGGGCGCCTTGGCTGAGAGGAGTTCGGCGGCGAGGAGGTAGGGGTCGGGTGCGGGCTTATGGCGACGGACGTCTCCTACGCAGACCACGGCTCCGAAACAGGACCGCACGCCGAGGCGGTCGAGCATCGGCTCGATTTCTTTCCTGTTACTTGAAGTTACCACCGCTAACTTATAGCCGGATAGAGAGTTAATCAGGTGAATCAGGGCGGGGTCAACCGGCGGGGCCGCTAACATGCGCTCCAGGAACATGGCTCGCTTCCTGGGATAATGCTCACGCAGGGCGGCCACGGATACCGGCGGGGTTGCCTGGTTGCCGATCACCTCCAGGAAGGCAGAATCGGTGAGGCCGATGCAGGTGGCGGCGTAGATGTCCCACGCGAGGTCGATGCCGAACGGGCGCACGATTTCGGCCCAACAGGCGTAGTGGACCGGCTCGCTGTCGACGAGCACGCCGTCGAAGTCGAACAGGATCGAGTCGTAGCGGGCCATTATGACCCGAACCGGACCGAGCCGAGCATGCGGTCGAAGGCGGGCTTCGCCTGGGAAACTTCACTCTGAGGCGCGATGAAAATGATGTAAAAGAGGCCGTCCGGTCGTGACACGGTTACCAGTGTATCGACTTCAGTCTGGCCACGGTACGCCGAGGGTGAGTTCAGGGTGGTGACGAGCGCCTGCTGGCCGCCGACGCGGGTCTGGCGGCTGCTACCTACAACGTTCATACTCGGGTTCGACTTCTGGAATTCGGCGATCAACTGCTGCGTTCGGGCGTTCAGATCGGCCGGGGCGTTCACCGGGACGTAGGTAACGATGGTCCCGTAGCCGATCTGCGAGCCGTTTTGGGAATCGATCACTCCGGCGGGCGCGGCGAGGGTTACGGACCCGGAGGTCTGGTTGCCGAGAAGCTGCCAGTTGTCGGGGTAGACGAGCGCGAATCCCCTGCCCTGGTACTGGCGAAAGCTGCCGGACGGCCGCGCGCTCGCCGGTTCGACAGACTGTCCTTGTGCGCCGGCCCGCTTCGGCTCGGAATAGCCTTTGAGGGCCCTGACGCGTTCCTGCATAGCGCGAAACTCACCGGAATCGGCGGCGTAGCTGGCGCGGGGAAGGTACCTGATCTCGTCCTCCACGGACTTGACGCGATTGCCGGGGTTGGGATGGTCGGAGAGGAACTGCGGACCGCGGCTGCCGCCCAGGGCATCGAGCTTCTCAAAGAAGCGCGCCATTTCGATGGGGTTGTAGCCGGCGCCGGCCATGATCTGCGCGCCGAGCAGGTCGGCCTGCTTTTCGGCGTCGCGTGAGTACTTCAAGAGGGCCGAGTTGGCGCCGAAGGCGATGCCAGCCTGCGAGAGTTGGCCGAGCAGGCCCTTTCCGCCGACGGACGCCCCGAACAATCCGGCGATGAGCTGCATGCCCATCGCCTTGCTGGCCTGGTTGGTTCCGTGGCGGAGGGCGACGTGCGCAATTTCATGGGCCATCACGCCCGCAAGCTGCGCCTCGTTCTCGGCTTCTAGAATGAGGCCGGTGTGAACGAAGGCCGGGCCTCCGGGGAGCGCGAATGCGTTCACGCTCTTGTCGTAGACCAGGGCGAACGAGTAAGGGAAGGACGCGGGATCCGCCTGCGGCTGCGCAGCGAGCTTTTTGCCAATGCGGGAGATGTAGGCGCTGAGTTGCGTGTCGCGGACGGTCTGATATTCCTGGCCGATCTGCTCGGCCGCCGCGCGCCCCAGTTCGACGTCCTGCGATTTCGAGTACAGATTGAAGCCCGGCTTCAGCTTGGGAAGTCCTTGGGCCGCCGCGAGGGTGGCGGCTACCAGAAAAAGTGAAAGGGATCTCGGTGCCTGCATCGTTGACCTCTGCTCTTACCAGGATACGGTGTTTCGCTCTTCTTAGCCCAGTACGGGGAACAGCGCGGGGACGTTTTTCGTCTACAAACACGACTGACGTGACTGAAATTGCTCATGATCTTCGCTACACTTTTCGGACGCTGCGACGCGACATCGGCTTCGCTGCCGTCTGCGTGCTCATTCTCGCGCTGGGTATCGGCGCGAATACCGCGGTTTTCAGCGTGGTGAACGCTACGCTGCTCCGGCCGCTTCCGTTCCGGGACTCAGGGCGGCTGGTGTGGATTGCGGGCGGCGCGGCGGAAGACCGGGGGCTCTCGTCAGTGACCTACGAGGTGCTGGCGCTGGAGGAGTTTCGGCGGGCCAACCGGTCGTTCGAGGACCTCTCGGGTTACTTCGCGTTTTTCGGGTATCTCGATTACAAGTTGACCGGTTACGGCGAGCCGGAGAGGCTCGTGGGGCTCGACGTAGCGGAGAATCTGTTCCCGATGCTGGGCGTGCAGCCCGCGCTCGGGCGCGCTTTTCTCCCTGACGAGTGCAAGCTGAACGGGCCGAGGGCGGTACTTCTCAGCAACGGTTTCTGGAAACGCCGGTTCGGAGGCGATCCGGGCGTCATCGGCCGGAAACTCACGCTGAACGACCAGCCGGCGACGGTGGTGGGTGTGATGCCGGCGTCGTCGGACTTCGCATCGATTTTCGCGCCCGGCGCCAAGGTGGATATCTACGTGCCGGCGGTGATGGACAGCGGCTGGCGGCGATAGGGATTGTGACCGGCGGGCTGGCGGCGACGGCCGCGACGCGCCTGATCGGTTCGATGCTGTACGGCGTGGAGCCAGGGGACGTGTACACGTTCGGAGCGGCGGTGGTTGTGCTTGGAGCGGTTGCGCTTGCGGCGGGGTACTTCCCTGCCCGGCGTGCGTCGCGAACGGACCCGATTTCGGCGCTGCGGAGTGCGTAGCTGCGGAGTGCGTGAAGGTTTCGAGCCGCAGTGTGTCGCACCCTATTCATAACTCAGAGCTGCCACGGCATCCTGCCGGGCGGCGCCGACTCCGGGAGAGACGGCCCCCAGGAGTACTCCGAGGAGCGTGATGATCGCCACGATGGGCCACCATTCGACAACGATGGACATCGTCAGCGACGCGGGCACCAGCACGTGAATCAGCCACCGGGCGAGGTAGCTCAACGCGATACCCACGACAATGCCGGCGGCGCCCATTACCATCGCTTCCGCAATGATGACCTTCACGATGTACCATTGCGAGGCACCGAGCGACTTCAGGATTCCGATTTCATGCGTGCGGTGAGATACCGCCATGTGCATTGACAGCCAGATCACGGTAAACCCGATTACCACGCCAACGGCTGCGAGCACGTCGATAAACGCCTGCAACCCGGGCACGTTGTCCACGGTGAACAGAGACGTGAACTCGGCCATGGAGTAGATGGGATAGCCCGGCAGCAGGCGGCGCAGGGCATCCATCACTTCGGGCGCCCTGGCCGGGTCATCGAGCTTCACGAATATCTGGCTGACGCGCCCCGGGTCTCCCGTGAGGTCCTGCAATACGTTCAGGGGCAGGATCAGGTGGGAGAGTTTTCCGGGCTCGACTACTCCCGCCACGTGCCAGTCATGGTTCAGCAGCCTGAGCTTGCCGCCCGTGCGCAGATTGTTCTGGCGGGCGTAAAAACCGTCGATCAGGATATCGTCGGGGCGCCGGAACGATGCTCCTTCGAGAAACTTGAATCCGCCGTTCATGCGGTTGAACTCGTCCACATTCACTCCGGCCACAAAAGTGAACCCGGACATGCTGAAGTTGAGGGAGCCCATCGCCTGTACGACGTGCGGTTCCCGCTCCACCCGGTTGACGAGTCTGTCCGACAGAGGCGCGCCGGTAACCGAGAGCACCGAACTCCCCGGCGGCCGGACGACGATATCCGCTCCAATGCCTCGCGCCCTGCGCGCTGTTTCGTCAAGCATGCCCCGGCTAAGCCCTACGAGGCAGAGCACCAGGGCCACGGGAACACCAACGAGCATGACGCTGAGGAGGGTCCGCAACGGCCGGTCGCGCAGGTTTTCCCGAACGAGCTTGCTGGTCACGGCACCCCCTCTTGATCCCACCTTAGCGCGACAGACGCTATAATTCCACGGAAGACGCGATGACAAGGAAATACATCGAGAGGAGAATCGCATTGAAACCTTTTGTCTACAGTTTCGTTTTGACGTTGCTGTTCGCCGCGCTGCTTCCGGCGGCGGATACGCTGGATTTCTGGGTGGTGGATGTGGAGGGCGGAAAAGCCATCATCGTGAAGAACCCCTCGGGCCAGGCGATGCTGATCGACGGCGGCATGCCCAATGAGCGCGACCTGAAAAGAGTGGAAGAGGCGGCGCAGGCGGCCGGGGTGAAACGCTTCGATGTCGCGCTGATTACTCACTACGACGTCGATCACGTCGGGAACATTCCTCCGATAGCGGCGAAGCTGCCGATCGCGCTTTTCGTGGACCACGGTCCGCTGCTTCCGAATCCGAAGATGGCAGGCATCAATCGAAAGGCCGCTGACGCTTATGTGGCGTTCCTCCCAGGGCACAAGCGCCTGTCGGTGAAGCCCGGAGATGTGATTCCGTTCAAGGACGTGCGAATCACGGTGCTGACTTCAGCCGAGCAGGTTATTGCGAAGCCGCTGAGCGGCGGCGGGAAGGCGAACGGGGCGTGCCCCGCGGAGAAACCGGAACCGGCGCGGGGGGACGATAACGCATCTTCGATCGGGACGCTGTGGCAGTTCGGGAAGTTCCGCATGGCAGATTTCGCGGACCTTCTCAAGTGGGTGGAGTTCAAGTTGATGTGCCCGAAGAACCCGGTGGGCACGGTGGACCTGTTGATGGCGAGCCACCACGGGCTGGCGTTCTCCAATTCCGATGCGCTCGTACACGCGCTGGCGCCCAAGGTGGCGATTGTGAACAACGGAGAGCGGAAAGGGATCTCGCCCGAGGTTGCGAAGACGCTGCGGAGTTCGCCTGGCTTGCAGGATATCTGGCAGCTTCACTACTCGACGACCGCGGGTCCGGACTTGAACACGTCCGAGGATCATATCGCGAACATGAAGGCGCAGGGGTGCGAAGGCAAGTGGATCAAGGTCTCGGTGCGCCGCGACGGCACGTTCACGGTGACCAATACGCGGAACGACGTGTCGAAGACGTATAAGCCGTAGATTTCGGTCCTGCCGTATCAGGGCACGGCTGAAGCCGCGCCCTGATACAAGGCCCAAACCACTCTTATAGCAGGGTTGTCACTCCGGGCGTGTACACGGGGTAGATGCCGTTCGCGTCGGGCTTGACCGGCGGCTCCATGTCGGCCTTCACGTCTTCCGGCTTTGGCGGGTAGTGGAAATCCGAAGCCCGCAACTGTTCCCAGGTGACTTCCCTGCCCGTGTAGCAGGTCAACTGGCCCATGATGCCGACCATCGTGCTGTCGGCCATGTAGGTAGCGCTGTTGACCGGCTTGCCGGAGCGAATCGCCTTGAACAGTTCGTCGTGCTCGATCTGGTACGGGTTGCTGCCCGGCGCGGAGTAGGTGCGCGGACCCGAATAGCGCCAGTTCGTCTCGCCTTCGATTCGAGTGGCCGTGACGAATGCGCGGCCTTTCGTACCAAGCAGTACGCTCGAATTTTCCTCGTAGCAGTTGGGAATGGTGCGGCAGAAGGCGTACATGCGCACCCCTCCCGCGAACTCGTAGACGACCGCGTGGTGATCGAACACGCTGCCGTAGATCTCGCCCTTGAGCGTCGAGCGCCCGCCCATGCCGTAGGCGCGAACGGGGTTCTGCTCCTTCATCGCCCAGCGTGCGCGGTCGAAGTTGTGGATCAGCGTTTGCGGAGTGTCGTCGCCGCTCAGCCAGTGGAAGTGGTACTGATTGCTGGCCTGGTATTCCACTTCGGTCAGGCCCGGGACGCGCGGATACAGGACGTAGGGCGCGCGCAGCCAGGTCTCCTGGATGGCCATGATCTCGCCGATTGCGCCGTCGTGCACGCGCTCGATGGTCTCGCGGTAACCCGGATGAAACCGGCTCTGGAGCCCGGATAGCAGGCAGAGGTTCTTCTGTTTCGCAAGTTCGGCCGCGGCACGGACCATCTTAATCCCGGCCGGATCGATGGCGTGTGGCTTTTCCACGAACACGTGCTTGCCGGCCTGGATAGCCGCCATCGCATGCATAGGGTGGAACTTCGCGGCATTCGCGATGAGCACGACGTCCGACGATTCGATCACGTGCTTATAGCCGTCGAAGCCGCGAAACAGGTGGTTGTCGTCCACCGCGACCTGCTCCGGATACTTCAGCTTGAGCAGCGCACGCTTTTCCTGAAGCCGGTCGAGACGGATATCGGCCATGGCGACCAGACGGACGCCCTTATCGGCGTTCATAGCCTGGGTAGCGGCCTCCGTGCAGCGCCCCCCGGCGCCGATCATGCCGACGCGGATGGTGTCGCTCCCGGCCACGAAAACGCCAGCGGCGGACACGGCCGAGACCTTGAGAAAGCCTCTGCGATCCATGATCGTACCCTCCGGGGTAATGTGGGGCGACCTCTCAGGCTGCGCCAAGGGCCCGCCCCACTTCTCGAATTACACTTCAAGCTTCCACGGTTTGCGATACCGGGCCTTGAGATACGGCTTGGCTTCCTTCTGCGAAACCGTCCACTCCTTCTCGTTCCAATCGAGACGCATCTTGGACCGCATGGAGACGTTCCCCAGCAGGCACGTCGTCGTGGAACGCACGCAGGTCTCGATATCGCTGGTCGGCTTCTGGCGCGACCTGATGCACTCGAGGAAGTTCTTCCAGTGCGGGACGTTCATCTGTCCCATTTCCCTGTCTTTCTCGAGCGTGACCGGAGTGGCGGTCGAGTTGTTCCGGTTCTTGGTGACCCAGCACCCGCTGCGTGTGACGATCAGGGTGCCTTCGGTGCCGTGTATGGAAGTGCCCGCGCCCTGGTGGTCGAGCAGCGGCATCGGGTTGCACGTCCGGCTCTCATAGCTGGCGATGAACTTCGGGTAGTGGAAAGTCGCCAGCATCGTATCCGGAGTTTCCATGTTGTCCTTTACGAAGAACTTGCTGCCCATGGCGGAGATGGCCGACGGCATCACCTCATCGAAGCACTGGTGAAGCGGATCGATCAGGTGGACGCCCCAATCCGTCATCGCGCCGCCAGCGTAATCCCAGAAGTAGCGGAAGGTAGACC
Source organism: Acidobacteriota bacterium (assembly GCA_023436715.1). Lineage (GTDB taxonomy): Bacteria > Acidobacteriota > Terriglobia > Bryobacterales > Bryobacteraceae > Fen-330. Next base: position 14,331 of record JAEZIJ010000164.1, read on the forward strand.
AACGCTTCGGGGACACTCCCCAACGGTTCGTGTTGAACGGCACCTTAGGCGCGGGCCCGAGCCACAGGTCCCAATCGAGCCCGGCGGGCGCAGCGCTGTCCGGAGGATTCCCTTCTCCCTCCTGCCGCGCCAACCCCGCCTGCCACGTGTGGCAGAACGTGATCTCGCCCAGGTTGCCGCTCTTGACGATCTCCGCCGCCTTCTTGAAGTAGGCGCCGGACCGCTGCATTGTGCCGGCCTGAACCACCCGCTTGTACTTGCGCGCGGCCTCGACCATCTTGGGCCCTTCTTCCACGTGTACGCAGGCGGGCTTTTCCACGAAAACATCCTTGCCTGCTTTGCATGCCTCGACGGCCATGTAAGCGTGCCAGTGGTCGGGGGTGGAGATGCACACTGCGTCGATCGACTTGTCCGCGAGAATGTCGCGAAAATCCTTCACACCCTTGACTTCCACATCACTCTTCTTGGCCTGCGCCTGCGCCCGTTCAACGTAGGGCTGCCAGACGTCGCACACGGCGACGGGCTGGAACTCGGGAATCGTCAGGGCGAACCCGAGGTTGCCCGAACCCATGGTGCCCATGCCGATGAAGGCTATGGAAACACGGTCATTTGCGCCGCGGACGCGGCCGGCAAACAGGTTGGTGGTGAACGCCGCCGCGCCCGCAGTCTTCAGAAAGTCGCGGCGGTTGCTGGCGGTGCTGTCGTGCTGATTATCCATTTGAGGTCCTCTATGCATTAAATGATGTCCGGTATGGATCAGCATACCTGATGTGCGGTTTCGCAGGGGCGGTGCATGGGCTCTCCCGCTAAAATCGAAACATGAAGGAGATAGCGGAGGGTGCGCTCGATGCGGCGGCCGGGCGCGGTGTTTCCTACGCCGATGTTCGGGTGGTGGAGACGCGCTCGCGCCACGTTTCCACGAAAAACGGCAAGGTGGGCCACGTGTCGGGCAGCGAGTCGCTTGGCGCGGGCATACGCGTGCTCATGGACGGCTGCTGGGGATTCGCCGCGACGGACGATGTGAGCGCCAACGGATTGGCCGCGGCCGGCTCGCTCGCCCGGGACATCGCGCGCGCCAGCGCGGCGGCAAAGAAGAAGGACGTGAGCCTCGCGCCCGAAGGCAAGTACGAAGCGTCCTGGACGTCGCCGTGCCGCATCGACCCGTTCGGCATCACGGTGGATCAGAACCTTGGGCTGCTGCTACGCGTCGATGCCGAACTCCGCAGGACCCCGGGAGTCACGCTGGCCGAGACGTCGATGTCGTTCACGCGCGAGCGCCAGTTCTTCGCCTCATCGGCGGGGAGCCGGATCGAGCAGACGCGGACGACGAGCGGGGCGGGTTTCGTCGCGATCAGTTTCAAGGACAACGAAATCCAGAAGCGCTCGTATCCGAACTCCTTCGGCGGGCAACACCAGTTGATGGGCTACGAATTAATCGAGGAAATGCGGCTGATGGAGAACGCGCCCCGCATCGCCGAAGAAGCCGTAGCGCTTCACTCCGCGGACCAGTGTCCGGAGGGCGTTTTCGATCTGATTCTGGACAGCTCGCAACTCGGCCTGCAAATTCACGAATCGATCGGTCACCCCATCGAACTGGATCGAGTGCTCGGCTCGGAGGCGAACTACGCCGGGATGAGTTTCCTCACTCTGGACAAGCTGAACCACCTTCGTTACGGCTCGGAGATTGTGAACGTGGTGGCCGACGCCCGGCTGGAGCACGGGCCGGGTCTGGGGACCTTTGCCTTCGACGACGAAGGCGTGCCGGCGCAGCGCACAGACGTAATCCGCTCGGGGCAGTTCACCGGATACCTCACATCACGCGAGACCGCCGCCGAAATCGGCCAGCAGCGGTCGAACGGCAGCATGCGTGCGGACGGCTGGGCGAGGCTGCCGCTCATCCGCATGACCAACATCAGCCTGCTGCCCGGGCCGCATACGCTCGAGGAGGTCTTCGACGGGAACGGCATATACATGGAGACGAACAAGAGCTGGTCGATCGACGATAAGCGCTACAACTTCCAGTTCGGGTGCGAAATCGGCTGGGAGATTCGGAACGGGAGGCGCGCCCGGATCCTCAAGAACCCGAGTTACAGCGGCATCACGACCGAGTTCTGGAACTCGTGCGCGGCGATCGGCGGCCCTCAACATTGGGTGCTCTGGGGGACGCCGAACTGCGGCAAGGGCCAACCCGAACAGGTGATGGGCACCGGGCACGGCGCCAGCCCGTCACGCTTCCGCAACATCAAAATCGGCACGGCATACGCGGGGTGAACCGAAATGGCTGAATCCGATCTGCTGACGCGTAAAGACTGCTGGGATATCTTCAGCCGGGTGCTCGATGCCGGGCGGTCGCTCGGCGTTCCCGATATCGAGGCCATCATCGGGGCCAACGATTCCTCGCTGACCCGCTTCGCCAACAACACGATCCACCAGAACGTGTCGGAGCGGCGGCGCTATGTTTCCGTCCGCGCGGTGGTGGGTCACCGAACGGCACGCGCAAGCACAAACCGTCTCGACGATGCATCGATTCGCGCGGTGGTGGAACAGGCGGTGGCGATCACTCGCTCCTCGGAGCCCGACCCGGACCTGCCGCCGCTGGCCGAGCCGGCCGAAATTCGGAGCGTGGACCGGTTCTGCCCCTCGACGGCCCAGCGCACGCCGCAGGAACGCGCGGATGCCGTGGCTGAGGCGATCGAGCTTGTGGAGAGTGCCGGTCAAACGGCCGCCGGCATTTACTCGACCGGCCAATCGGTGGAAGCCGTCCTCAACGCGCGCGGCGTGTTCGCCTACTACTTCGATACGCTGGCGCAGTTCTCCATTACGGCGATGGCGGCGGATAGCTCCGGGTGGGCGAAGGCGAGTGTGCCGGACTGCGACGAAATCGATCACGTCGCGCTGGCCCGCCGCGCATCGGAGAAGGCAGGGCTATCCAGGAAGCCTCGGGAACTGGAGCCGGGGCGGTACACGGTCATCCTGGAGCCTTCGGCGGTTCAGGATCTGCTCGGGCAGGTCTTCCACGACTTCAGCGCGACGGCGATTCGCGACAAGCGCAGTTTCCTCACAGGCCGGCTGGGGGAGCGGCTGTTCGGAGAGGGAATCTACATCGCGGATGATGCTTTCCACCCGCTCCAACTCGGCGCGCAGTTCGACGGGGAGGGCGTGCCGCGGCGCAGGCTGGCGCTTGTGGAGAACGGGGTGCCGCAGGAGGTCGCCTGGTCGCGACAGGCGGCGCACCGCGACAGGCGCGAACCGACCGGCCATGGCTTTCCGGCGCCAAACGAGTTGGGGGAGGCGCCGATGAACATCGTCTTCGAAGGCGGGAGCGAGACGTTGGAGCGGATGATCGCCTCGGCCGGGCCAGCCATCCTGGTAACACGGCTCTGGTATATCCGTGAAGTGGATCCCTACGAGAAGATCATGACCGGAATGACGCGGGATGGAACGTTCTTCGTCGAGGATGGAAAGGTGGTGAGCGGCTTGCGGAATTTTCGCTTCAATCAGAGCTTGATCGAGATGCTGAAGAACGTGGAAGCGATGTCGCCGGCTGAGCGCGCCGCGGGCGAGGAATCGTTCGACATGGTGGTGCCCGCGCTGCGGGTGGCGGACTTCAATTTCACGGAAGCGACGAGGTTTTGAGAGCGGGCCGGGCATGCCCGGCCCCTACAG
>JAEZIJ010000168.1 GCA_023436715.1 Acidobacteriota bacterium
CAGTCCGTTAAGGGCCGGCCGCTCTGGCATGCTTTGGAGGGCCGACCCTCCGCCCATCCTGCGGCGTGGCAAGGCTGAGCAGTTCCTGGACGATTCGCACCAAATCCTGAACCTTGAAAGGCTTGCTGATGAACGGAACGCCGGCGGGTACGTCTGTCACAACAAAGCCCGACATGAGCAGCGCGGGAATATCGGGGCTGGTTTCCCTTACCTTGCGCAGCAGTTCCGGCCCCCGCATACCCGGCATAGCTACGTCGGACACAATCAGATCCACTCGCGGAGAAGCCGTGGCGGTTGCCAGCGCCTGAACGGGGTCGGCAATGCAGACCACCTCGTAACCGCAAACCGAGAGGGCGCGACAGATCAGATCAAGCACCAGCCTCTCGTCATCGACTACCAGAATTCGCACCGGCATACACCCAAGCTAGGCCTGAACGTTTGCAGGTGCAACGAACCAAGCGGGACTACTCTCCATCCAGCAGAGCCGATTCCACGCGCTCGGCGAAGTCTTCTTCGGACTCCGACCAGAGCTTCTTGCGCTCGACAGGGAGCGCCTGCTCAAGTTCGGCGATCAGGCGCAGCATACCCTTGATATTCGAATGCACGGCGCGGGCGCTGTCGGGCGCGTGCGGCTGCGGCAAATAATGCGTGTCAGGGCCGAAATCAATTCGCAGGTGGTCGCCTTCCTCGTTATCGAACAGCGGGCCGAAGCAAGCCAGGGACACGGGCGCAGGGCCGAGCTTCCAGGAATCGGTATACTTCCAAAGCTCCCACCAGCCATCGACGATGTAGGCGCAGTCCGGATTCTCGAATTCGCGGCACAACGCCGAGACGGTGCCGAGGTCGGTTTCGCCTGCGAAGACGTGCTCCAGCAACGGCGGCTCAGCCATCTCGAGCGCGTAGATTTTGAGGGCTCGGACACCCGGGCGCAGGTTCGAGAAAGGGAACATCCCGAGCATCTGCTCGAAATGACGCAGCATGGTGTCCGGGGCGAAGTTCCGCAGCCAAAGAGAGAGGTAGAGTTGGTCTGGCACTCCACCTCATTTTAACGCGCGACCTCAGCGGATTCTTTCGGTCAGCTTGACCGGCTCCTGGAGCCGGAAGGTCAGACGTGTTTCCACGGGCAGTTCGCTGGCTTTGCCGCGCGTTGCGGCGACGGTTCCGGCGCCAGCCGCGCCGCCGACGCCCGCGCCAATGGCAGCGCCTTTGCCGCCGCCGGCAATCGCGCCGATGGCAGCACCGATGGCAGCTCCGACGCCCACCTTCTTGGCGTCGTCGCCGCGTGACGTGGGGCCCTCCTTCACGAAGCGCTCGGTTGCAAGCTCAACATCCTGCCCGTCGGCTGTGTGGAGGCTCGTGAGACCCACCGCGAGCATCGCCACGCCTTTGATCCGGCCCGCGCGGTCGGATTCAAGAATCTTGCCGCGAACACGAGCGCCGCGCTCGGCGATGGCGAAGCCGTCGATCACAAGCGGCTGATCCAGAGTGGCGGAAAAGGCATCGCCCGTCGAATTCTTTTCGGTCGAGAGGGTCTCGGCCAGCCGCACGGAGAGCAGAGTTCCCGCCGGAATCGTCACGGAATGCGGGACGCGCGGGGGCGGCGGGGCTGTTTCAGTGCCGGCAGGTGGATTCAGGACTGCGTTGGCAGGGGCCGGATCCGGAGCCGCAGCGGCCGGCGCCAACGGTGCTGCAGGAGCGGGCTCCGCGGCTTTGGGAGCGGCCTCAGCCACGGAATGTCTTTCGGCAACGGCCTGTGGAGCTTTAGCTCTCACCGAACGTGTGGGCGACGGCCTACGCTCGACTGCGGGTTCGGGCGCGGGCTCTGCCGGAGTCGCGGCAGCAGCGGCCGGCGTGGGGGCGGCCGGCGCCTGAGGCGCCGCCATGCTCTCTGCCGGCACGGCGGCAGGCGCGGGCGCCGCCTGCTGGCCACGGTAGACCTTAAAAAGCAATCCGGCGCACAAAACCAGCGCCACAAGGATACCTACCTGTACGGCCTTCATTTCCAAATCTCCTTCTTACCTAACGTATGCCGGATTGATCCCGTTTCCAAGCTTCAACTCCGGCCGGAATCTCCAGCCGTTACAATAATAAGGAAATGCAGAGGTTCCCGGAAAATTTGAGGATCGGTGGGGTGGAGATCGCTCCCGCGACCGTGCTTGCGCCGATGGCGGGCGTGACCGACACCGTGTTCCGCCGTTTCATCCGGGAACTGGGCGGCTGCGGCCTGCTGATGACCGAGTTTGCCAGTTCGCACGGCGTCATCGCCCGCAATCCGAAGCGGACGATGAGGTACCTCGTCTTCGAGCAGGACGAGCATCCGATCAGCGCGCAGTTGTTCGGGTCAGACCCCGAGGTGATGGCTGAGGCGGCAAGTGTCTGCGAGGAGTTGGGGTTCGACACGGTGGACATCAATTTCGGCTGCCCGGTGAATAAAGTGGTGAGGTGCAACGGCGGGTCGGGGCTTTTGCGCGACCTGCCGCTGGTGGAGCGCCTGCTGCGCCGCGTCCGGAGCGCGATTTCGATTCCGCTCACGGTGAAATGCCGCGCGGGGTGGAGCGACCGCGAACTGATCGCGGTTGAACTGGCCCGGATCGCGGTGGACTGCGGCGTGGATGCCCTGGCGCTGCATCCGCGGACGCGCGAGCAAGGATACGCGGGAAAGGCCGATTGGAGCCGGATCGCCGAGGTCAAAGCCGCCGTGAAGATTCCGGTGATCGGCAACGGCGATATCGTGACGCCCGAGGACGCGGTCCGCATGGTGGCCGAAACGGGATGCGATGCCGTGATGATAGGCCGCGCGGCCGCCAGCAATCCGTGGATTTTCCGGCAGATCTCGCAGTATGTCTCATCGGGCGCATACGACCAACCGTCCGAGTACGACCGCTATCGCATAATTCAGCGGTATTACTCGATGCTGCTGGCGAGCGGCGATCCGGAAACAATCGGGAAAATGAAGCAGTTCGCGAGCCATTTCACGCATGGCGTCCGGAACGGTGCGCGCCTGCGCGCGAAGATTTACCACGCGCAGGAACCGCGCGAGATCCTCGATCTGGTGGAAGATTTCTTCCGGCAGGAACTTGAGATCCGCCAAGCTTCATGACAGGTATGATCGGCTTTGTATCAGGGCATGGCTTTAGCCGTGCCGCAGCGTCGTGCGAAGCCCCGGGCTTTAGCCCCTGTTTATGACGAGAAAGGCAACGGGGGCTAAAGCCCTGTGATGATGGCGCCTTACGGCATGGCTAAAGCCATGCCCTGATACGGGTCGTTATGAAGAAAGTACAACTCATTACCGATGGGGCTTGCTCGGGCAATCCGGGGCCCGGCGGCTGGGCCGCGATCCTGCGCTTCGGCGACTACCGCAAGGAACTGTTCGGTTCCTCCACGCACACCACGAATAACCGCATGGAAATGGCGGCCGCCATCGAGGGTCTCCGTGCGCTCATGGAGTCCTGCGAAGTCGAGATCGTCACGGATTCCGAGTATCTGAAAAACGGAATCACCGAGTGGATCCACAACTGGAAGCGGCGGAATTGGATGACCGCCGGCAAAAAGCCTGTAATGAACCGCGAGTTGTGGCAGAAACTCGACGAGCTTGCCACTCGCCACAAAGCGACCTGGGTCTGGACGAAGGGGCACGCCTCGCACGCCGGCAACAATCGTGCCGACGAACTCGCCACGATGGCCGCGCGCTCGCAGACGTGCAGCAATGGATACAAACCCGATCCGGAGTTTCCGGACTACCGACTAAGATAGGACTATGCTTCGATTGGTTTTGCTGATCCTGGCTGCGGCGTCGACCGCTTTCCCACAAGGCCTGTCGTTCGGTTTGAAGGCAGGGTATCCGTTCAAGGACGTATTCAACAACAGATCAACGCCGGCGGCGCTCATCAGCCCCGCCAGCGGGCGCTTCACCATCGGTCCGGTGCTGGAATTGCACCTGCCGCTGCGCACCAGCATCGAGTTCGACGTGCTATACCGGCCCGCGGAGTTCAGGCGCCAGCCGCTGGCAGGCGGCACGCTGTCTAAAGTCACGGCGGGCGAGTGGCGGTTTCCCTTGCTGTTGAAGTACAGATTTTCAGAAGGATTTGTTACGCCGTTCCTCGGCGGCGGCGTTGCGTGGCAGCACCTGAGCGGTATCGACGATCCGGCTCTGACCACCGGCACGAAAAGCGGCGGAGTAGCTGCCGCCGGCCTGGAGGGGAAACTCCCGTTCATCAGAGTTTCCGCCGAGTTGCGGTACACGCGATGGGGCGCGGCGACCGTCGGCAACGTGATCACCGGAATCAAACAAACAGGCCTGAATCAGGCTGAAGCGCTGGTGGGCTTCACGTTTTGAGACTCGCGATCTTCGGCGGCACTTTCGATCCGATTCATTTCGCGCACCTTGAGGTGGCACGCGAGGCAGCCCGGCAGTTCGGGCTGTCCCGCGTGCTGTTCGTCCCGGCTGCGCGGCCGCCGCACAAGAGCGGAGCGACCTGCGCCGGATACGAAGACCGGTACCACATGGTCGCGCTCGCCTGCCAGGGCGAGCCGCTGTTTGAAGCCTCCCGCCTCGAGGCCGGCAATCAGCGAAGTTACTCCATCGCCACCATCGAGAAAGTCAAGGCGGAACTGGCGCCCGGAGAGGAGCTGTTTTTCCTGATTGGCGCCGATGCGTTCGCCGAGATACAGACGTGGCACAGGTGGCAGGACGTGATTCGCGAAGTGGAGTTTATCGTCGTGACCCGGCCCGGTCACGCTTACTCCGTACCGCCGGGCGCGCGGGTACACCGGCTGGACAGCCTAGCTCTCCCCGTCTCCTCTTCCGGCATCCGCGCGCGTCTTGTCGCCGGGGAATGCCCGCCCGAAGTCCCTCCCGCCGTTCTCGCATACATTCGGGAGAAGGGGCTCTACAGGCACGCCAGCCGGTCCGGCGCCAGCCAGGCGCATCATCCCGCATAGGTTTTCTGCGCCCCAACCGCCTTAATCACATCAAATACTTGTGGGTCTGAAACGCGGTGCGAGTCAGGCGCGTACTCGTGAACAGCCATGAGACTGGGCGTCCTCGTAGTACTAGACGTACCGATTAAGGGCATGCACCTACAAAGGTACTTGAGAAACCCATCAATTGAGGGTATAAAAAGGGAGTACCGTCCTGACTTTGTCTGCGCAAATAGGCGTGGGTATCAAGAAGCTGGGCAGAAGTTGACGCTGCGGTATTCACGCAAATGAGGGGATTTGGGCTGCGGACGGCGGGCTAAGGCGAGACCATGCATCCATTAACGCTAGGGCTGGTGATTGCGAATGAGGACCTGAGGAACGAAGTGCGGGGCTATCTCCGCAACGCGGGAGTCCGGGTAGTTCTGGACCAGGAATTCCCGGTAGAGACGCTTCAGTTGAAGCGGCTCAGTATGGATCTCGTCCTCATTGATATCAATCCGGAAGGCGAAACGATCGAGGAAATGATCCGGCGGATCAAGGTGGTGTCACCACAGTCGATGGTGGCCGTGGTCCACAATTCGCCCGATCCCGATGTGATTCTCGGCGCGATGCGCTCGGGCGCGGATGAATTCATCCTGCCACCGTTCGGGGAGAAACTGGCGTCGGCGATACACCGGATGGCGGCGCAGATTGCCAAGCGCGAGGCGGCCGCCCGCCCGGCCGGCAAGGTTGTGGGATTCGTCTCGGCCAAGGGCGGATGCGGCGCGAGCACGGTGGCCTGCCACGTCGCCTCGGAGTTCCAGCGCGCAACTCAGCACGACGTGCTGCTTGCGGACCTGGACCTGGAATCCGGGCTCGTCGGTTTTCTGATGAAAACGGCTACGCAATACTCGGTGCTCGATGCCATCAAGAACGTCCACCGGCTGGATTACAGCTTCTGGAAGGGGTTGGTTTCGAACACCCGCCCGCGGCTGGACGTGATGCCGAGCCCAAGCGGACTGACTATTTCCGACCCGTGGGACCCAACCCATTTCAGGGAAGTGTTCCGTCAGGTCCGCTCGATGTATGGGTGGGTGATCGCGGATTTGGGACGCACGCTGAATCCGATTCTCTTGAGCGCGCTCGACGAGTTGGACGAGGTTTTTCTGGTCACCACGCCTAGCGTAACGGCGCTGTATCAGGCCAAGCTCTTCATTCAGCGGATCACGGACGTGGGTTTCCCGCGCAACCAACTGAGACTGATTGTGAACCGCGTACCGAGGCGGCACGAGTTCACGCCGGAGGACATGCAGCGCTCGCTGGGAGTCCCGGTCTACGCTGAGCTTCCCGAGCGGCCCGAGCTTGACGATGCGTACGCCGCGGGCAAGCTGCTGGGCGGCAATTCGGACCTGGGCAAGGCGTTGGCCGATCTCACCCTGAAGATGGCCGGAATGCGGGAAGAGAAACCGAAGAGCTGGTCGTCTTTCTTCGGCACGAAGAAGGAACCTAGCTACCTCGGGGTGTAGCAGACCCCCGCGGTTGCGGGTACACCTTAAGTATTCACAGTACATCTGGTAAGGTTTAATTCACAGGCCTACGAAATTTACCTGAAAAACACTGGAGTAACCCGGCGCCAGTGCATACCATGGTAATCAAGCCATGTTTCGCAGGCACCCAGTAACAATCGGCCTGGCCATCGCCGACGGCGGTCTACGGGATGAGGTGCGTGCGGCGCTCGAGACTCCGGACGTTCGGATTGTTCTGGAACAGTCCGCGCCCATCGACACGCTCCAGTTGAAGCGGCTGAACTTCGACCTGGTTCTGATCGACGCCGTTCCCATGGGTGAGCGGCTGGAAGACGAACTCAAACGCATCAAGAGCGTGTCCCCCGGCACGCTCGTCGCCGTTGTGCATCGCTTCCCGGACGCGCAGATGATGCTGTCCGCGATGCGTGCCGGAACCGACGATTTCATCGCTACGCCGATTGAGAAGGGCGTCCGTTCGGCGCTTGACCGGGTTGCGGCGAAGGCCGCGGTACGCGGCGAAGGAAGCCGGCCGCCGAGCAAGGTGGTCGGTATCGTCTCCGCTAAGGGCGGGTGCGGGGCGACCACGGTGGCGTGCCACCTGGCATCCGAATTCCAGCGCGTTACGCAACACGATATCCTTCTGGCGGACCTGGACGTCGAGGCCGGGCTGGTCGCGTTCGTGATGCAGGCGAGATCCGAATACTCCGTGATGGATGCGGTAAGGAACGTTTACCGCCTCGACCGGAGCATGTGGCAGAAGATGGTGTGGAACGCGAAGCCACGGCTGGATGTGATCGCGTCCCGTCCAGGTCCCCTGCCCTCGGAAACGGAGATGCAGCAGTTCCGTGAAGTGTTCCGCCTGATCCGGTCGATGTACGGGTGGGTGATCGCGGACCTCGGGCGCCCGCTATCACCGTTCACGCTCGGTGTTCTGGACGATCTGGACGAGTTGTTCCTCGTTACCACCCCGACGATCATGTCGCTTTACCAGGCCAAGCAGTTCGTCAAGGAAACGGCGGCGCTGGGCTTCCCACGGCAGAGACTGCATCTCATCCTGAATCAGGCTCCCAAGCGGCGCGGAATTCCGTCGTCGGACGTGGAGAGTTCCCTCGGTTTGCCGATCTACGCGGAACTCCCGGAACAGGGCGAACTGGAAATGGCTTACATGACCGGCAAGTTACTGGGTCAGGATTCGGAACTTGGCAAGCAGTTCACCGATCTCGCACTTAAGGCGGCAGGCGTAAAGGTGGAGAAACCCAAAGGTTGGGGTTCACTGTTCGGCACCAAAGCCTCTGCGCCGGAGTTCCAGGAAGGTTAGCCCCGTCGCGCCGGCCCGCGCTCTCGCCCCTCTTACGAGCGGTACAATCACAAAATCATGGTTCGACGCTTTGGCCTCGTTCTGTTTTGTCTGCTTTCCATAGGGTTCGCGGCGGGAAAGAAGCCGGTAACACTTCAGGATCTTGCCTCCGAGCGCATGCCACCGATGGCGGGCGCGCCGGATTGGGCGCCGGACGGTAAGCGCTTCCTGTACACCGAAGCGGGCAAGCTGTGGCTGTACGATGTGCCGTCGCGCAAGAAGAGAGAACTGGTCTCGACAGCCGCGTTCAGCGCCGCCGCGACGAAAGTGCCTACACCGGAACGTTTCGACTTTGAAAACCGGCGTGTGCGCGAACAGTTCGTGCAATGGTCGCCCTCGGGACGCGAACTGCTCGTGAGCGCGGACGGCGACCTGTTCCTGTTCCACGTCGAGGTAGGCGGGTGGACGCAGCTAACGGCCACGCCGGAGCCGGAACGCGACGCCAAGCTCTCGCCCGACTGCAAGATGGTTTCGTTCCGCCGCGGCCACGACCTTTACGTTCTGAACCTCGCTTCACGCCGCGAAACGCGGCTCACCACGGACGGTTCCGATACGATTTTGAACGGCGAGTTGGACTGGGTCTACCCCGAGGAGCTGGACCTGGGGACCGCGCACTGGTGGTCGCCCGATTCCAGGTCGATTGCTTACCTTCAGTTCGACGTAAGCCGCGAGCCTGTGTACCCGCAAACCGACCTCGCGCGGATGCGCGCGCTCCTCGAACCGGAGCGCTATCCGCGGGCGGGCGACCCGAACGCCGACGTGCGGCTGGGAGTTGTGTCCGCCGCGGGTGGGGCGACCCGCTGGATGGACCTGGGCGAATCGCGGGACTCGCTTCGCGCGCGATTTTACTGGCTGCCGGACTCGCGCGGCATCATGGTGGAGCGGCTCAACCGTATCCAGAACGAACTCGATGTAGTGATCGCGAACGCGAGCACCGGCGATTCGCGCGTGATCCTGCACGAAGCGGACAAGGATTGGGTGAACATCCAGGACGATCCCAAGTTTCTGAACCAGGGCAAAGAGTTCCTCTGGGAGAGCGAGCGCGACGGCTTCAATCACATCTACCGCTATTCGATCGACGGAAAACTGCTTGGGCGCCTTACCCAGGGGGACTGGGAAGTATCCTCGCTGGCGGGCGTGGATGAGGCTCGCGGGCAGGTCTATTTCGTCTCTACGGAAGCCGGGCCGCTGGAGCGGCAACTCTACCGAGTGGGTCTGGCGGGCGGAGCGCGCACGCGGCTGAGCCAGGGCCCGGGAACGCATTCCATCAACATGTCCCCGAGCTGCGAGTATTACCTGGACAGCTACTCGAACCTGAGGACTCCCACACGGCGCACGCTGCACAATAATGACGGGGCGGAGTGGGCCGTCTACAGCGAGCCGAACCGGAAGCAACTGGAGGAATACGATATTCGGCCGAGCGAAATCGTCGAGGTGAAAGCCGCGGACGGCACTGTACTCTATGCGCGGATGATCAAGCCGGCGAGCTTCGATGCCTCGAAGAAGTATCCGGTTATCGTGAACGTTTACGGCGGTCCTCACTCGCAATCTGTGCGTAACAGTTGGGCGGGCGGCGTGTCAATGGACCAGGTGCTCGCGCACAAGGGGTACATCGTGTGGCAACTGGACAACCGCGGAACGTCGGGGCGCGGCCACAAGTTCGAGGCGGCGGTTTCGCGCAACCTGGGCACGAAGGAAGTGGAGGACCAGAAGGACGGCATCCGCCACCTGATCTCGCTCGGCTTCGCGGACCCTAAGCGCGTGGGCATACAGGGGTGGAGTTACGGCGGTTATATGACGATCCGGGCGCTGCTGATGGCGCCGGACGTGTTCTCCTGCGGCGTTGCGGGCGCTCCGGTGACGGACTGGCACAATTACGACACCATTTACACCGAGCGCTACATGGGCCTGCCATCGGAAAACGTGGAGGGCTACAAGCGCAGCTCAAATGTTCAGGCCGCCGGCAATCTGAAGGGCAAGCTGCTGATCGCGCACAACCTCCAAGATGACAACGTGCTGTTCCAGAACACGGTGCAGATGGTGGATGCCCTCGAGCGAGCCAACAAGCAGTTCGAACTGATGGTCTACACAAACAAGAGCCACGGTCTGGCGCGCGGGCGCAACCACTTCAACGAGCTGACGGCCTCGTTCTTCGAGCGCTGTCTCAAGTAGCCCGCAGAAGGCCGGGGGCCAACGGCCCTCGGCCTTTAAGCGCTGACGCCGGCGCGAACGTGCTAAGCTAGGTTTTTAAACTCATTCGCCTTCCTTTGATTGGCCCTCTAGAATGCAGCAATCTCATCCCAAGGGTATCCACGCTAACGTCCTGCTCACGTCCGTGTTCGGACCGTTCGCGCAAGACGATGAATTCGGTAGTCGCGCCATCAATCCGATGGAGCTTTACCACAACCAGGTGACCAAGGCGCAGGGCGCCTTCTCGCTGCGGCGGTTTCATCGCTCCTGGGGCATTCTCATGATTCAGGAGAATATCTCCGCTCCCTGCACGGTCCTCGACTTCCCCACACGGCAGGAATTCGCCCGCGAGCTGGCATCCCGCCAATATGACATCGTGGGCATCTCCTCCATCGTCGTGAACGTTGGTAAGGCGCGCGAGATGTGCCGCATGGTCAGGGAGATCTCACCTCGTTCCACCATCGTCGTGGGTGGCCATGTGGCAGCGATTCCCGGCGTCGAGCGGCTCCTGGACGCCGACCACATCGTGAAGGGCGACGGCATCGCGTGGATGCGCCGCTACCTCGGCGAAGACGAGACAGCCCCAATCCGCCATCCCGCTCTTTCATCCGGCTTCGATCTGCGGGTCATGGGGGTGAAAATTCCCGACAACGCGGACAAATCCGCCACCATCATCTCCTCTGTCGGATGCCCCATGGGCTGCAACTTTTGTACGACCTCGGCCTTCTTCGGAGGCAAAGGCAAGGTACTCAATCTCTACTCCACCGGCGAGGAACTTTTTCGCCTGATGGAGGAGGCGGAAGCATCTCGCAACGTGAAATCGTTCTTCATCATGGACGAGAATTTTCTCCTCCAGAAACAGCGGGCTATGGACCTGCTCGCGCGCATGAAGACCGCCGGCAAGAGTTGGGCATTCAATATCTTCTCTTCGGCGAACGCCATTCGGAAGTACACCTATGAGGAACTGGTAGAACTCGGCATCGCTTCCATCTGGCTGGGGCTCGAATCAGCCCACTCCGGATACGCCAAACTGGATGGCGTCGACACCCTGCAGTTGACTCGCGAGCTGCGGGAGCATGGCATCGTCCTTCTAGGCTCCACGATCCTGGGCCTGGAACATCACACGCCTGAAAACATAGGTGAGGAGATCGAACACGCCATCGCGCACCAGACCGATCTCCACCAGTTCATGCTCTACACCCCAGTCCCGGGCACCCCGCTTTACCGCGAGATGGAGGAACAGGGCAGTCTGCTCGCCGTCGACCTCGCCGACATCCATGGCCAGAACGCCTTCAATTTCCGGCATCCGGCGATCTCCCGCGAGCAATCCACAAAGTTCCTCGATGCGGCTTTCCGCTGGGATTTCGAGCGCAACGGCCCGAGCCTCTTCCGCGTTTGCCGCACAACCTTCCAGGGATGGAAGCGGTACAAGGACCATCCGGACCTGCGCGTGCGGGAGCGCATCCGGCGCGAGACCAGGATGCTGCGGCATGCCTATGCCGCTGTACTCTGGGCGATGGAGCACCGGCTCAAACGCGCGAACCGTTCCGTGGCGCTGCAGATACGGGCGCTGCGTCACGAGATCGAGCAGGAATTTGGATTCATTGCCGCTGCCGCAAGCCGCATCTTTGGCCCGGTCCTTTGGTGGACGAGTCTCCGGGAAGACAGGAGGCTCGCCAGAGGCCAGCGGTACGAACCCGCAACCATCATGGCGCGCCGGAACTGGGTGGAGGAGTAAGAGATCCCGCTGCTATTCCAACTCGAACAGTCAGCCCGCCGGGGTGTTACAATCAAAGCTGCAGGAAGTTGATCGCACCCCCTCTCCCTTAGCCGGTAGTCGGCCCGCCGATTCTCCTTCTGAACATCTGAATGAAAACTTTCGTTGAACTCCCCCTCTCTGCTCTCTTGAAGAACAATCTCGAGAAGCACGGTTTCACACAAGCAACCCCAATACAGGAGCAGGCCATCGAGCCGGCCCTGGCGGGACGCGACCTGATCGCGACGGCGCAAACGGGCTCCGGAAAGACGCTCGCTTTTGTCCTGCCGCTGATACAGTTGCTCGCGGAAAATTCTCGGGCCGCCGGCATTCGCGCCGTAGTCCTAAGCCCGACTCGCGAACTCGCCATCCAGACCAGCGAGACCTTCGAAAAAATCGCCGCGGGAAGCGGCATCGGCGCCGCGGTCGTCGTTGGCGGCGTTGGAGAAGCATCCCAACTCAAATCCATTCGCAAAGGCGCCCAGGTTCTCATCGCGACCCCCGGCAGGCTGCAAGATTTTTTAGGCCGGAGACTCGTGAATCTGAGCGGCGTCCGCATCCTTGTTCTGGATGAGGCCGACCGGATGCTGGACATGGGCTTCCTTCCCACGATCAACAAGATCATGGCTGTGATGCCCGCCGATCGTCAGACGCTCTTCTTTTCAGCCACCATCGAAAGCTCGGTCAAACACCTCGTCGAGAAGCATGTGCCCAACGGAGTGCGCATCGAAGTGGGGTCGCCGACCAAGCCGGCCGAACGGGTTCATCTCCATTTTTACGAGGTTGAACAGGATCGAAAGCTCGGACTGCTCGAGACGATGCTGCGCCGGGAAGAGGGTTCATTCCTGGTGTTCGCCCGAACGAAGCGCGGCGCGGACCGCCTCGCGAAGAAACTGGCGCGCCAGGGTGTGAAGACTGCGGCGATCCACGGGGACCGCAGCCAGAATCAACGCAACCAGGCCCTGCGCGGCTTCCAGGACGGGTACTATCGCGTGCTGGTTGCCACCGACATCGCGGCCCGCGGCATTCACGTTGACGGCATTTCTCACGTCGTGAATTACGATCTTCCGCAGGTACCGGAGGACTTCATTCACCGCGTCGGCCGCACAGGACGCGCCGGCGCCCAAGGAACGGCATCCACCTTCGGCACCCGCTCCGAACGCGGCGAGATCGCCCGTATCGAACGCACGTTGGCCATCCGGCTGATCCGGCGCGATTCTCCGGAGAGCGGGCACGAACCGAGCCAGGCCGAGCCCGTGGCCGCTGCCGCCCCTCCAAAGCACGAACACCGGCGCTGGAAGAGCTTCGCGCCGCGCAAACAGCGCCGACGGACAACAGGCGCGACACGCTAGTTGGGATGTTGACCAGTGTGGGGCAGGGCCGTGCCCTGCGGCGGGCTCCCAGCCCGCCTGCGTGGCCGGCCTGAGAGGCCGGCGCGCGCGTCGTTAGGCGCCCTCCCGCTTCGCCTGCTCGCCGCGTCCCGGCGATCAGGCTTTCTTGTCCACGAACTTCTCCGGATTCTTATCGAACTCCCTCTTACGGTGGCCGGGTTTGTCAAGCAGAGTTGGGATTATGATAACCCTCGGATACCCGCGCGCGTAAGCAGCGGCTCACGCGCGCGGAACATGTGCAACTCTGGTAGCTACTTAATCTTAGTTACCTTATCAGTTCAGGTCAAAGTCGAACCCCGCACTTACAAACAGACTCCTGCCCGGCTCGGGCACCCGTACACCCAGGCGGAACGGATCGCGCTGGTAGGAGAATGGTTCCCAGTAGTACCGATCAAGCACGTTGTCTATCCCGACAGCTACGTTCACCCGCTTCGTATGGATCCCCGTTTTGGCGTTAATCAGGCCGTAACCGGGCGTTTTCGATTCCTGCAGATCGGAATCTACCCGGTTCTGGGCGCGCGCGGTGACGCCCTCTACTTCGGCGAAAAACCTCCGCGTACCGTACCTGAGCGCCGCCCTGGCCTTCAGCGGCGGGATCTCAGCCATATTAGTGTCGAAGATGCGCATCGCGGGCACGGTATCCTTGATGCCGCGCGTGTAGGAGGCTCCCCCGAAGAAAAGCAGTTGGCGAGTCAGGCCGACGTTGTAAGTCAGCTCGCCGCCATACATTCGCGCATCGACATTCTCGTAAGATCGTGCGGTCGGGTTCATAATCGCGGGCGCCATGTTCAGGCGAACCGCGTTGTGAACTGTGATGTAGTCCGTCAGCCGGGTGTAGAACAGACTCGGGCGAACGTAAACCCTGCGTTTACGGAATGCGACACCGAGGTCCGCTTCCGTGTTGCGCACCGGGCGGAGCTCCGGGTTGCCCACCCAGTCCGTGCCCATGCGCCGGAGCGCGAAGTACCGTTCCTGGGGATCCGGAACGCGCGCGGTACGACCCACGCCGGTGAAGACTTCGAATCCGTGCGGCAGCAGATATGCCAACTGGAAGCTTGCGGACGGGTTGGTGTCCGTCGCGGAGATCGACCTCGTGCCCTTGTAGGCCCAGAAGAGGTCCGTCACCGGATTCGCGGTGTGCGCGCGGGAGCGCGCGGCGTCGATCCTCGCGCCTCCCGTTAACGTAAGGCGCTCCACGAATGTTCGGTTGTATTGCGCGTACGCCCCGGCCGTCCGAACGCCCACGTTCGGGATAGAGTGCTGATCCATGTAGGCGCCCGACATCCGCATCGTGTTCACGGCGTTCCAGTTGCGGTCGTAGCTCTCGAAGCCGAACAGCAGATGCTCGAATTCCGATTCCACTTTGGCACCAAGAGCCTTGGTTGCAGCGAAGGCAGCCATGCCGTAGGGTCTGGGCGCGCCTGCGGAACTGACGCGGCGCTCATCCGTCATCCAGTGCTTGACGCGCGTGTAGTAGGCCTGGACGCGCAGTTGCTTCAGCGATTGAAGGCCTGTGACGTTGCAGGACGCCGAGGCGCGGTCGGCGTTGTCGTAAACCGCGTCCATTTGCAGGTACGGATAGAGCGTTTCGTCGCCGCCCTGGTGTGTGTAGGCAAACTCGGCACGATGGTTCGTGCGGGGCGAGAAGCCGAACCGTGTCCAGAGCGTGTTCACGTCGAACGCGTTCGCGCTGAGACTATCCGCACGGTAGTTTGCGTATTCCGTAAACCGCTTCCCCGCCCCGTCGCGGTAGGGTTCGGACCGGCGGAACGACTGTCCGCCCGAAACAAAGAAGTGGTCGTTGAGATAAGATCCCGTAACCGAGGGGTTCCAGAACCCGAATGAGCCGGCGGCAAGATTCGGAGTCACTCTGAACCCGCTCAGCGGGCTCTTACTGACGATATTCACTACACCGCCGAGGCTGCCCTGATTGCGCATGTCGAATGCGCCCTTGGTGACGTCCACTTCCTGTATTTCGGCGAAATCGACGTGGAACGCCGGGGGATCCATCCGGTTCGGGCAGGCCCCGAAAATGCGCACGCCATCCACCAGCACATTGAGGTTGTCGCGCTGGAACCCTCGCAGAACCACATCGTTTGCGATCCCGCCCTTACGGATCTTCCACACGCCGTCTATTTTGGACAGCGCCTCGCCGACGTCCTTGGCCGAGCTTTCCCGCACGTCTCGGATTTCCAGGCTTTCTTCGAAGCTACCCTTCTTACTTTTGTTTTCGATATCCACCAGAGCCGATTCCTGCGCATGGGCGAGCAGGAGCACGGTGGGCAGAAGAAACAACCGCTTCATAGGTTCCCTCCCACTGATCTGTCATATTCAGTTTTCGGACACTTACATGGAGGGTACAGGAGGCGGTCGCTGGTAAAGGAATGCCGGGTAAGCGGAGTAACCCGGGCTAATTGAGGGGGCGGTAACTACATAGACGGGAACGGCAGTCACCCGCCCGGCAGGCTTCGGCTCGGGTAAAGCGGGCGCGGCCCGGAACGTGACGAGCGTTCTGCGGCAGCCGCAGCGGTCGTCACATCCGCCGGATGCGAACCAGCCTGGAGCGTCGCTGTCGCGCTGGGTCCTTCTACACTGGCAGCCGGACTTGCATTGCGAGCAGCACGAGCCCTCCGGCCTGCCGAGTGAGATCGCTTCCGCGATTGCGGCCCCGTTGATGCCGAACAGCGCGAGCAGCAGCCAGACCGCCACGAGGCGGCGGGTATACACTGCGGCTCTGTCCTCGCGATCAGGCATGCCAACTAGAAAACCCAGCTCGGGAATCGGATAGCTATATCGTGAACCGGATTAGGGGTGCTGTCAATACCAGAACCTGGAGTTAACAATCCCATCGAGAAAGTCATTACCCCTCGATCTGGCTCGAAAGCTCTTCCCACTCCGACATAAGCCCGTCGAGATCGGTGCGGCGGCGCGAGAGGAGGCCGGATAAGCGGATGCTCTCTTCCGCGCTCGTGAAGCTGGCAAGGGCGGCTTCATATCCGGCCATCTCGGCTTCAATCCGCGCAATCTCTTCCTCGACCGCTTCGCAGCGCTCTTTCATTTGCCTGAGACGGATCGGATTGAGACGCTTTCCGCGGCCGTTCTCCGCCTCGGGCGGCTCGGGCGCCCCGGCGGACGGAGCCGGTTCCTCCGCTTCGGTGGGATCGGGAGCAGACGGACTGCCGCCCGCTTTCCGCCAGAGGTAATCCTCGTAGTTGCCGGGGAAAACGTTGACGCGCCCGTCTCCGATTTCGACCACCCGCGTCGCGAGCTTGTCGATGAAATAGCGGTCGTGTGAAACAAACACTACCGTGCCGGTGTAGGACTGAATCGCCGAGAGCAGGACGTCCTTGGCCCGCAGGTCGAGATGGTTGGTGGGCTCGTCCAGGAGCAGGAAGTTCGAAGGCTTGAGCAACAGCCGTGCGAGCGCGAACCGGTTCCGCTCTCCGCCCGAGAGCACGCCGATTTTCTTGAACACATCGTCTTCGGAGAACAGGAAGCAGCCGAGCAGGTTGCGCAACTCCACCAGCGGCGTCATCGGCGTAACCGATGATAACTCGTCGAGCATGCGGGCTTCCGGATCGAGTTCCTTGTACTGGTCCTGCGCGAAGTAGTCCACCTGCACGTTGTGGCCGAGTTCGAACGTTCCGGCGGTCACCGGTTCGACGCCCGCCAGGATCTTGATGAGCGTGGATTTCCCGGCGCCGTTTACCCCGACCAGCGCGATGCGATCGCCGCGCTCGACGAAGAAATCGGCGCCCTCGAACACGGAGTGCTCGCCGTAACTCTTCGCGACGCCCTTGAACTCCGCGACAATACGTCCACTCGCCTTCGGTTGGGGAAAAGAGAAGTGGATCGCCTTCTCCTCCGGCGGAATCTCGATCCGTTCGATGCGTTCGAGTTCCTTGATACGGCTCTGGACCTGCTTGGCCTTGGTCGCCTGGTACCGGAAGCGGCTGATAAAGGCTTCGAGCTGCCGGATGCGGTCCTGCTGGTTCTTGTACGCGGACTCGAGTTGCGCGCGGCGCTCATCGCGCTGGCTCACGTAGCGTTCGTACCCGCCGGTGTAGAAGTGGAGCCCGTTGTTCCACAGCTCGACGATCTTCCGAACCGTGACGTCGAGGAAGTACCTGTCGTGCGAAACCAGCACGTAGGCGTACGGGTAGGCGCCGAGGTAGTCCTCCAGCCAGTTCCGGGCTTCGAGGTCCAGGTGATTGGTTGGCTCGTCGAGCAGCAGCAGGTTAGGTTTTTCGAGCAGCAGCTTTGCGAGCGCGATGCGCATCTGCCACCCGCCAGAAAACTCTTCGGTGCGCCGCCGCCAGTCCTCCGCGCTGAAACCGAGGCCGCCGAGAACGGACCCAACCTGCGCCTCGATCGCGTAGCCGTCGCGCGCGCGGAATTCGCTATCCACGCGGTGGAAACGTTCGGCGACCTGTTGATACTCGGCGCCGGCGGGGTCGAATTCGCCCATCTGGCGGGAAAGGGTTTCGAGTTCCTGCTCCATCGAGCGCAAGTCTGCAAATACCGACAGGCATTCGGCGAAGACGGTCCGGCCGGAGAGCGAAAGCCCGTCCTGCGGAAGATAGCTGGCGGTGAGGCCGCGCGTGCCGGTGACCGCGCCCTCATCAAGCGAATCCGCGCCGGCCAGGATCTTCAGCAGCGTGCTTTTGCCCGTGCCATTGGCCCCGACCAGGCCGATGCGGTCATTCGGGGTAACGAGCCAATCGATTCCCTGGAAAAGCAGTTTGTGGCCGAAGCGCTTCCCGGCGCCCGAAAGTTGAAGCATAGCGTGAGCACACGGAGGCCGGCGGGAACGCCGGACCCCAATTTTTCATTTTCGCAGGATCTATGCGGGGCCGCAGAAGAAATCCAGTGACTTGGCGATATAGTGCTTCATTTCGCTGCGCTTCACCACTGCGTCGAGCATGCCGTTTTTCAACAGGAATTCGGCACGCTGGAACCCTTCGGGCAGCTTCTGGCGAATAGTTTGTTCGATCACACGCGGGCCGGCGAACCCGATGAGCGCGCCCGGTTCGGCGATGTTCAGGTCGCCCAGCATGGCGAAACTGGCCGTCACGCCTCCGGTCGTCGGATCAGTCAGAACGCTGATGAACGGGACGCCGGATTCATCCAGGTACATCAGCGCGGCGGAAATCTTCGCCATCTGCACGAGGCTGACCGCGCCTTCCTGCATGCGCGCGCCACCCGAAGCGGAAATGACGACCAGCGGCATGTGCTGCGAGATGGAGCGCTCCACGGCGCGGGTGATCTTCTCGCCCACCACCGCCCCCATGCTCCCGCCGATGAACTTCAACTCCAGGGAGCAGATATTCACCGGACGCCCCTCGAGCTTACCCGAGGCGGAAATAACAGCATCCTTCAGCGAGGTTGCGGCCTGCATCGCGCTGAGCCGGTCGTGATAGGACTTGGAATCGACGAATTTCAGCGGGTCGCTCGAAGTCAGCTCGGCGTCGTGTGTCTCCCACTCGCCGTCGAACAGCAGGCGCAGGCGCGCCGTCGCGTCCACCCGGAAGTGATGGCCGCACTTCGGGCAGACGTGCATGTTCTCTTCGAGCGCTTTCTTCCAGATGATCTGCCGGCAGGAGTCGCATTTGAACCACAATCCTTCCGTGCGAACCTTGCGCTCTTTGTCGTCGGCCTTCTTATCTCCCGATTTCTGTCGTGTGAACCACGGCATCAGTAGTCGATTCCTCGCTGGGCCAGTATTCCTTTATGGAACGGGTGTTTGATTTCCTTGATCTCGCTAACCAGGTCCGCCGCCTCGATCAGCCGCGGATGAGCGTTGCGTCCCGTGCAGATGACGTGCAGCCGTTCGGGCCGCGCGGCGAGGTCGTCGAGCACGCGATCAATGGAAAGCATTCCGTAGTTAGTGGCGTAGTTGACCTCATCCAGGATCAGCATGTCGTAAGCGTCCGAACGCATCGCGTCCACGGCCGCCGCCCAGCCTCCCTCGACCGCCCGAACGTCCTCGGGATCGGGCTTCTCGGTCCCTACTTTGACGAAGCCGCGCCCCATCGGACGGATCTCGAACGCACCGCCCAGCATCGGGGCGCTGTCGAGTTCCCCATAGTGCCACGAACCCTTGATGAACTGAATCATCAGCACCTTAAAGCCCTGGCCGACCGCGCGCAAAGCTACTCCCATGGCGGCCGAAGTCTTGCCTTTGCCGTTGCCGGTAAACACCATGAGCAGGCCGCGCGGGGAGTCCATCGCTTTAAAGTAGCACAGCGGCTTCGATGAACACTTGCTGCCCGGTGATCACGAATCGCATCAGGGGTCGCGGTAGGGCGGTAGGGCTGCCGGCCACCCGGCACCCCCCGCACAGATTCGTGCGTGCGCTGCTAACGCACACGGCTCTTATCTCGGATGTTTGGCGTCAAACCGCTCCCAGGGGTAAGGATGCAGGACTCTCAGCAGGGGCAGATAACGGTCGGCAGATTCCCCGGCACCGCGTGATAGTTGCAGTCTCCGCTTTGCCCGATCGGGTCGTGCATACGCCTGCGCAGCTCTGCTTTGATCGCTCCCAGCTTCACGCGCATCCGCTTGCCCGCCGTCTTGCGCTGCACCGTGAACTTGCCGCTTTTCCAGGTTCGGCCGCAGATATGCGTGAATCCCAGAAACTCGAACATCTCCACGTGATGCAGAAGCGCCGTAGACCTGAAATCCTTTGTCCCTGCGTGCGGCCTCCCACACCCCGTGCAGTCTGTGTCGGGTGGGGCAGGCAAAACCGCCACGCGAAACCGCCTGCCCCACTTCTTAGGGTTAAACGATCCCTTCGTAGAGGACGCTGCTAAGATAGCGTTCGCCTGAATCGGGCAGGATGGCGACGATCGTCTTGCCCGCGTATTCCGGCCGCAGCGCCAACCGCCGCGCCACCACCGCCGCCGCGCCGCAGGAAATCCCGCTCAGGATGCCTTCCTCGCTGGCCAGGCGCCGCGCCATCTCGATCGACTCCTCGTTGGTCACCTGCTCGACGCGATCCACCATCGCTAGGTCGAGCGTGTCGGGAATGAAGCCGGCGCCGATGCCCTGAATCTTGTGCGGCCCGGGCTTGAGCGGCTCCTTGTTCAACGCCTGCGTGATCACCGGGCTGGCCGTCGGCTCGACCGCCACCGACTCGATTTGCTTCTTCTTGTCGCACTTGATGTAGCGCGATACCCCGGTGATGGTGCCACCCGTGCCGACGCCGCTCACGACCACGTCAACTTTGCCTTCGGTGTCATCCCAGATCTCAGGTCCGGTGGTCCGGTAGTGGATATCCGGGTTGGCCGGGTTCGTGAACTGCTGCAGGACCAGATAGCGTTTCGGATCGCTGGCCTGAATCTCATCGGCCTTCGCGATAGCGCCCTTCATGCCGAGAGAACCTTCGGTCAGAATCAGGTTGGCGCCAAACGCCTTGATCAGTTTGCGGCGTTCGAGAGACATCGTGTCCGGCATGGTCAGCGTCAAGCCATACCCTCGCGCGGCCGCAACGTATGCGAGCGCGATGCCCGTATTCCCGCTCGTGGGTTCGACCAACTCCACGCCAGGCTTGAGCACGCCGCGCTTCTCGGCATCCCAAACCATGGACGCGCCGATTCGGCACTTCACGGAGTACGCCGGGTTGCGCCCTTCGATTTTGGCCAGAACCGTAGCCTTTGCCCCATCCACGATCCGGTTCAGCTTCACCAGAGGCGTCCGGCCGATTGAGAGAGAGTTATCCGCGAAAACCATTCAGTAGTCTCCTTTATCTTGTGAGCGGGTACTGCAAAGATACCAATACCTATAGAGTATAGGATGTTTCGCGGAAAAGCTACTCCGAGAGGGCGCCCGCCGCGTGCTCCGTCTGCCCTCGCAGCAACTCGAGCGCGTGCGGCAGCACATCCACGATGGCGTCGAGCGACTCCACCGCCCCCCGCGGTGAGCCTGGCAGATTCACCATCAGCACCTGGCCGCGCGTCCCCGCAACCCCGCGCGACAGCGCCGCCCGGGGAGTGGAGCTTCGCCCGCGCTCCCGCATCACCTCACCAAGGCCCGGAATCTCGCGATGGAGCACCGCCCGCGTAGCCTCGGGTGTCACGTCGCGCGCTGCGATGCCCGTGCCGCCCGTCGTGAAAATCGCCGACACCTGGTTGCCGTCGGCCAGTGTCGAAAGCCGTTCGGAGATGGCCGCGAGCTCGTCCGGCACAACTTCGAGCACCGCCACCGACCACCCCATGCGCTCCAGCCGCTCGCGCACGGCCGGCCCCGAAGCGTCGGCCCGCTTGCCCGCGAACACCGAATCGCTGATCGTCAGTACCGCAGCTTTGATCATTTCGCTTCTGTCCCTCTGCGCCGGTACGCGCCGCTCTTGCCTCCGCTCTTTTCGAGCAGGTACACGTCCTGGATCTCGATGCCTTTATCGAGCGCCTTGGTCATATCGTAAACCGTCAGCGCGGCTACGCATGCGGCCGTGAGCGCCTCCATCTCGACGCCTGTCGGCCCCGTCGTCGTTGCGCTTGCGATGATGCGCACGCCGCCGGGCTCAACGCCCGCCTCCACATCGGCGTGCGTCAGCATGAGCGGGTGGCACAGCGGAATCAGTTCGGAGGTCCGCTTGGCCGCCGCTATTCCCGCGATGCGCGCGATCTCGAGCGGGTTGCCCTTCGGATTCCGCGGCAATTGTTTCAGCACCGCTTCCGGCATCCGGACGAACGCGTGCGCCCGCGCAGTGCGCACCGTATCCGGCTTCTCCGATACGTTCACCATCCGCACGGCGCCCTTCTCGTCAAAATGCGACAGCCGTTTCATTTCATCAGCACCCGCATAAAGTCTCCCGCCCCCCAGCGTTCCCGTTCGGCCCAAGCGACAAGCAGCGCGTTGGCGCGCGTCATCGCCGGGATGTCGCCCGACCCGTGCCACGGCACCGGAGTCAGTTCGGTGCCATCCTCGCTCAGCCGCGCGGGCAGAAACCGCGTCAGCCCCGGCTTGTGCCGAAACGGCGTGGTCAGGCGCGCGAGCGTGAGCGGCAGGCGCACTTCGCGCTGCCCTCCCAGCAATTCGATCGCGGCGCGCGCGAACAGTTCGAACGTCACCATCGTGGATGCCGGATTGCCCGGCAGGCCGAAAAAGAATTTGTCGCGCGCGCGTCCGAACACCAGCGGCTGGCCGGGCTGGATCAGCACCCGGTCGAAGAAAAACTCGGCACCGAGCGAAGCCAGCACGCGTTCCACCACGTCATACTTGCCCGCCGAAACGCCGCCCGAGATCAGCAGCAGATCGTGCGTAAGGCCGCGCTCAATGAGTGTGCGCGTCGATTCCTCCGAGTCCCGCGCCACCGGAAGTATTTCGGGGACGCCACCGGCGCGCTGTACCTGCGCGGCGAGCGAATACGCGTTGGAATTGCGAATCTGGTACGGCAACGGAAGCTCGGAGACTCCAACGATCTCGTCCCCTGTCGCGAGCACCGCGACGCGCGGCCGGCTATACACGCGCATCGCTGTTCTGCCCACGGCCGCCAGCAGGGCGACCTCCGTGTAGCCGACGCGGTGTCCCGGCGCGAGCAGTTCTTCGCCCGCACGCGCTTCGCACCCTTGCGGGTTGACGAACTGACCCGGTCCGGCCACGGGAACAGCCACGTACTCGCCGTCGCGCGTGACGTGCTCCACCATCACCACGGCGTCCGCGCCGCGCGGCACCGGCGCGCCGGTCATGATTTCCACCGCCTCGCCGCGCCCCACTTCGCCGCCGAACGCCGCGCCGGCCGCAACCTCCCCGATGATGCGCAGCCGCCCCGGCGTGTCCTCCGAGCGGATGGCGAATCCGTCGCGAACGGAACGCGCGGTCGCGGGGTAGTCGCGATCGGCCTCCACGGATTCGGCCAACACTCGGCCGCACGCGTCGTCCAGCGCAACCTGCTCGACCGCGACCGCCGGCCCGATCCACTCGATCACGCACTGCCGGGCCTCTTGAAAGCTCAACGTGGCCACGAGGTAATTCTAACCGACCATTACAATGAACACAGGGCTTTTATGCTGAACCAGCTCACACTTACCCAGATGGCCGCGCGCACGCGGTCCGGCGAGATCTCTCCCGTTGAACTCGTCGAAGCGCACCTCGCACAGATCGAGCGTCTCAATCCGAAACTGAACGCTTTCGTATCGGTGTTCGCGGACGAGGCCCGAGCCGCGGCGAAAGCGGCCGCAGCCGCGCGCGAGCGAGGCCGTCTTCACGGCGTGCCCGTCACGATCAAGGACAGCTTCGATGTGAAAGGCAAGCCCACACTCTGCGGCAGCCGCTTCCGCATCGGACACCGCGCGGCGGAGGACTCGACCTCGGTGGCGCGTCTCCGTGCGGCAGGCGCCATCGTGCTCGGCAAAACAAATTGCCCGGAGTTCCTCTACAACTACGAGACGGACAACTACATCGCCGGCCGCACCAACAACCCCTGGGACCTCGAACGCACGCCCGGCGGATCGAGTGGGGGAGAGGCGGCCGCCATCGCGTCCTTCTGCTCGCCCGGCGGCATGGGTAGCGACGGCGGCGGCTCGATTCGCGTGCCCGCGCACTTCAGCGGCATCGCAGGATTGAAACCTACTCCGGGCCGCGTCCCTGCAACCGGACATTTCCCACTCATCAATCATCCGGGGGGCCTGCTCGGAGTCGGCGGCCCGATGGCTCGCACCGCCGAAGACGTGCGCCTCCTGTTCGAGATCACCGCCGGACATGACGACCAGGACCCGTTCTCCGCGCCCGTCCCGCTGCGGAAGCCCGACCTCTCCGGTCTCCGAATCGGCCTGATGCCGCAGTTCAGCGACGTACCCGTGCAACCCGAAATCGGCGCGGCCGTCGACAAAGCCGCGCGCACCGCGCAGCAACTCGGATTCGCCGTCGAGCCGTTCCGTCCGCGCGGAATCGAGCGCGCCCCCAATCTCTGGTGGTTCTTCTTCGGGCGGGTGCCGGCGCGATTCATCAAGCAGATGATCGCCGGCCGCGAACAGGACGCGCATTGGACCGGCGTCGAGTTGATGAATAGCGCGCTCGAGCAACCCGAACCCACGATGACCGAGCTCATTGAGAACCTGGCCGCGCGTGACGCCATGCGCGCCGCGCTGCTTCGCCAGATGCGCGAGTTCCCCGTAATTCTCACGGCCGCCGCCGGAGTGGTGGCGTTTCACCACCGCGAACGCCGCTGGCCCACTCCGTCCAAGACAATCGGTCTGTTCGAAGCCACAATGCCGCTCACGCCCGTCAACCTGCTCGGCCTTCCGGCCATGGTGATCCCGTTCGATGTCACCTCGGAAGGCCTCCCTGTCGGAATCCAACTCATCGGCCGCCCATACGAAGAGGAGACGCTCCTGGATCTCGCCGTCCGCCTCGAGGAAGCTCGCGGCCCCTTCCCCGCCCCGCCCATGGCGCGGTGAACTCGCCACCCACGTTCTAAGTAGCTCCCGAACTAGAATGGGAGTTATGCGTCCATTCTTCGCCCTGCTTGTTTTGGGGGCTATCGCGGCATTCCCCTCTCCTGCCGCCCAGAAAGCCTTCCCCTATCCCTACGACCAGCACGATTTCCCTAACGGGCTGCGCCTGGTCACGATACCGACCGACTACCCCAACGTAGTCTCGCTCTTCATCGTGGTTCAGACCGGCTCGCGCAACGAAGTCGAGCCCGGCAAGAGCGGCTTCGCTCACCTGTTCGAGCACATGATGTTTCGCGGCACTCCCAAGTTCCCGCCCGCGAAATACGAAGCCACTCTGAAAATGGCCGGCGCGGCATCCAACGCCTACACCACCGACGACCACACCGCCTACCACACCACCTTCTCCAAAGAGGACCTCGAAACCATCCTCAGCATGGAAGCCGACCGCTTCCAGCAGCTCTTCTACTCTCCAGAGGACTTCAAGACGGAAACGCGCGCCGTGCTCGGCGAGTACAACAAGAATTCCGCCGACCCCGCCTCCAAGCTCTACGAGGTCCTGCGCGACACCGCCTTCAACACGCACACCTACAAGCACACCACGATGGGCTTCCTGAGGGACATCGAGGATATGCCCAATCAGTACGGCTACAGCCGGCTCTTCTTTGAGCGCTATTACCGCCCCGAGTACACCACCATCATCCTGGCCGGGGACGTGACGCCCGAGAACGCGCGCGCGCTCGTCGAAAAGTACTGGGGAACCTGGAAGCACGGCGGCTATCGCCCCGATATCCCCGCCGAACCCGCCCAGCAAGGCCCGCGCAAGAACCACATTGCGTGGCCCACGCCGACCTTGCCCTGGCTCGCCGTCGCATTTCACGGACCCGCCTACTCGGATGAGCAGAAGGATCAGGCCGCGCTCGACCTTATCTCCTACCTCGGTTTCTCGGAAAGCTCCGAACTGTACCAGAAACTTGTCATCCGCGAGCAGAAGGTGGACGACTTCGGCGCCGATAATCCCGACCGCGCCGATCCTTACCTCTTCACCGTCATGGCGCGCCTGAAAAAACCCGCGGTTCTCGATTCCGTGCGCGACGACGTTCTGAAGACCTTCGCCGGATTCAAAGAAAAACCCGTCTCCGCCGAGCGGCTCGACCAGGTCAAGAAGCATCTGCGATATTCGTTCGCGCTCAGCATGAACAACAGCGAGTCGATCGCCGGCATTGCCACGCGCTTCGTCGCGCTGCGCCGCACGCCGGAAACCATCAACCGGCTCTACGAGGTGTACAACAGCATCACTCCGGAAGACATACAGGCCGTGGCCCGGAAGTATTTCGTCGATAACGGCCGCACAATTGTGACTCTCACCGGAGGTGACGCGAAATGAAAACCGTTTTGATTTCGACTCTCTTGTTTGCTTCTGCCAGTCTGTGGGGCGCACCGGCGCCCAAGGTGGTCGCGCTGCCCGGAAAAAGCCCGCTGGTAACCTTCCGCTTCGTGTTCCTGACCGGCTCGGCATCCGACCCCGCGGACAGGCCCGGCGCCGCCGCCCTCACAGCCGCCATGATGGCCGAAGGCGGCACGCGCGACATGACATACAAGCAGATCGTGGATGCCATGTTCCCGATGGCGGCCTCCGTCTCCCAGCAGGTCGATAAGGAGATGATCACGTTCTCCGGCGCCACTCACGTGGATAACCTCCAGGCGTACTATAAGATTTTCCGCGACACGATCCTCTCGCCCGGCTGGCGTCAGGACGACTTCGACCGCCTTCGCGACAACTCCGTCAACTACCTGAAGGTCTCGCTGCGCGGGAACAACGACGAGGAACTCGGGAAGGAAGCGCTCTACAACCGCATCTACAAGGACCATCCGTACGGCCACGAAAACACCGGCACGGTTTCCTCTCTCCAGAAGATGACCATCGCCGATCTGGAGGCCTTCTACAAGACCCACTTCACGCGCGCGAATCTTGTCATCGGCCTGGCCGGTGGCTATCCGGAGTCATTCCTCAAGCAGGTGGAAGCCGATTTCTCGAAGCTTCCCGCCGGACCGCCCCCGACGGTGAAACTGCCCGACCCCAAGCCGCCCCAGGGCGTCCGGATGACGATCATCGAAAAGGACACGCGCTCGGTGGCCTACTCCGTCGGCCTCCCGATCAATGTGAGACGCGGCGACCCCGACTACCCCGCGCTGCTCGTCGCTCAATCCTTCCTCGGCCAGCACCGCCTCAGCGGCGGCCTGCTCTATGAGCGCATGCGCCAGGCGCGCGGCCTCAACTACGGCGACTACGCCTATATCGAGTACTTCCCGCGCGGCATGTTTCAGTTCGAGCCCGATCCGAACCTCGCGCGCCGCCAGCAGATCTTCCAGGTATGGATCCGCCCGGTGGAGCCCGCAAACGCCCACTTCGCGCTGCGGCTTGCCCTTTACCAACTCGACAAATTCATCAGCCAGGGCATGTCCGAGGATGAGTTCGAGCGCACGCGCATGTTCCTCACCAAGTACATCAACCTGCTCACGAAGACCAAGCGCGCCGAACTCGGATACACCATCGACAGCGGGTTCTACGGCATTGGCGACTACAACAGCTACCTGAAGAAGAGCCTTGCGAAGCTCAAGCGGGAGGACGTGAACCGCGCAATTGCCAAGTACCTGCGCACCACCGACCTCGATATCGTCGTGGTAACGAAGAATGCCGCGGACCTGAAGAAGCGTTTCCTATCCGGCGAGCCCTCGCCCATGACCTACGTCTCGCCGAAACCGCAGCATATTCTCGAGGAGGATAAGACCGTCGAGCGCTGGAAGATCGACCTGAAACCCGACGCCGTACAGATCGTGCCGGTAGATTCAGTGTTCCAGTAGGACAGACCTCCTGGCCTGTCCCTGACAAGATACAATTACGCCCAATGCGCGAGTTCCCCGTATTCATGCGGCATCCAGCAAACAGGATCGCCGATACCCATCAGGCGACACCGGGAGTCGAAGGCTATGTCTTTGACGGCATAGACGGCAGCCAGATGGCGTTCTGGACCTGCACGAAAACGGCACCTTCTGCCGCTCACGCTCATGACTACGACGAGTACATGATCGTCGTGCAAGGATCCTACACGCTGATCATCGATGGACAACACATTCCGTTAAGGGCGGGAGACGAGTATGTCATCCCGCGCGGCGTCCGGCACAGTGGCGAGGTCGTGGCAGGAACGCGCACCATCCACGCCTTCGGAGGCCACCGCGCTGACAGGGTAGGATGCTCCGTCCCGCGGTGACGGACTACTTCGGCAGCCGTGCCGTAGCGTCATGCGATTTGGCCAAACTTGGCCAAAGTTTGGAATAGCCCCTGTTTGCAGCCTACGCAGGGGCTAAAGCCCTATGACGGTGGCGCCCAACGGCACGGCTGAAGCCGTGCCCTGGACTTTGGCCCTTTTGCAATCAGTTCGCGGCATAAAGCACGGCAGAGCTGAGGTGGGGGACGAATTTCTCGGGCTTTGCGGCCGAGGCGGAGAGGGTCACGAAGTCGGAGAAAT
>JAEZIJ010000005.1 GCA_023436715.1 Acidobacteriota bacterium
GCGACGCATGCGTCGCCCGTGGGCGGTTCCCGGTACTGGTGATTCTCAACGGGGCAGTTTATCTAAAAATTCACGAAAGCCTTTTCCTGACCGATATGGGGAGTGATAGGGCGAAGACCATTCGTCCAGGGAGGGCACATGAACACGCTCGATGCAGTAAGCGGCTCCGGGCACGCGCTTAGCACCGCGACCTCCGCCCCCGTACCAGCGGAAATCTCCGCCGATCAGCGCGAGCTGATCCGCGCGGTGAAGGCGATCAACCCATCGGAGTTGTTCGGCGAAGGCAGCGAGCTGACCTTCGTTCTGGACCGGGAAACGCGCCGGCCGCTTGTCCGGATTGTCGATCGCAACACAAAAAAGCTGATCCAACAGATTCCGCCTGAGTATCTGCTGCGCATGGCTGAAGACCTCAAGAGATCGCGCGAGCAGGCATAATTCGCGCCTGAAACCAGCGCGGCGACCGATAAGTTCTTCAGGCGGATACTTATGATGAGCATCGCGCAGGACTCATACCTGGAGAGCAGAATACTTTCGGCAGACGGAGTGGAACTCGTGCAAATCCTCTATCAAGCGGCGCTGGAGTCGGTCGAGAAAGCGCGCAGGTACCTTCAGGAAGGCGAGATTGCAGCGCGCTCGCGTGAAATCACGCGGGCTACGGCCGTGATTGCCGAACTGGCCGTATCGCTCGACCGCGCGGCGGGCGACCTGAGCCGGAATCTGTTGGAACTGTACGACTACATGCAGCGCAAGCTGATCGAGGCAAACTTCCATCAGAGCGATCCCATTCTGGCTGAAGTGTCGCGGCTGCTTGCGACCCTGCTCGAAGGCTGGATGCACTGCAATCCGGTGCGGGAGTTGCCCGAACCGCCCTATGCGATGGCCGACCCGGAACCGGAGTACGGCCGGCTCGTTGCCGTGAACTACTGAGCGTTCGGTTCGGTGGCGCGGTTCAGTCCCTCCACCGTCATGTTCGCCAGCCCGAGCCCGCCCTGCGCCGCGAGCGTTCGGGCCAGGTGTTCCTCGGCCAGTTCCATCATGGTTGCGCCCGCCTGGTCCTCGCCGGTTCCCAGCCAGCCGCCGGAACCGGCTTCGCGCATACTCTTTAGCAACTGCCCAACAAGCAGAGCTTCGAACTGAGTTGCCGCGTCCTTGACGCTTCCCGCCGACGGCCGCGGATCGGGAGCAACGGCGGGGGGCAATGCATCGATTCGCATCAGATCACCTCCAGTTCGGCTTCAAGCGCCCCTACGGCGCGCAGATTTTGCAGGATGGCGATGATGTCGCGCGGGGTCGCGCCTATCGCCATCAGGGCGCGCACGAGTTCCTCGACCGTTGCACCCTCCTTGAGCGTGATTGTGCGGGCCTTCTCCTCCTTTACCGCGACATCCACCTGGGGCACGATTTCCGTTGATCCCGTGCCAAACTGGGCCGGTTGCGAAACCTGAAACGACGTCTGGATCTGGACCGCAAGGTTGCCGTGCATCAATGACACGGGAGAGATGCGGACTTCCTTGCCCATCGCGATCGTGCCGGTACGCTCGTTGACCACGACTTTGGCCGGACGGTCCGCCTCGACCGTCAGATTCTCCAGTTCGGCCACGAACTCCGTCGCGCGCTGCGCATAGGGCGCCGGCATGTTGATCGCGACGAGCGCGGAGTTCTCGGCCCGGGCGACGGGTCCGACGGCGCCGAACTTCTTGTTGATGGCCGCGGCCACGCGAGCGGCGGTGGTGAAATCGGCCTGCCGGAGCTGCAAACGGAACTGGCTGCCGGGCACGGGCGTGGGTGCCGCCCGCTCGATGATCGCGCCGTTCGGCACGCGCCCGACGGTCGGGTGGTTCACGGTCTGCTGAGTGCCGCCTCGTCCGGCGACGAACCCACCGGTGACCACGGATCCCTGTGCCGCCGCGAACACCCGCCCGTCCACTCCGCGCAAAGGCGTGAGCAGGAGCAGGCCGCCTTGCAGGTTCGAGGCATCGCCGATTGCCGCGGCTGTCACGTCGATCCGGGAGCCGGGCTGCCCAAAGGGAGGCAGCGTCGCCGTCACCATCACGGCAGCGGTGTTATTCACCCGGATGGCCGCGGGCGGCACAGTGACTCCCATGCGCTCCAGCATGTTCGTGAGGCTCTGGGCGGAAAAGACCGTTTGCCTGCGGTCTCCGGTGCCGGCGAGGCCGACCACGAGCCCGTAGCCGATCAACTGGTTGTCGCGCACGCCTTCCACCGCGGCGAGTTCTTTCAGGCGTGTGGCCGCACCAAGCGGCAAAGCGAGCATCAGGGTTACTGCCAGGATTCGATTGCGCATAGATTAGTACCTCGGTTGAGATCGGAAGAGGCGGCACATCGGCGTGTATCGGCGTTCATCGGCGGCCGATAAAGGCATTTTGGCCGCAGATAAACGCGGATAAACGCCGATATCTGGTCATTTTCGTGGGAATGCCTCATGGGCCTGCGGCCCACCAAGGGTGATGAAAATGCACACCGGGCAGGACCGCCCAGTGGGGCAGGGCCTCGCCCTGCGGCGGGCTCCCAGCCCGCCTGCGTGGCCGGCCTGAGGGGCCGGCGCAGCCCGAGGGGCTGCCCCCCTCGCGATCGGAAGCAGCCGCGCGGTCTCGACCGATTTTCAACGGAGCGGTTCAAATTACGCCCTAGAACGGAAGCAGCCCAAGCAGCAGGCGGTATAAAAAGAACGGACGCCGCACGGAGTCGCCTACCACGCCTTTGCCATTGATCCGGACTTCGAGTTGCGCGAGGCGGTCCGATGCCACCATGTTGCCCGGCGCGATGTCGAACGGCCGCGCCACGCCTCGCACGGTGACGATCTGGTTCTCCGAATTGACCGCGACATTTTTGATTCCCTCGAGCATCAGGTAGCCGTTCGGCAGCACGGCCGCAACCCGCGCGGAGAGCGTCGTCGTAAGCACCGTCTCCCGCGTCGTCGCTCCTTCGCCCGCGAGAGCCTGCGTGCCGTTCGTCGACAGCATGTTCGCAAGCGGGCCCGCCGGGTTGGTCTTTCCGAACACGGCGCCCACCGAGTAGTTCGCGGCCGAAGAGCGTGAGCTTTTCGTCGTTCCCTTTGCGACCGCCGAAGCCTGCTCGCGCACGACGATCGTCACCAGGTCATCCACCTGGCAGGCCTTCAGATCGGCGGCAAGGTTCGCCAGGGCAGCGCCCGGCTGCCAGACCGAGCCCGGAGCCGTTTCGAGAGCCGCCGAGCGGGCCGCCCGTTCGGCGGCCTCCTGCACATAAGCGTCGAGCGGCGATGGCGGCGCGGCCGCCTTCCTGTCAGCGGCCCCGGCGATTGCCGGAAGCCAGAGGACTGTCCAAAGGAGTCTGCTTGGCATCGATGGTAACCTTTCCTTGACCTTCCACACGGGCCTGGAACCTGCGGCCGTTGTCGGGATTGCGCAACATGACCAGATCGCCCTTGCGGCCGGCCGTTTCCGCCTTCGCCTTCAAGCTGAGCTGCGCGGCGCCGCTGGCAACTTCCACGCTGACCGTCTCTCCCCGCTCGACCTCCCTGGGGGCATCCAGCGTGTTCGCCGCGACCGGCGCTCCCGCCCGGATCGGCCTGCGCGGAATGCGGCCCGCGGCCTCATCAACGGAAGTGATTCCCTGATCGCCGAACAGCGCCACTTCGGCCGCTTCCGCCCGAAGCTGTGACGGCTGAATCGGACGGCCTGCGGGCAGATCCTCGGCGGCCACAATCCGCGTCCCGGGAACCGAAATCCTTACGCGCGCCCAGACCGGCACGCTGCGGCTTCCCGCGTACTTCAGCCGTCCCCGCCAGACCACGGGCACTTTTGGGTCGGGAGGAGGCGCGTAGCCGGACCGCGTGAATTCCAGCTCGCCGCGCGGGACCGGGTAGCGGCTGAACTCCAGCAATTCAATCCGCGCTTCCGGATTCGGGATTGCCGCGCGCAACGTGCCGAGTACCCGTTCTTGCGTCAGCCGCTCCATTGCCCGTTCGACGCACAGAGTCGAAGCCGCCGGAAGTGTAAGTCCGTGCCGCCCGGCGATTCGCTCCAGTTCGCGGGGGCCCAGCATGCGCCGCGCGCCGGGCGAGGGCGCGTAACCGAGCGTCTCGTCCGGCGCAAGGGAAGCGAATGCCGGAACCGCCGCGGCCAGGTCCGCCGCGCGGATATGCTCTCCGTCCACCGTAATGCAACCCGCGGCCAGCGCCGCCCAAAGAAGCATCATCGCGGGAGCTGGTTGACCTGCTGATACATGTCGTCGGCGGCCTTCACGACCTTGGAATTGGCTTCATAGGCCCGCTGGCTGACGATCAGGTTGATGAACTCTTCCACCACGCTGACGTTGGACTGCTCCACGGAATACTGAAGCAGAGTGCCGAGCCCTTCCTGCCCTCCGGGGTTGCCCACCGTGGGGTCGCCCGAGGCGTCGGTCGGCAAATAGAGGTTGTGGCCGATGGCGTTCAGGCCGGCCGGGTTCGTGAAGTTGGCGAGCTGAATCTGCCCGCCAAGCTGAGCCGCGGTCTGGCCCGGCTGCACGTAGCTTACCGTGCCGTCGGACGCGATCGTGACCGATTGCGCATCGGGCGGGATCGTCAGTTGCGGCTCGAGCGGATCGCCGTCCGCCGTCACGACGTTGCCGTCGCGGTCGAGGTGGAACGTGCCGGCGCGCGTGTAGGCCAGGTCGCCGTCCGGCCGGCGCACCTGGAAGAATCCACGGCCCTGGATGGCCATGTCGAACGGGTTGTTGGTCGCGGTGGGGCTGCCCTGCGAGAAGATAATCTCGTTGGAAGACGGCCGCGTCCCCAGGCCGAGTTGGAGACCGCTCGGAACCACGGTCTGCGCCCCGGCCGAGGCGCCGGGCTGCACGACGTTGTGGTATAGCAGGTCCTGGAACTGCGTCCGGCGCATCTTGAAGCCGGCGGTGTTGGCGTTGGCCAGGTTGTGCGCGATATTGTCTACGTTCATCTGCTGCGCGGTCATGCCGCTGGCAGCGCTATAGAGAGCTCGAATCACGTTCGCTTCTCCTTACTGGCTCACCCGAGCCACTTCCTCGACGGCGCGGCGGCCCATTTCGCCGCTGAGCATCGCGGCCTTCTGCAACATCTCGAACTGCCGCAGGATGTTCACCAGCCGCACGGCGGTTTCCGGGGCGTTCACGTTCGAGGCCTCCAGCTTGCCCTGATGCACCTCGACATCGGAGCTGGGAGCGGGAGGCGCGCCCGGATCGGCGGCGCGGTAGTAGTTCCTGCCCGCCTTCTCCAACGTCCCCTTTTCGGCGCCGGCGACCGCGATCTGCCCGAGCACAACGCCTTCCTGGCGGACCATGCCGTCACTCGAGATTTCAAGCGGCGCGGTGCTCTGGGTTCGGATAGGCTGCCCGTCCACTCCGCGCACGGCGTATCCTTCCTGCGTGGTCAGGGTGCCCGCCGCGGAGATTCGGAAACTGCCGTTTCGCGTGTAGAGAGGGCCGTCTGGCCCCTCCACGGCGAAAAATCCCTTCGTTCCAAGCGCGAGATCGAGTGAATTGCCCGTGGATGTCAGGCTGCCCTGGCCGAAATCCGTCCAGCGTTGCTCGACCACCGGCAGAGTGGACGGCAGCGGGCTCTCGCCGGCCAGCGCCGGGTCAAGCGCTTCCTGGGCCACATACAGGCCGTACATCTCGCGGTCCGATTTGTAGCCGGCGGTGGCGGCGTTGGCAAGGTTGTTTGCCAGCATGTCGAGCGACTCCATGCGGGCCCTCATGCCACTGGCGACGGAGATCATGAGCGAATCCATCGAAATCCTCCGGGCACGGGGAAGCAATTTGCGGTCCGCGCTCAAATCGCACAAAAATGAGCCGAAAAGCAGAGAAGGGAAGAGTCTGTTCGCGCCAAAATTCCGTCACGCGGGGCTATGTGGCAAGATTTCGTACGTCGCGAAAGGCCTAACCCGATGAAAATGGGACAGCCGGTCCCGGCAACCGAACTGCACTTACCCGG
Source organism: Acidobacteriota bacterium (assembly GCA_023436715.1). Lineage (GTDB taxonomy): Bacteria > Acidobacteriota > Terriglobia > Bryobacterales > Bryobacteraceae > Fen-330. The sequence continues at coordinate 5,954 of JAEZIJ010000005.1, forward strand.
CGCGTGACTGCCGCATGCCTGCCGTTCCCGCTCGCCGCCATGGTGGCTGTCGAAACGCCGGCGGAAGCCGTACCGGCCCGCGCCGAAGCGGATCCTCAGGCGGCGCAGGAATTTTCCTCTCTCATCTCCACGCTGATTCCCGAAGCCGCCCCCGAGCGCATTTCGGGCGCCCCAACGGCCGGGAAGGCTGAAGAGAAGGCCGAAGAGAAGAAAAGCTCCGAGCCGAAGAAGAAGGAGGAGGAGCCATCCGAGCAGGCGGTTGTGCTCCCGTTCCCCGTGCAGGCCTTCGTTCCCCCAGTGGAGATTCGGGTGCCGGCTGGCGGGACAGTGTTTGCAGTAGAAGCTGCGAAGACCGAAGAGGACTCGCCGGCCTCTGCGGCAAACGCAGGAGAGATCCCGGTGGGGGCGGCGCAGTGTTCTCCTGAGGCTGAGCTAGTTGACGCACCAATCGACGTTCAGGACGAGCCTCGCGAGACCGGCTCTCAACCCGCCGCGGACGTTCCTGAGACGGCTCCGGTTCCCACGCCCGTTCCGGCTCCAGTCGCGGCTCCCGCCCCCGCTCCTGAACCGTCCACACCTCCCGCCGCTCCGTCCGTGCATTCTGCGGCGCCGCCTCCCAGGATTACGCCGCCCCGGAAGGACGCGGATAAATCGTCAGCCGAGCCCAAGCCCGAGGCGGCGGAGGTAGCTGTGTCCTCGGAACGGCCCGCTCAGGAAACCGAACTGGCGTTTGCCGCACGGCTCTCCGAGCGTGCTCCGGCGGCCGAACCGGCGCGGCGCCCTTCGCCGCCTGATTCGCGCCAACCGGCGCCCGCCCGAAGAATCGTCTCTGAAGAAGCGCCGGCGCCGCGCGCTCCGGAGACGGAAACGGTAAAGAAGGCAGCGCCCGAGAGTGTGCCGGCCGCCGGGTCCCGAGTACCGGCGGATCGCCCCGCTGAGCGCGAAGAACGTATAGCCGCGACGGCGAAGCCCACTCCGGGAGGGCAATTCACCGAGACGGCGGGGCCTCAGCCTGTTCCGGCGCAGCCCGCGCGCCCCGCGCCGCAAGCTTCGCCCGTGGAACGTGCAACGACGCCGAACGCGCCCGTAATATCCGAGATCGAGCCCGTGCGGACCGAGGCTGCTCCCCAACCCATCCGGGAGATCTCGATGGTGGTTCCCCGGCAGGTATCCCAGGACAGGCGGCCGGAGTCGGTCGAGGTGAAGGTGTTGGAGCGGGCCGGCCAGGTGCATGTGGCCGTGCGTTCGGCCGATCCGCAGTTGAACCGCTCGCTCGGCGAAGGCTTGGGCGAGTTGGTCGCGAACCTCGAAAGCCGGGGTTACTCGGCCGAGACATGGAGACCGCAAAGCCAGGGCACAGCTCACGCCGCGTTAGCCGCGGTCGCCGACGGGCCCGCGCAGCAGATGCAAGCCGGCGGCGGGAGCGAAAGCTTTCAGGAATCCGGCCGCGGCCACCACGGCGGGACCGGGGACGAATCATCGGGACAGCAGCGGCGCGGCCAGCAGGACGATCGCCCGCGGTGGCTCGAAATGCTGGAGGGAGCCGTCAGCCAGCGCAACGACAATTCCACCAGGAGCACCTTCGCATGGCAACAACAGCAGTAAATGCAACCACCCAGAGCAGCGCGGCCGCGGCCTACGGAACACAGGCCCCGGCCAAAAAGGACAAGTTGTCCGAAAAGGACACCTTCCTCAGTCTGCTTGTGGCGCAGATCAAGAACCAGAACCCGCTGAATCCGGCCGACGGCACGCAGTTTCTGGCGCAACTGGCCCAGTTCAGCGAACTCGAACAGATGACCCAGATCGGGGCTGAACTCAAGGCGCTTCACAAGGACCTGACCGGAGAGGCTTCCGAAACCGAAACCCAGACGGAGAAAACCCAGGAAAACTGATATGTTCACATCCTTCTCAGCAGCACTCTCGGCTTTAAGCGCGCATTCGACCGCCGTTGACGTGGTCGGAAACAACCTGGCGAACCTCAACACGCCGGGCTACAAGACCAGCACGGTTTCCTTCCGCGACCTGGTGACGCAATCGCTCGGCGCGGGCTTGGGCGAAACGCAGGTCGGTTTCGGAACGGGAAGGCCGTTCACGACGCGCCAGTTCACTCAGGGTGCAATCCAGGGCAGCACGGGCCTGCTCGACGCGGCCATCCAGGGCGACGGATTCTTCATCCTGCGCGACAACTTGAATTCAACGCTCTACACGCGGGCCGGCAATTTCCAGGTAGACGATCTCGGCTACCTCATGACCATGACCGGCGAAAGGGTCCAGGGCTGGATGGAGGGCCCCGACGGCACGGTGAATCCGACCGGGGCGATCGCCGACATCGTGGTTCCCGTCGGGACGCTGAAGACGCCGATCGCGACGAAAAACTTCTCGATTGATCTCAACCTGAATGCCGCGGCCGTCGCAGGCCAGCAGAACGCAAAATGCTCCGCTCCGATGAAAGTGGTGGATTCGCTCGGGCGCACGCACGTGCTCACGGTGACTTTTACGAAGTCCGCAACGGCGAACGAGTGGGATTACGAAGTGACGATCCCGGATGCCGACCTTGCCACGCCGCCCGACCCGCCGGTGCCGCTCGCCACCGGAACCGTCTCCTTCGATGAGGATGGCAAGCTGCTTACGCCGAACGCGTCCTCCCCGACTGTCGATGTGAACATCTCCGGCCTGGCCAGCGGCGCAAGCGACATGAATCTCAAGTGGTCGCTGTATAACGAGCAGGGCGTGGCGCGGGTGACGCAGTTCGACGAGCCATCGCAGGTTTCGGCGAACGCGCAGGACGGCTCGACGTCGGCATCGCTGACCAAGGTCGGGCTGGCCGACGGCGGAAAGATTGTCGCGCAGTATTCGAACGGGCAGCAGCGCATCGTAGGACAGGTGGCGCTCGCTTCGATCCGCAATGCGGAGTCGCTGATCGCGATGGGGAACAACAACTTCCAGGCAAGCGCGAAGACCGCTCTGCCGGCGATTGGCGTGCCGGAAACCGGCGGACGCGGCAAGATTCTGGGCGGGGCGCTCGAAGCCTCCACGGTGGATATCGCACGGGAGTTCACGAACCTCATCGTCTTCCAGCGCGGCTACCAGGCTAATTCGCGCGTCGTAACGGCGGCGGACGAACTCAGCCAGGAGACGATCAACCTCAAGCGGTAATCCAGGCCGGCGACTATGACGGTTGTTGAAAACATCGGACATCTTGCCGACGTTCCGGTCCGGCTGGAGATCGAGCTGGACCGGAAGATCACGCCCTTCTCGGAGGTACTGGAGTGGGGTGTGGGCAGTGTCGTAAGGCTGACGCGGTCGGCGGGCGAAAACCTCGACGTTTATGTCGGGGGAACGCTGCTCGGCTCCGGGGAAATCGTGGTCGTCGAGAACACGTTCGGAATCCGGCTTACCGACTTTAACTGGCCGGTGTGAAGGAACGATTCGATGGAACTGCTGTATCAGATGAGCGCGATTGCGCTGGTCTTCGGTCTGTTGGCGGCGGGGCTGTGGGCGCTGCGGCGGCGCGGCCTCGTGGCCGGCAGGGCGATCGTGCGCGGGCGCAAATCCGGCCGGATCGAGGCAATGGAGCGGCTGGTGCTTTCGCCGCATCACACGCTGCATCTGGTGCGTGTGGCGGACCGCGCCCTGCTGATCGGCGCGCATGCGGCCGGCTGCACGCTGCTCGATTCCGCGCCGCTGAGCGCGCTGGAGGCCAAGCCGCAGTGAGACGCTTCCTGCTCGCGTTTCTGTTCCTGACGCAATTGCTCGACGCCGCGCCTGCGCTTCCGCTCGGGTCCGTGAAAGGCGCTTCGCTCAGCGTGCCGATGCAGATCGTCCTCGTGTTGACGCTGCTGACGCTGCTGCCGGCGGTGATCATGTCGATCACGCCGTTTCTGCGGATCGCAGTGGTGCTGCATTTCCTGCGGCAGGCGCTCGGCACGCAATCGACGCCTTCGAACCAGGTGCTCATCGGGCTGGCGCTGTTCCTGACCGTCCTGATCATGCAGCCGGTGGCCATGGATATCTACACGAAGGGCTGGGAACCGGTGGAGAAAGGGCAACTCACGGCCGCGCAGGGTTTCGAGCAGGGCTCGCAGCCGCTCAAGACGTTTCTCGCCCGGTTCGCGAGGGAGAAAGACATCAGGCTGCTGGTGGAGATCACGCACCGCCCGGCGCCGCGCACTCCGGCCGATCTCGATCTGGCCGTGCTCGTTCCGGCCTATATCCTCTCGGAGTTGAAGACGGCATTTCAGATTGGGGCCGTGCTGTTCCTGCCCTTCCTCGTGATCGACATTGTAGTAGCCTCGGTCACGCTCTCGGCCGGCATGATTCAACTGCCGCCCGTCATGTTATCCGCGCCATTCAAGCTGCTGCTGTTTGTGTTGGTGGACGGCTGGAACCTGGTGGTGGGATCGCTGGTGAAGAGTTTCTATTGAGGGGCAGGGGATGACTCCGGAATTCGTGTTGCAAACCGTGCGGCAGATGCTCATGATGGCGTTCTGGATCAGTGCGCCGCTCTTGATCGTGGGCTTCATCGCCGGTGTGGCAATCAGCCTGGTGCAGGTGGTGACGTCCATGCAGGACTCGGCCTTCAGCACGATTCCCAGGCTGGCGGCGTTCCTGCTGGCGCTCATGATCTCGCTGCCCTGGATGCTGCGGCAGATGGTCTCGTACGCCTCTACGATTCTGGGCGAGTTGGGGAAGTATGCCCGCTGAACTGAGTCTGCCTGTGGGCTTGCTGGTGGCCTTCGTGCTCGTGCTGGCGCGCGTCGGAGGCGCGTTTGTATTTGTGCCGCTACCCGGCGTGAGCGCCGGGCCGGAGCTTGCGCGCGTGGTGCTGGCCGTGGGGTTCACGGTGGCGCTCTTCCCGTTGTGGCCCACGGTCGCGGCCACGGAACTGGGCGTGGGGCAAGTGGCCGTGTGGGTGATGTCGGAAGCGGCGTTCGGCCTTACGGCCGGGCTTGCGGTGGCATTCCTGATCGAGACGCTGATCGTGGCGGCGCAGGCCGTGGGCGTGCAGGCGGGGTATTCGTACGCCTCGACGGTCGATCCCACGACGCAGGCCGACAGCAACGTGCTGCTCGTGTTTGCACACCTGACGGCGGGCATGTTGTTCTTCGCGCTCGGGCTGGACCGGCAGGTGCTGGCCGTGTTCGCACGGAGCCTGGAAGTGTACCCGCCCGGCGCATATCAATTGAAGTTGCCGGCCGCCGAAACGATTCTCAGGTTGGGCGGCGCGATGTTTTCGATCGGGATGCGGCTGGCCATGCCGGTTGTGGTGCTGCTGATGCTGGTGGATATCGCCCTGGCGCTGCTCGGCCGGATTCACGCTCAACTGCAACTGATCACGCTGGCTTTTCCGGTAAAGATGATGGCCGCGCTCGCGTTCCTCGCCGTGATCACGGCGTTCTTCCTGCCGGTGTTCCGGACCGCCGCTGAGCGCACGTTTTCGGTTCTGCGGGGAGGAATGTGATGCGCGCCCTCAAGACATCGGCGTTTATCCGCGTTCATCAGCGGCTGATAAAGGCATTTTGGCCGCAGATGAACGCAGATGAACGCCGATGTTCGCATCTTTGCTTCCTAACCTATGGCGGATAAGAGCCAGCAAACCGAGAAGCCGACACCGCGGCGCATCGAGCAGGCGAGGCGCGAGGGGCGATTCGCCGTCAGCCGGGAAGCTGTGGGCGCGCTTCAGTTCGCCACGTTCGCCGCGCTGCTCGGCTGGTTCGGAGCGGGTTACTGCGGGCGCCTGATGGAGAGCACCCGGTACCTGCTTCGGGCGGCCTTCATGGCCGAACTCACCGTGGCGGAACTGCTGCGCCTCGTGAGGCTGCTCCTCTACCGTGACTTCCTTCCTCTCGCAATGGCCGGCGCGGCGCTGGTCGCCGCCAGCCTGGGAACGCAACTCGCCATTACACGGATGGGAGTTTCGTTGAAAGGGCTCACACCGAACATCCAGCGGCTGAACTTCCTCAAGAAGGTGCGCGAACTGCCTCGCCAGAATATCCCCTCGCTCGTTCAGGCCATCGTGCTGCTTCCGCTGTTCGCCGGCGCCGTTTACGGCATCGTGAAGGACAACTGGGACGCGCTCATCGCCATGCCGCTCCAGGCCGTGGAGCAGAGTTCTCGGCAGATGGCCGCCTCCATACAGGGCCTGATGTGGAAGGGCGCCATGCTGTTCGTCGTGATGGGCGCAATCGATTTCGTGCGGCAGAACCGGCGCTACACGAAGGACCTGCGGATGAGCAAGCAGGAAATTCGCGAGGAGATGAAGGAGAGCGAAGGCAATCCGCAAGTGCGCGCCCGCGTCCGCCAGTTGAGGCGCGAATGGCTGCGCAGGCGCATGATGGCGCAGGTCCCCACGGCCACCGCCGTTATCGTGAACCCGACGCACTACGCCGTGGCGATCCGCTACGCCATGGACTCGATGACCGCGCCCACGGTTGTCGCGAAGGGAAAGAACCACCTCGCCCTGCGCATCCGCAAGAAGGCCGTTGAGCACCAGGTGCCCATCATCGAGAATCCGCCCCTGGCTCAGGCGCTCTACAAGACGGCCGAAGTGGGGCAAGAGATACCGGCGAATCTCTATCGCGCCGTGGCGGAAATACTCGCTTACATCTACCGCATCATGGGAGGCCGGCTTCCGGCATAGGAAATGGGAACCAAAGCGCTCGCAATCCCTGGGGTTCAGCAAACGTCCGGCGGCTCGGCACTCGGAGCCAAGGCAGCGGAACTCGGTGTGCCCCTCGCGGTACTGGCGATCGTCCTGGCGATGGTGGCGCCGCTGCCTTCGTTTCTGCTGGACATCCTGATCGCCACCAACATCACGCTTTCGGTGGTGGTTCTGCTGGTGGCGATGTACATCCTGAAGCCGGTGGAGTTCAGCGTTTTTCCCACCACGCTGCTGTTGATGACGCTGTTCCGGCTGGGGCTGAACATCTCCTCCGCGCGGCTGATCCTGCTGAACGGCAATGGCGGAACGTCGGCCGCCGGGCAAGTCATCGAAGCGTTCGGCACGTTCGTTGTAGGCGGCAACTACATCGTCGGCGTCGTGATCTTCCTCGTGCTGATTGCCATACAGTACGTGGTCATCAATCACGGCGCGGTTCGCATCTCCGAAGTCACCGCCCGGTTCACTCTCGACGCCCTGCCGGGCAAGCAGATGTCGATCGATTCGGACCTGAACGCTGGACTGATCGACGAAGCCGAGGCACGGACGCGCCGCCGCAACCTGGCAGCCGAAGCCGAATTCTACGGCGCCATGGACGGCGCTTCACGGTTCACCCAGCGCGACGCGGTGGCGAGCATCCTGATCACCGGCATCAACATCATCGCCGGGTTTCTCATCGGCGTCCTGCAGCACGGCATGGATCTGCGCCGCGCGCTCGAAACCTACACGGTTCTCACGATCGGCGACGGGCTGGTGACGGTGTTGCCCGCACTGATGATCTCGATCTCGGGCGGTCTGGTTGTGACTCGCGCCGGCGCCGACTCACGGCTCGGCGCGGAGGTCCGCAAACAGGTGTTCGGCAACCCGCAGCCACTGCTGATGGCTTCCGGCGTTTTGTTCGCGCTGGCGGCGTTCCCGGGACTTCCGAAAATCCCGTTCCTGCTTCTGGGCGCCGGAATCGGCACGGCGGCATGGAGAATGCGGCAAAAGGTTGTCACAGCCGAAAAAGCGTCGGTCGCGCAGCCGCAGCCCGCGCCCAGGGAGAACCTGGAAACGCTGCTCAAGGTGGAGCCGATGGCGGTGGAGGTGGGGCTCGGATTGGTGCGGCTGGTCGAAGGGGGACAGAACTCGCCCCTGCTCCGGCGCATCGCGGCGATTCGCAGGCAACTGGCTACCGAACTCGGCTACCTGCTGCCGCCGGTTCGCGTCATGGACAATCTCTCCCTGCGTTCGCGCGAGTACGTTGTGCTGCTCAAGGGAATTGAGCTGGCCCGCTTCGATATGCCGCAAGGCTGCGAACTTGCGATCCATCCGGGCAAGCCTTCCACACCCATTGAGGGGACGCCGGCCAAGGAGCCTGCGTTCGGGATCCCGGCCGTCTGGATACGCCCCGAGCAGGTGGACGCGGCGCGAGCGGCGGGCTACACGGTGGTGGACGCGGTCAGCATTCTTGGAACGCATCTGTCGGAAATCGCGCGCCGTCACGCGCACGAATTGTTCTCGCGCCAGGACGCGAAGAAGCTCCTGGATCGCGTCGCCGAAGAAAATCCGCGCGTGGTGGAGGATTTGGTTCCGAAATTGCTTCCCCTCGCCGCTGTGCAGCGAGTCCTGCAGAATCTTCTCCGCGAGCGGGTGTCGATCCGCGACGCCGTTTCGATACTCGAAGCGCTCGGGGAGGCCGCGCACATCACGAAGAACCCGACGCTGCTGACGGAGTACGTGCGGCAGTCGATCCGGCGCGTTGTGTCCAAGCCGTACCTGAATGCGAACGGCGACCTCCCGGTCTATTTCCTCGACCCATCGGTGGAGCAGATGATTGAGTCCGCCGTCGAGCACGGAGAGTATACGAGCCACTGGAATCTCTCGCCGCAATCGGTCCGCGACATATTGGAGCGCATCCGGCGCGTGGTGGGGAATCCGGAGTCGGCCGTCGTGGCGCTGGCGAGTTCAGGCGCGCGGCATTTCATGCGGCAGCTCGTGGAACCTTCCATCGGCAATCTGTATTTCCTGTCTCACAGCGAGATCCCGTCCGGCGTGAAGGTGGTATCGCTGGGAGTCGTTCAGTAAGGGAGATTGGTAGTGAAGCTGAAATCGTACTTCGCCAAAGATGTGAAAGCGGCGCTTGAGATGGCGCGTGTGGAGTTGGGGCCCGAAGCCATGCTGATCCAGTCGCGGAAGGCTCCGCCGGAAGCCCGCCACCTCGGCGAGTGCGAGGTGGTGATGGCCCTGCCGCCCGCCGAAAAGAAGACCGCCGATGAGGCGAAGCCGGCGGACGCGCCACAGGACTACGTGCGGCTCTCCGCCGAGATGGCCGAGATGCGGAAGCAGTTGGAGCGAATGGCGGCGGCGGTGAGCCGGTCGAGCGCGATCGGTGCGGCGCGCGAGTTGCCGCAGCCGGAACTTGCCGAGCTGTTCTCAAAACTCGTAGAGGCCGAAGTCGATCCGGCGCTCGCGCATGACGTTATTCAAAAGCTCAGAGACACCGGCGCGGACGGCGCCGCAGCGGAGCGCGCGCTTTCCTCCGAGCTTGCGGCGCGCATCCATTGCGACGCGCAGTTGGGCCGCGGCGGCCATCCCCGAATCGTTGCGCTGGTGGGGCCCTGCGGTTGCGGGAAGACGACCACGCTGGTGAAGCTCGCCGTCCGCTACGGGCTCACCTGCCGGCGGCCCACCCAGATCATCTCGATGGACAACTGCCGCATAGCCGCGGCCGACCAGTTGCGCTCGTTCGCGGCCATTCTCGGCGTGGGTTTCGTTGCGCTGGAGACGCCGCTGGCACTGTCGCAGGCGATCGAAGAGAACCGCGGGAAGGACCTGATTCTGATCGACACGCCGGGCCACGGGCCGAATGATCTGGCCGATTCCGCAGACCTCGCGGCGTTTCTTTCCGGCCGGCGCGATATTGATACGCACCTGGTCCTATCGGCTTCGATGAAATCCGCCGATGTATCCCGTGTTGTGGATCGTTTTGAGATATTCCGGCCGCAAAAGCTCCTGTTTACGAAACTGGACGAAACCGAGTCCTACGGGCCGATTCTGAACGAAGCGGCGCGAACAGGCAGGCCGATTTCATTCCTGGCAACCGGACAACGCATTCCGGAGGATCTGGAACCGGCGGTGAAGGAACGGATCGTGAGTCTCGTACTAGAGCGCGGCGCGCGGCGTACGGCGGCAGCGGCGGCAGCATGAGCAGCGCGGCGGCCGTAGTCGGCAAATACGAGGTTGGGCCAGTGGCCAATACCTACCAGTTGAGCGAGGAGTCCCCGGCCGCGGAACGGGAGCGGTTGATACTGGAGCACTTGCCTCAAGTCCGGCTGATCGCCCGGCGCATTCACGAACGGCTCCCGGGCAGCGTGAGTCTGGAGGACCTGATTTCCACGGGTATCGTTGGTCTGATCTCCGCGATCGACAACTTCGACCCCAGCCTCAACTACAAGCTGAAGACCTATGCGGAGTACAAGATCCGGGGGGCGATCCTGGACAGCCTGCGCGGGCTGGACTGGGCCCCGAGGCAGAAGCGCAAGAAGGCCAAGCTGATCGAGGCTGCCATCGCGGACGCGGAACAGCGGCTTCACCGGGCGCCCGCGGAAGACGAGGTGGCGGCGGAGTTGAAGATCAGCATGGACGAGTATCACTCATGGCTGGTTGAAATCCGCGGTGTGAATCTGGGCAGCCTGGAGTACTCGAGCGGCGAGGAAGGCAGCCGCGATCTGCTGAAATACATCTCCGATGACGAGGAGAACTGGCCGTCGCGCATCCTGGAGCGATCGGAACTGGAGCGGCTGCTGGCCGGTGCGATTCAGAAGATGCCGTATGTGGAACGCACTGTGCTCAGCCTCTACTACCATGAGGAACTGACGTTGCGGGAAATCGCGAAGGTAGTTGAACTGCATGAGTCGCGTGTGTCGCAGCTTAAGACCCAGGCGATTCTCCGGCTGCGCGGCTTCATAGAGAAGCGGTGGCCCACGCGGGGCGGTGTGTGATGAACGAGGCTGGGGCGGGCCGCACGTTCGAGTGGCTTGCTGAGACCTGGACCGCGCGGCTGGCGGACGCGCTCGAGGGCATGACGGGCGAACGTCCGCAAACGGCCTGGCGGAGCGTTGAGACGCCGTCCGTGGCTGGGGACGCACTGTGGTGGGAGCAGCCGCTCAGTCTGCACGGGAACGCCGTTCTTTGGGTCGGCGCGCCCGAGGCGGCATGGCTTGAGATCGGTTCGCACATCCTCCGCGGCGCCGGGATCGAGGTCACCGAACCCGGTGACGCTCGCAATACGTACCTGGAGATCCTGAGCCAGGCGTGCTCGGGGCTGGCGCAGGCGATAGCGAAACGCGTGGGGGCGGAAGTGGTCTGCGAAAGCGGAAGCGAGCAGGCCTCGCCGCGCACTGATGCGCCCGCTTTCGAAATTGAAGTAGGTCTCACGGGAGCCCAGGTTCCGGCGCTCGGCCTCTGCTTTCACCCCGCGCTTCTCGATCCACCCCGGAACGAGGTAGTGCCCACCGCTGCCGGAGTTCCGGCAGGACTGCGCGAGCCGGCCGGAACGCCACGCGCCGAAGCGCCCGCCGCCGAACGCGGCCCGAGGACGCTTGACCTGCTGATGGAGGTGGACCTCCCGGTGAGCGTGTCGTTCGGCCGCGCGCAGCTCCCGCTGAAAGACGTTTTGAAGCTGAGCATCGGGTCGATCGTCGAGCTGAACCGGACGCTTACCGAGCCTGTCGAGGTGATCGTCAACAATTGCGTGATCGCGCGAGGCGAGGTGGTGGTCGTAGAGGGAAATTACGGGGTAAGGATTCACGAAATCATCAGCCGCGAGAGAAGGCTGAGGACGCTGCAGTGAGTGGCCCAGGCCTCCCGGCCTGTGCAGCACGAGTCTTGGAGGAATCTATGCAATTCATAGTCGATGATCCGCTCACTTTCTACACGTTGCTGGCGATGAGCCTGGTCCTGTGCCTTTACCTGTTTGTCACACTCAAGTGTGAAATACAGGACGGGCGCAAAAGACAGGCAACGCTCGAAGCCGCACTCCTTCGCGTACGCGCCGGGATGGGAGAGGTGACAACGAAACTGGCGGAAACGGAGGAACGCGCGGCGCTGCTCGTCGCTCCGGCGCCCCCGCGGTCCGGCCTGAACCTCAGCACGCGCTCGCAGGCTTTGCGCATGTGGCGGCGCGGAGATGCGCCGCAGCAGATCGCCGGCGCGTTGGGAATACCTGAGCGGGAAGTGGAATTGCTGCTGAAGGTGCAACGGCTGGTGATGGAAGCAGCCGCGGGACCGCTGCAGGAGAACGGCCCCGCGAAGAACACACTTACAGGATGGGAGATGCTGCTAAAGGAGTCCGCACGCGCACCGCTCGAGGCCGCGGACTCCGCTCCGGCACGGGCCTGACGTCTTCACCCAATCGGGCCGGCTGCTTCTCTGGGATCACATTGAGCACCACTTCCTGCCGGTTCCGAACGACGGTGACAGGAAAGCTGGACCTGGAGTCCAACTCGCGAATCCGGCGGCTCAATCCCGAAGGCGTTCCGACCTCCTGGTTGTCCACGCGGACGATCACATCGCCGGCCTTGATCCCGGCCTTTTCCGCCGCCGAATTCTTTGCGACCGAGCGCACAAGCACGCCCTGCTTCACGCCGAAGAATTCGGCCAGTTGCGGGGTCAGCGATTCGGCCTCGACACCCAAAACAGGGCTCCGCCACGCCACGAGCGGCTCTGCCATATCGGGCAGTCTGAGGCGCAGGTCGCCGAGTTCGGACCGAAGCCTGGCCATGTCCTGCTGGAACTTCGGATTCAGGCGCATCTTGCCGAGATCCTCGCGCAGTTTTTCCATGTCCTGCTGTACTTCAGGGCCGGCACCGAAGGCGCGCCCGTAGACGAGAGCCTTCCGTTCGCCCACCGTTGCCGTGACCGTCTGGGGCGCCCCGTTCCGGCTGATCTGCAAGGTGACCTGGCGTCCCGGCGGCGTTTCGCGAACGAGGCGCACGAACTGCGCGGTGCCCTGCACACGCTCGCCGTTGTATTGAAGAACCACGTCGCCCTGTTTGAGCCCGGCCTTGGCGGCGGGGCTGTCATCTTCCACCCTGGTCACTTCCACGCCGCGGGTTTCCGGCAGCTTCAACTCTTTCGCGCGCTCGGCATCGATCTCCTGAGCGCCGATCCCCAAATAGCTGCCGCTTGCCGGTCCAATGGTAAGAACGTGGGGCGCGGGCGGTGCGGGCGGAGCCGGTTGAGCGGGTGGAGCCGGAACGGCCTGGTAAAAAAAGTCCTCCTCGGGCGCGGATTCCAACACGTCAGCGGGTCCGTCGAGAACCGCAACGGGCTGTGCCGAAGCGAGCGCAACACCGAAAACAGCCACGATTGCCAATGTCAAGAACAGTTTCATACGATCACCTCATCTCTGGCGGTGCAGATAAATGTTGCCTGCCAGCGCAGTCAGTCGCAGCAGCGGCCCGCCTCCGTTGAGGCTCCCCTCAGCTTCGGCACGAGCGCCGGCGTGGGTCCGTGAGCGGATCTCCTCAAAATCCGACACGATCCGGCGGCCGCCGGGGGAAGCGCTGATGGCCTGGACCGTCACTGCGAGGTTAGACGGAATGAAAACGGTAATGTCACCGGAGCCGGTGGTGAGCGTGGAGTTCTTGAGGGGTTCCCCGGCCAGGTCGGCGACGATGCTTCCGGAGCGCGTCGAGGCGTGCAGGGCGCCGTAAACCGATTCGAGCGCAATCGCTCCCGCGCCGGCCTGGCATTGCACGTTTGCAGCGGAGCGGATCTTGATCGCACCGGCATCGGTTTGCGCGACAACGGGGCCGGCTGAACGCGCAACCTCGATCAATCCCGCCTTCGCGGTTGCCGTGACTCCGCGACTGGCCTCTTCAATCCGGATGTTCCCGCCGGCGGTGGAGGCCCTCACCGGCCCTTTGGCGAGCCTCACGGCGATTTCGCCGCCTTCGGTGTTTAACCCGGCCTCGCCCAAAATCGTGCCGGCGACGATCTGGCCTCCGCCTGAGTAGCAGAGAACGCTGCCCTCGATCTTCCCCAGGCGTACCTGGCCGCCCTCCGTGCGGACGATCACTCTCCCGCGCACACGGTCAATGTTCACGTGGCCGCCGCTGCTGTCAGCGCGGAGCGTCCCTTCGAGGTCATATGCCTCAATCGAATCGCCCTGCGATTCCAAAATGGTCTCGCGCAGCTTGCGTGGGACACGCACCTGGAGACCTGCTGAACTGGTCCAATCGGCCGGCAGGCTCACTTCCAGCAGCAATTCGCCGCCGCGCCGCTCGGTTCTGACCGAAACGTTCTCCAGCAGCGTGCGCGCCTGTGCCTCGCTCTGGACTCCGGCGCGCTTCTTTAAGGCGTACGCGATATCTTGTCTCGCCTCGCCCTGGAGGGAGACGGCGCCTCTCGTCGAGACCCTGAGTGTCTCAGAGGGGGCGATCAAGGCGTTCCCGGTGACCGTCTGAACCCAGTAACCGTCTTCACGGACGAGGCGGGAATTGGTCTGTGCGGCGCAGAAGGTCGCAATCGCGGCCGTCAGAAGCCATTTACCGCTACAGCTCATCAGAACGTTCCTACTGAGGCGTTCATTTCCTGCAGCGCGCGCTGGCAGCGCTGCCGGATGTACGAGTTGCTCTCCCTCTGAACCGCTTCCTGCAGTACACCGACGATGGCATCTCTTTTCTTATGCTGGACCAACAGATCGATCGCTTGCGTCCGCACGCCGGGATTATCGTCCGCCAGCAGCACTTTCGCCAGCGCATTGAGAATATCGGGTTCCCCGGCGTAGGATTTCAATGCATCGATGGCCTTCAGTCGAACGCCGGGATTGGGGTCGTGCTGAAGCGCGTGGATCAATGCGGACCGAACGTCGCCGGACACCGGTCGGGTGCGTAGAATGTCCACGGATTCCGCGCGCAAGCCCGGATCGGCGGACTCGCGCGCTGTCGTCAGCAGCAAGCGGTGGATCTGTTCATCCCCCGGGTCGCCGGTCACGAAGCGCTGGCGCGTCTCTTCCACCACAACGCGAACCTCGCCCGAGGGCTGCGGCTGCACGTAACGCACCCGGGCGACCTCCGGGTCAAGAAAACCGGTTGCCGGCGGAGCGGGGTGCGACGCCGAAGCAGGCGCCGTCTGCGGCGTCCGTTCCGCCAGGCGGGCGCCGAAAAATCCGAGCGCAACCAGTGCGAGCGCACCGGCAGTACGGGTGAGGGCGGGAGAAAACAGAAACGCAGGGACAGGGTTGCGGAGCCAGGCTCTCCAGCCGGAGGGCGCGGGCGAAGAGGAGGTCTGGCGGCGCAGGTCCAGGTCGCGGCGGCACCGTGCGAGCAACGCTCCCGAGGGCGTCAACTCCCTGGCCTCAAGCAGTTGGTGGATGGTCTTTTCTTCCTCGAAGGCCTTACGGCAGACGTCGCAGCCTTCCAGGTGATCCTGGAAGGCTTGCTCCTCTTCGATTGAAAGCTCGCCATACAAAAACAGCGAGAAATTCTTTGTTGCCGCATCGCAGTTCATACAAAATCTCCCAAGGCAACCCGCATCTTCTGGGTCGCCCGGAACAGGCAGGTCTTGGCGGCCTCCTCGGTTGTGCCGAGCACTTCACCGATCGCCCTCAGCCGCAAACCCTGATAATGCCGAAGCTCAAAAACCATGCGTTCTTTGGCGGTGAGCTGCCGGAGCACCGTCTCGATCCGCTCGCCCAACTGACGGTTCATGAGGTTCCGCTGGGGGTCGCCTTGCGCCCGGTCGTCCTGTACGATGTCCATGCGGTCTCGCGGACCCTCCTCCGTCTCGACTACCCCCGCCTCCTCCCGGCGGACCTTCCGCTTCCTGAGATGATCCAGGCAGAGGTTCGTGACAATCCGGTATAGCCAGGTGTGGAAAGTGCAATCGAACCGGAACAGGTGCAAGTTCCTGAAAACACGCAGGAAAGTTTCCTGGTACACGTCATGGGCATCCTCCGTTGACCGCAGCAGGTTCAGCGCGAGCCGGAGGACACTACGGTCATAGGCACGCACGAGTTGCTCAAAGGCGTCCTGGTCGCCGTTCTGAGCCGCCCGTATCAGTACTGTCTCGTCGATACCTTGGACCGGACTTCCGTCCATGTCAGATGTGGCCTGACTGGTCACAGTTGACTACCAAGGAGATAAGACGTCGCAAAAGCAGAAGTGTAACTCGGGTGGGGGTTGTATCAGGGCATGGCTTCAGCCGTGCCGCAGCGTCGGGCATGCCCGGGGGCTAAAGCCCTGTAATGGTGGCGCTTTGCGGCACGGCTTAAGCCGTGCCCTGATACAAAGCCCAAGCCACGGACTTCCACTTGCCCTACCGCAGCTGCTTGTCCTGAAAATCCAGCATCAGTTTCTCGAATTTGCGCTTCTGCTCGGTATTCAGGATTCGCACAATGCGAGTCTTCCCGCTGGCTCGCACGTCATCGAGCTGCGCCTGAAGCGTGTGGTAGTAAGTGAAGAAGTCGTCGAGAATCGTTTCGAGCTGCTCGGTCTGCTGCGGCGTGAGGTCAAGTTCCTTCTTGAATCGCTGAAGCGAAATGTCCCTGCCGCTCTCTTTCCAGGAAGGCTGCTGGACGGGAGTCCACCGGCGAGGCACGCCGAGGGACATAAACAGCATCCCGGCGCTGGCTCCGCACAGGAAAACTATGAGCAACGTGAACAATATACGCGGATTCTGCCACGAAGCGGCTTTGGTGTGCGTCATCGTGGCTATTCGCTGTACGTTGCCAGCGTGACCAGAATCGTGTCGCGATCGCGCTGCCGGTCCTGCCCAAGCCCGGGCGGGTGTTCCTGAACCGCTATGATCGCTTCGGCGTCATTTACGGAAGGGGGATAAGCGACTTCCCGGAAAGCCACGTATCCGCCCAGCAGGAGAACCAGGGTAAGCGAGGCCGCCACGAGGCGACGGCCGAATATCGGATCGAGAAACGCGCTCCAGATCGACGTGCTCTGCTGAGCTTCGATTCGGTTCAGTACGCGGGCATAGAATCCCGGAGCCGGTTCGGTGTCTCTCTGCGCGGACAGCGCCCGAAGGACTTGCGATTGATCCTGCATCCAGCTCACTTCTTCCCGGCACGATTCGCATTCGCGGAGGTGCTGCTCGAAATCCTGTGGAACCTTCTTTTCCGGACCGCCCCTGAGGTAGTCCTCGAGGCGTTCCTTGATGAGCCCATGCATACCGTTTCCCTCAAAACACCTCAACTCCGTCCCGCAGAAGGGTTCGCGGATCTGTGTCCGCTGTTCACACCTTCCTGGCGGGAGCTCCCGCTCAGGCCGTCACCAGGCCCGGCGTCCGGGTCAGCCGCTGTGCGACTTTAAGCAGCTTCTGCCGGGCGCGGAACAACTTTACCTTTATCGTATTCTCGTTGATTCCGGTCATTTCGGCTAGTTCTTCCACCGAATGACCTTCAACTTCCTTCAGCAGGAGCAGTTGCCGCTCCTCCTCGGGAAGCTTCGCGAGCAGCTTGAGAGCGAGGTCCCGTTGGGCGAGGGTCACGTCAACCGGGGGCCGCTGATCCCTGGCCGGCTCGGAATTTTCCATTCGTAAAGCGTCTTCTTCGCTGAAGTCGCTTTCATAGACCAGCTTCCGAACCTTCTTCTTGCGCAGGTAATCGTAGCACTCGTTAACGGTGATCTTGTAGATCCAGGTAAGCAGTGAACTTCTGAAGTCGAAGTTCCAGATGGAGAAGTAGACCTTCGTAAACACCTGTTGGGCAATGTCTTCCGCGTCGTTATGGTTGCGGAGAATGCCATAGATGATCGAGAACACCTTGGACTGATAACGCTCAACGATGTCCCGGAAAGCCATTTGGTCCCCGGCTTGGGCGCGTTTTACCAAAGCGGCTTCTTCGGTGTTCTTGTAGTCCACTCTCCTCTTCACTGCAATCCTGTCGCCGGAAGCGGGAAACGGGAGAACTCCGCTCAAGCTACTCATACACCAGTCGGACGCAGAGCCGTTTCCAGTGGTTTCAGCGATTTGTACCGCAGCCTGGATCAAAAATACCAGACCGTGGCCGCCGAAGTCAGCCGTGGGGTGTGGAAAAAACTCTCGGGTGCCGGTAAAATTAACAGAGAAGGGAACTTTGGTAGACTGGGAGAACTCTATGATTCAACTCACGCCTCGGGCCATTGAAAAGGTGAAGGAAATCCTGGACACGCAGGAACCTAAGCCTAGTGGGCTGCGGATCGCCGTTGTGGGCGGCGGCTGTTCGGGATTCAACTACTCGATGGCTTTCGAGAACGACCCGAACGTATTGGACAAGACCTACAATTTCGATGGTCTGAAGATATTCGTCGATCAGGCCAGCATGCTCTACCTGGACGGCGCCAGCGTCGATTTCGTGGAAACACTGGAAGGCTCGGGCTTTAAGTTCGAGAATCCGAACGTGAAATCGACCTGCGGCTGCGGCAGTTCGTTCAGCGCCTGAGCGCGTCCAAGCAGACAAAATAGAAAGGCCGGAACGTTATGTTCCGGCCTTTTTGTTTTCAGTGAAAGAGATCGTTTCAGGTGTGGTGCTCTTCTATTAAGATGGTAGGCACCATGAGCGACCTGGCCCTGCCCGGCGTGCGTTGCCGTCAGTTCACAGTGTGGCCTCAGTTCACGGATTGCGAGTGGGGCAGCCCCTCGGTCTGCTCCGGCCCTGCCTCACTGGGCCGGGTGACGCATGCGTCGCCCCCTACATTACCAGGAGAACCTAAATGTACGTCTCGATGAATTCGGTAACGGTGCCGGGTGTGGCGTGGCCCGAGTTTGCCCACCTCGCCCAGCGGGCCGGATACGGCGGAGTGGACGTAAACCTCGGGAAAGGCATGGAGGAAGGCCTCGACAGCACTCGAGCCCTCTTCAAGGAACTGAAAATAAAGCCCGCCGTGCTGCCCTTTCCCGTGGAGTTCCGAAAGGATGATGCGACGTTCGAGTCCGACCTCAAGAAACTCGAGCCCGCCGCGCAGTTCGCCAAGGCGATCGGCTGTCAGCGCATGACCACATGGGTTGTCTCGGCGAGCGCGCTCCCCAAATCCGAGCAGCGCAAAATTTACAAGGAACGGTTCCAGGCGGCCGCAAAGGTCCTGGCCCGCTCGAATGTGCGGCTCGGGCTGGAGTTTCTCGGCCCGGTGCACATCCGCAAGTCCGCTCCGAACGAGTTCATCTACCGGATGGACGAAATGCTCGAACTCGCGAAGGAATGCGGGCCAAACGTGGGCCTGCTTCTCGATTCCTGGCACTGGCACCACGCGGGCGCGACACCGAAGGACATCCTGGCGGCGGGGAAACAGCGCATCGTTCACGTGCATTTGGCCGATACGCCGGATCTGCCTCCCGAGAAGATCCGCGACAATGAGCGGCTCGTGCCCGGCGACGGCGTGATCGACTGGAAGGGATTCCTGGGCGCTCTCAAACAGATCGGTTACCAGGACGGCTGCAGTCCCGAGATCTTCGGCGCGTTGAAGGGCAAACCGCCGGAGGAGGCGGCGCGGGCGGCGCTTGCGGGCTCGCTGAAAGTCATGGCCCTGGCGGGGATTAAGCAGTCCTGATGCTCGAAAAGCTACTGACAGAGCGGCGGAACCCGGCATCGGAGGGTATCGACGCGCTTCCGGCCGAGGAGGCTCTTCGAATCATCAATGCGGAGGACCAAAAAGTCGCGGAGGCCGTCGGGCGGGAGATCCCGAGGATTGCCCGAGCGGTCGAGGCAATTGTGGAGCGCTTCGGCCGGGGCGGCCGGCTCTTCTACATAGGCGCGGGGACAAGCGGCCGTCTCGGCGTGCTCGACGCATCCGAGTGCCCGCCCACGTTCAACGTGCCTCCCAGCCTGGTGCAGGGCATCATCGCGGGAGGGGAACGGGCGCTCGCGCGCGCGACCGAGGCGAGCGAGGACGATCCGGCGCTCGGGGCGCACGACCTGATGGAGCGCGGCTTCACGGCGTCCGACGCACTGGTGGGAATTGCGGCGAGCGGGCGCACCCCCTACGTGCTGGGCGCGGTTGCAAAAGCCCGCGAAATGGGTGCGCTTACGATCGGAATCAGTTGCACGCCGGCATCGGACCTTTCGCGCGCCGTCGAGATACCCATCGAGCCTCTCCCCGGGCCCGAAATTCTGACCGGCTCCACACGCATGAAGGCCGGCACCGCCACCAAACTGGTGCTGAACATGCTCTCAACGGCTGTCATGATCCGGCTGGGGCACGTCTACGGCAACCTGATGGTGAACGTTCAGCCCAGGAATGCCAAGCTGGTGGACCGGGCGTGCCGCATCATCTCCGAGGCCGCCGGCGTGGACCGCGAGCGCGCCGCCGGGTTCCTCCGGGAATCGGATGGTACAGTGAAGATTGCGATCGTGATGGCCCGCCTGGGCATCGGCCGCGATCAGGCCGAAGCGCGACTACGCGCCGCCGGGGGGCGGGTTTCCGAAGCGCTCAAAAATGGATAAGTTCGTCATCCGGGGCGGCGCCCCACTCCGAGGAGAGATCACTACCAGCGGCGCGAAGAATTCGGCCCTGCCGGCGTTGGCCGCTTGCCTGCTGACCGAAGAACCGGTCGTGCTCCACCGCATTCCCGACGTGCGCGATATCGTCACGATGGAGAAGCTGCTGGAGAGCACGGGCGCGAGCGTCACAGCAGACGGCGACGTGACGCGTGTTGAAGCGCGGTCGATCACGTGTCCCGAAGCACCTTACGAGCTGGTGAAGACGATGCGGGCGTCGAGCCTCGTGCTGGGTCCGCTGGTCGCACGTGCGGGGCGCGCGCGTGTGTCGCTCCCGGGGGGCTGCGCGATTGGGGCGCGGCCGATCAATCTGCACCTTGCGGGTCTGGAGAAGCTCGGAGCGCGTATCCGCCAGGAGCACGGCTATGTGGAAGCGGAAGCTCCCGATGGCCTGCACGCCTGCCGCTTCACCTTCGACCGCATCAGCGTAACCGGCACGGAGGACCTCGTCATGGCTGCCGTCATGGCCGAGGGCGAGACCGTGATCGAGAACGCCGCGCGCGAGCCCGAGGTCACGGACCTCGCCGATCTGCTCACGAAGATGGGCGCCCAAATCGAGGGCGCGGGCAGCTCGACGATCCGGATTCAAGGTGTCCGCCGGCTCCACGGGGCCGAGCACACGATTATTGCCGACCGCATCGAGGCCGGCACGTTTCTCATCGCCGGAGCGATCACCGGCGGCGATGTTGCGGTGACGCGCTGCGTCCCCGAACATCTTACGGCGCTGGTTTCAAAGTTGCGCGAGGCGGGCGCGATTGTCTCCGAGACGGCGCCGGATACCCTGCGGGTGAGCGCGCCCGGAAAGCTGAGCTCGGTGGATGTGACCACGGAGGAGTATCCCGGCTTCGCGACGGACTTGCAGGCGCAGTTCATGGCCTTGATGACGCGGGCTCAGGGCATTTCGCTCATCACCGAGAAGATCTTCGAGAACCGGTTCATGCACGCGCTCGAACTGATGCGCATGGGGGCGAACATCAGGCTCGAGGGGCGGCAGGCCATCGTGGCGGGGCCTTCGCAACTCACCGGAGCGGCGGTGATCGCCTCCGACCTGCGCGCCAGCGCGTCCCTTGTGCTTGCGGCGCTGGTGGCAAGCGGCGAGACGGTGATCGACCGTGTGTATCACATCGACCGCGGCTATGAGAAGATCGAAGAGAAACTGGAGCGCGTAGGCGCCCAGATCCGCAGAATCCACTGAAAGGCCCTCAAATGAAGACCCATAGCCCGGGATTTCTGGCCCTGGTTGAGGATGCGAAGTCCCGCATCCAAACGATCGATGTACCGGAACTCAAGCGCATGCGCGAATCGGGCGAGCCGTTCCGGCTGGTTGACGTGCGTGAAGAAAGCGAGTGGAACGCCGGCCACGCGCAAGGGGCGATTCACCTCGGCAAGGGCATCATCGAGCGCGATATCGAGAACACAATTCCCGGCCGGGAGGAGAGAATCGTACTCTACTGCGGCGGGGGTTTCCGGTCGGCGCTGGCCGCGGATAACCTGCGCAAGATGGGGTACAAGAACGTTATTTCGCTCGACGGCGGCTGGAGCGAGTACCGGGATTCCGGCCTGCCGGTCGAGTAGCGTTTACCACGGCCACAACAGGAGCAAGGCCGCGCAACGCCAGAGCGTGTAGCCGAAGAAGACCATCTCCAGAGCGCGTACCGCGTTCAGCACGGCTCCGCCCATGAATTCGAACCGCAGCAGCACGCCGCAGGCAATTCCGCCGATGACCCAGCGTGTGGCCAGCGAGCCTTCAAACCCCAGCCAGAAGCCCAATACGATCAGGTAGTACCCGAGCAGCCAGGTGTTCTCGGGCCGGCAGCGGAAGCGGGCGTAGATCATGCCTATCGTCAGCGCCGCAATGAAGAGCGCGGTCGAGTTGAACAGCGTGAATCGGAAGTACATGCGCCGCCTGCTCAGAAGACGATAACACGGTTATCGGGGCCGTGAAAGAATCCGGGGACACGCCTGCGATCGTCCGGAGGCCCGGATTCTTTCGCGGCCCCACCGCGGCTACTCGGCGCGCCTGCGGCGGCGCATCACGATGATGCCGATCAACACCACGGCCATCACCGCGCAGAGAATCCGTACCGTTCCGGAATCCATTGCCTGTTCTCCTTTCTCACATATTCCTCATCATCGGGAGCAGTTCCCGGCTGATCCGGACCATCACCGGACCCACCGTCACGACAAAAAGCGACGGCAAAATGCAAAAGAAAATCGGGAACACGAGCTTCACGCCGAGCTTGGCCGCCTTCTCTTCGGCGGTCTGCCGCGCCTGGACCCGCATGTAGTCCGAGTGCGCCCTGAGGCTCTGTGCCACACCCGTGCCGAAGCGGTCCGCCTGAATCAGTACCGCCGCGAGTTTCTTGAGCTCCTCGACCGCGGTCCTGTCGGCCAGGTTGCGCAGCGCTTCAGCGCGGCGCTTGCCCGCCTTCAACTCCAGGTTGACCATGGCGAACTCCTGGGAGATCTCCGGGTGCGCGTGTTCGAGTTCCTTGGCCGCCTGCATGATGGCCTGGTCGAGGCCGAGTCCGGATTCAACGCACACCACCAGCAGGTCCAGAGAATTCGGCAGCGCGCGCCGGATCTTCTTCTGCCGGCGCTTTGCGGCCATGCGCACGTATTCGTTCGGCCCGAGCAGCCCCGCCGCGGCAGCCAGGACGATCACCAGCAGCTTGCGGTCGGAATCGAGATCCATGCCGACTACGGCCAGAGCGGTCACCAGCGGCAGCGCGATTCCAAGAGCCACTTTCCAGCCATACAGCATCTTCAGCGCGCCCGGACTCCGGAAGCCCGCCCGGATCAGCCGCTTCTGCATGATCGTCACGTCCTTCGGAGATTGCGGCAGCAGCGTCCCCAGGCGTTTCACGAGGTCGTGGAAAACGAGGCTCGGGTGCGCCGGCATACGTGCGGCGGCCTCGGCGCTCGACCGGGTGACGCGGTCAATCGCCGCCTTGGGCCGCGCCCAGAACTTCGAGCCGATGAAGGTCATGACGGCCGCCAGGGTTACGAACAGCAGCAGGGTAGCGGATAGCTCCATGGCTCACACCTCGATCGAGACGATCTTCTTGATGACTCCGTAGCCGAGCAACTGCATCCCGACCGCGCCGCCGATCATCATCCGCCCCGTCTCGTCCTGAGTGAAGAAGCGCGCGTAGTCCGGATTGATGTAGAACATCATGACCCCAACGGCGACGGGGATCATCGAAAGCACCATGCCGGTCATCCGGCCGTGAGCGCTGATGGCCCTGATGCGGCCGCGCAGCTTGAAGCGCTCGCGGATCAGGTAGGCGAGCTTATCCAGCAGTTCCGCCAGGTTGCCGCCCGTACGCTTTTGCAGCAGCACGGCCGAGACGAAGAAATGCACGTCCATCAGCGGCACTCGCTGCGCGAGTTTCTCGAGCGCCACATCGAGGGGCAGCCCGAGGTTCTGCTCGTCGAACGCGCGGCGGAATTCGCCCGCCAGCGGGTCCTGAAACTCCGAATGGATCATTTCGAGCGCAACGGAAAACGCATGCCCGGCGCGCATCGAGCGGCCGAGGAACTCCAGGCTCTCCGGGAACTGTTCCTCGAACTTGTTCAGCCGCGCGCTTCGCTTCCTGGCGATGTAGAAGAGCGGCATGGCCCCCAAAAGCACGCCGGGAATGACGGCGTACCCGCGGTACAGCGGCGCAAGGTGCCAGGCTCCGGTGAAGCCCACCAGGAACAGCGCAAGCGCGCCGTGCGCCGTGCGCGTCACCTCCCACTTCAGGCCGGCCTGCTCGATCAGGGTCTTGAGTTGCCGGTTGAGATCGAGGCGCCGCAGCAGATGCAGAACGAGCCTGCCCTTGGCGGGGTCCTCGGTCTGAATCAACGCGGGCGTCTGCCGCGAGGCCTTCTTCGGCTCGCCTACACCGGCCAGCCGGGCCTTCATGCGGTTCAGGTCGGCGGTCTGGCGGCCGCGCGACCACGTCCACCAGATCGCCAGGCCTCCGAGCCAGCACGTCACCAGAAATGTGGCGAAAAGAATCATGGATGCCACCCGGGCGTCGCCTTTCAGACCTCCATCACCTCATCGAACAATTCCGGGCTGAGACGAATGCCCGCGGCAAGAAACTTTTCGTAAAACTTCGGCCGGATGCCCGTTGCGGCGAAGCGGCCCAGAACCCTGCCGTCCGGCGAGAGGCCCCGCTTCTCGAAAACGAAGATGTCCTGAAGCGTGATCACGTCGCCTTCCATCCCGGTTACCTCCGTGATACTCACCACGCGGCGCGAACCGTCAGCCAACCGCGCCGCCTGCACCAGCAGGTGGACGGCCGCGGCGACCTGCTGGCGGATGGAGATCATCGGCATATTCGCCGCCGCCCAGGTCACCATAACCTCCAGGCGCGCGACCGCATCCCGCGGCGTGTTGGCGTGAATCGTGGTCAGCGAGCCTTCGTGGCCGGTGTTCATGGCTTGCAGCATGTCGAGCGCCTCTTCACCGCGCACCTCGCCGCACACAATGCGGTCCGGCCGCATGCGCAGGCTGTTGATGAGCAATTCGCGCTGCCGTACCGCGCCGTGCCCTTCAAGATTGGGCGGGCGCGTCTCCAGCCTTGCCACGTGCGGCTGCTTCAATTGCAGTTCGGCCGCGTCCTCGATGGTGACGATGCGCTCCTTCGGAGAGATGAACGCCGAGAGCGCGTTGAGCAGCGTCGTCTTCCCGGCGCCGGTGCCGCCCGCGATTATGATGTTGAGCCGGGCCTTGACGGCGGCCTCGAGCAGTTCCATCATGCCCGGCGTCATGGCCTTGCGCTCCACCAGATCCTTCGGCATCAGCTTGTCCGTTGAAAAACGCCGGATCGACAGCAGCGGCCCATCCACCGCCAGCGGAGGGATGATCGCATTCACACGCGAGCCGTCGATCAGCCGTGCGTCAACCATCGGGGTCGATTCATCGATTCGCCGGCCGACCTGCGACACGATCTTGTCGATGATGCGCAGCAGGTGCGGCGTGTCGCGGAAGCTCACGCTGGTCAACTCGAGCTGGCCCTTGCGCTCCACGTACACCTGGCGGTGCGTGTTCACAAGGATGTCCGAGATCGTGGCGTCGGCCAGCAGCGGCTCGAGCGGCCCGAGGCCGAAGACTTCGTCGAGCACCTCGTCGATCACCTGCTGCTTGTCGAGCGCGCTCAGCAGCGTCGATTCCCCTTCCATGAGCGCGACCAGGGCCTGCCGCACTTCGGAGCGCACGCGCTGGTTGTCGATCGAGGCAAGGGCATCGAGGTTGATCCGGTCCAGCAGCTTGCGGTGCAGCGTGAACTTCAGTTCCTGGCATTCCGGCTTGAGCGCAGTCTTAGCACGCCCGCCGTTCTGGAGAATGCGCTGGTCCCAGGAGAGCGGCTGCTGCCCGGCGATATGATCGGCGAATGGTTGCATAAGAATTCTCTATCCCTCAGGTTTCGGAAAACACAGGCTGTGTACTCGCCGCCGGGCCGGAGCGGCGCCCTTGCCCGGCCGCGATTCCGGCCAGGCGCGCCGTGAAATCGGCGACCGAGCGTCCCAGCTCGGATTTGTCATCGAGCGGCTCGCCCAGCGTCACGGCGCGTTCGACCGAGAGGACGTCGCTCGGGAAGCTGCCGTGTACCGGGCAGTTGAAAATCTTGTTCAGGTCGGACTCTTTGAGCCCGTCCCGCTTATCCACGCGGTTGAGGAGTATCTGGTAGCGCTCCTTGCCCACGCCCAGGCGCGCCAGCAGCGTGACTGCCTTGCGCGCCAGACGCAGACTGGGCAGATCGGAAGTGCATACCAGGTACGCCCGGTCGGATTCCGAGAGCGCAAGCAGGCTGAGCTGGTGGAAAATGGACGGCGCGTCCAGGACCACCCAGTCATATTGCCGCCGGGCCTCCTCTATAAATGCGTGCAGGCGCGAAGGCTCGACCGAATCCGATTCGTGCTCCCCGGGGGCGGCCAGCAGATGGACGCCGCCCGAACTCGCCACCAGAGACGCCAGCGAGGAATTTCCCGCTTCGGCTGCGTCCGGCAGCGACCCCTTTGGCGCCACTTTCAGGGAGAACGCGAGGGTTCCGCCCATCAGGTCGAGGTCCGCCAGGAGCACTCGCCTTTGAGTGGCGCGGCGCAGAGCGAGCGCGGACTGCGCGGCCAGAGTCGAAGCGCCCGACCCGGGCTTCGCGCTCGAGAAAAGCACCACTTTGCCGAGTTCCTTCGATTCGGCCGCTCGCGGCCCCAGCAGCCGCCTGATGCGCGCCACCGCCTGCTCCTGAATCGCGGGGTCGAAAGGAGCGTAAAGAAACTCACTCGCGCCCAGGCGAAGAGACCGCACGATGGCTTCTGAATCGTTGCGGGCATGCAGGCCGATGACGTGGGTCGCGGGACTCGAACTCGCGATGAAGCCGATCAGTTCGCCCGCCCGCGCCAGGTCCGTCGCCAGATCCAGCAGTACGACCTCCGGCTGCAACTGGCGCAGCCGCATCTCCAGCACCTGCTGCGAAGGATAGGCCTTCAGTTCCGCCAGGATCTGAAACGCGCGCCCTCCCTCCATGCTCGCCGCGAACTGTCGAGACAGATCGCGGCCGGGCGCGATCATCAGCGCCGTAAGCTGGGCCGCGGCTCGGTCGTCGAGGTCCATCTCCCAACCGCTATTTCCGGGCTCCGCGCTTCGGAGCGGACGGAACGGCGGCCGGTGCGGTTCCGGAGGGCTCCAGCAGAAAGCCCGGCAGCGAGTCTTTCATCTGTGGCAGCGGTTTTACCCCGGCTGTGCTGACGGGCGCCGTGATCTCCGGTGTCACCATAACGATCAACTCCGTCTTGGCCCGGTTTTCCAGGCGGCTTTTGAACAGCACGCCCAGAATCGGGATGTGGGCCAGCCCCGGGACCCTCGACAGGGTCTCGGTCACGCGGTCGTCGATCAGCCCGGCGATGACGAAGCTCTGCCCCCTTCCGAGTTCGATGTTGGTCTCCACGCGGCGAGTGGCCAGCGCCGGGATGGTGAAGCCGCCAAGCGAGACCGAGTTTGCCACGTCGATGGTGGACACTTCGGGCTTCACGTACATGCGGATGGTGTCGTGCCCGGTGATCTCGGGCTTGAAAGTCAGCCGGATCCCGAATTCCTTGAACAGGATCGTTACCGAACCGGCGGAAGCGCCGCCCTGCAGGACAGGCACCGGGAACTCGCCGCCGGCCAGGAAGCTGGCGTCCTTTCCGTTCGTGGTGACCAGGTTGGGCTCGGCCAGAATCTGCAGCAGCGACTGGCTTTGGAGAGCCCGTACGAATGCCGCGAGGTTGAGATCCGGACGGAACGCGAACACATTGAGCGCGTCGGTAACCGCGAACTTGCTCTCGGCCCCGAGGGCGCCCGCCCCGATGACGCCTTTCAGCTCTGACGCTCGCGGCGGGGAGAACTGGCCGGTTGTCGTGCTCCCTATGGTGTTTGCCGCGCCCGTGGAAATCAGGTTGACCCCGAACGAGTCCGCGGCTATCCGGTTCAGTTCGGCGAACTTCACACGAAGCAGGACCTGCTTTTCCGGCCCCGGCGCGACGACCTGGAGGTTGTTCACCACCACCTTGGCGAACGGGGTTACGAGTGCGGCGGCCCGCTCGGCAACCCCTGGGCTCGATACCGTGCCGGTCAGCGAAAGCGAGTCTTTTGCCGACTGGATTTCGATGCTCTCATTCGGGAACGTCTGCTTCAGCAGCTTCCGGGCCGGCTCGAGATTCTGCTCGACGAGGATGCTGTAGGTGTTGCGCGCTCCCTGCCTGGACCAGACGATCACCGTCGAGGTCCCCGGCGCCTTGGCGTGCAGCAGCACTTCACGCGTGGATACGGCCACCGCGTCCACAATATCCGCGTTACTCGTGGAAATGCGCCCGACATCGGCGGCGTAGTCGATGACAATGCTTTTGCCGGTAGCCAGCCTCATGTCCTCGGTGGGCTGGGGCGCATCGGCGGCCAGCCAGCCGGCGCTCGATAGCAGGAGCCCGGCACACAGCAATCCGGTGGATCGTGTTCCCATACCCTAATCCGGCTTTCTGATCGCTACCTGCTCGACCGTCTTCTGGTTCCCCCGAATCACCACGATTTCCTCCGTGGTCCGGGGCGGTGGGACGGGCGCGGGAGGCGCCGCTACGGGCCTGGGCCGCGGTTTCGGCGCTTCGCCGGCGGGCTTGGCCGTGCCGGTCCGGTAGAGTTCGGCCAGTATCAGGCCCGGAGTCTTCTCCACCGTGCGGTCCCCGCTGTTCCTCAGGACGAGTTGGATCCGGCCCTCGGAAGCCAGCGTGAGCACTTCGGCCTGCTCGGGGCTGACAAGCAGCGTCACCACTGGCGCGTTGATGGCCTGCCCGCGTGCATCCGGCTCGATCTTCTGCCCCGCCGACAGCACCTGAATGTCCTGAAGAATCGTCTTGGTGACGGTCTGTTCCTGGCCCGCCGGACGGCCGGTAACCAGCACGTCCACGCGCATGCCGGGCAGCACGAATCCCGCCACGCCGACCACTTCGTTGACGCGTACCGCCGCCGCCCGCATGCCCGTCGGAATGATCGGCGCCAGGCCCAGGCCGCTGCCCTTCAGCGCCAACCGCCCTTCCCGCACGGGCTCTTCGGCCAGGATGCTCGATACCACGGGCCTCTCCAGCACCTGTTCCACTTTCTCGAAACCGCCGTTCGGGAACTGGTCCTCAGGCACCTTTGCCAGCTTGACGTCTTCCGCTTTCAGACTCACGCCGACCGGCAGAGCGCGCGCTGCCACCACCACGTCCCGCGTTTTCGCTTTGGCCTGTCGCGGTCCGCCCTTCCGCGCCCCGATCACCATCTGGTAGAAGATCGCGGACAGTACCAGCGCAAAGAGCAGGCTGGTTCCGATGACGCTCAGAAGTCTGCGATCCATGACCTAGTCCTTGACGCATCGGCGCAGTAGAGCTTCGAGCGGTTCGTTGCGCGTCCCGCCGGCAAGCAGAAGCCGCGGCGCGACCATGCCGGAGCGCAGGGCAAACTCCGCCAGCGACTGGCCGGACGGCAGACGCCAACCCAGGTCGCTTGTGTCCACCCGCTTGCGTGCGCGGCAGTCTGAAACCTCCTGCCGGTTCAGCGTTCGCTTTCTCATCTGCGCCGCCCTCCAGTGGTTATTTCGGCTGAAACAAGGGTTTCCTTTAACCGGAAGGCGGCGGCCGGACTCAACCGGGCTCACTCCGGTGCCCAATGCTCTCCGGTTCCAGTAGCTTGCGGCTGCGGGCGGCGAGTTCGTGGCGGTCCCTTGCTCCCGTTTTTTCGAACACATGCATGAGGTGGACCTTCACGGTTCCGGGCGAAATTGCGAGCATCCCTGCGATCTCGGCATTTTTGAGGCCCTGCGACAGGAGTGTGAGCACCTGGCGCTCGCGCGGCGTGAGGCGAGGCGGCTGGCGCCGCCTTCGGCCGGTCGTGCAAATGGCTTCGAGCGGCGAGCTCTCAAACCAGACATGGCCTCGGGCCACCACACGCAGGCACGCGAGCAGTGTCTCGATCGGGCGGCTTTTCACGAGGACGCCCCGCGCTCCGGCTTCGAGCGCGGCGCCGGATGGTATCTCATCGGAGCTGTTCACCCAGAGCACGACCTGGGTCTTCGAGCCTGCGCCGCAGATCTGCTCCACGAGCGACAGTGCGGCCTCCGTTCCGTCCGTATGATCCACCACGGTCAGGTCCGGAGCCTTTTCGAGAATGGCCCCGAGCGCTTCCGACGGGGCGGCGGCGCCCGCAAACTCGAAGTCCTCGCACTCCCGGAGCGCGTTCCGCAGTCCTTCCACGACGACGGGTTGAGACTCGCAGGCAAAGACACTGATGGGTTTCGGAGCCATTCCCGTTTCTCATCGGTTCGAGAGCGAGTAAGTTTTAGCGCCCGGATGCCTAATGCGGGCTATAGCCCGGCCGGCCTGCGGGCGGAGAGCCCGAGCGCGCCTTCGACCGCGGCGGCAACCCGGAGCAGCGTCGCCTCTTTGAAGGCGGGGCCGGCGATCTGCAACCCGAGCGGAAGCCCGCGGCGGTCGAACCCGCAGGGCAGGGAAACGGCGGGCAAACCGAGCACATTGAAAGCGCGGACGAACCGCGTGGAGGCCAGCCGCACATCCTCCATCTTGCCGTCAGTTTCGACGGAGGCCTGCCCGATTCGGGGTGCGGCCGTGGGGGTGGTGGGCGTGAAAAGGCAATCGGCCTTCTGCCAGACGGCGGCGAACTCCTGCCGCAGAATGCGCCGCATCCGCTGGGCGTTCACATAGTCGGCCGCGGCAATGAAGCGGCCCTGATCGAGCAGCGCCAGCACGTCCGGACCGAACTTGTGGCGTTCCTCCAGGTACGGCGACATGACAGCCGTGGCCTCGGCGAGCAGGATCAGCCGGCCGATTGTGTTGATCTCGGGGATGTCGGGAACCCGCAAAGGAACGATGGAGGCCCCGAGCGTCCCGGCGATTTGGGCAGCGCGGCGGACGGCCTGTGCGGCTGCCTCGTCCACCATCTCGAAATAGTAGTTCTCCGGCAGGCCGATCCGGATTCCGGCGATAGAGACCTCTTCAGTTGGCACGAAATCGGGGACCGGAGCGCGGCTGGAACTCTCGTCGCGCGGATCGAACCCGGCGACGGCGTTCAGCACCGCGGCCGCATCGCGCACGGAGCGCGCCAGCGGCCCCATGTGATCGAGCGTGAAATCGAGCGGCAGGACGCCGTAACGGCTGACGCGGCCGTAGGTGGGCTTCAGCCCGACGCACCCGCAATAGGAAGCGGGGATGCGGATCGATCCGCCGGTGTCGCTACCCATGGCCGCGAACACGAAGCCTGCTGCGACGGCGGCGCCGGAACCACCGCTCGAGCCGCCTGGAATTCATTCGACGTTCCAGGGATTCCGAACCGGGCCGTAATGCGGGTTGCTCGATGTAATGCCGTAGGCCAGTTCGTGCATGTTCGTCTTGCCGATCAGCACTGCGCCAGCCGCGGCGAGTTTTTCGACGACTGCGGCGTTATGGCGCGGCACATTGCCGGCGAAGATCTTCGATCCGGCGGTAGTCCGGATGCCCTTCGTCGAGAACACGTCTTTCAGGGCGATCGGGATGCCGTGCAGCGGGCCGCGGTCGATGCCTCGCGCCAGTTCGTCGTCGGCCTGGTCGGCCTCGATCCGGGCGTTGTCCTCAAGCACGGTGATGAAGGTGTTCAGGGTTTCATCGTGTGCGGCGATGCGCGCCAGTGAATCGAAGACGAGTTCCGAAGAAGAGACTTTCCTCGCCCGCAGGGCGGCGGCGGCTTCGAGGAGCGTCATCGCTGCTCGCCGGGACCGCCAGGCAGAACAGTAGCGGGTTCCGTCTCGACCGGGATCCTCTTTACAAGCGGCCGGAAGCCGGCCTCCAGCGCATCCAGCACGGGGACGATCCGGTCCAGTTCATCCTCCGGAATTCCAAACCGTCCAGCCGCGGCAATCTGCTTCCAGTTCCGCATTTCGGAATGATAGCAGGAACGCGGAAGCGGTCCATACAACCCCAGGCTTGTCCAAATTGCGTTTTGAGATTGGCGCGGCGCGTACTCCGGCCACGGACGACGCATGCGTCGCCCCTACAAGGATGCTTCCTGTAGT
>JAEZIJ010000007.1 GCA_023436715.1 Acidobacteriota bacterium
GGCTGGTCCGTGCGGACCACGAGCTCCCATCTGCGGCTCGGACCCGAGGCCGGCAGATGAAACGCAATCGATTCATCGTGGGGGTTCAGGAGGAACAGAAGCGTATCGTCCTCAATCGGGTCGCCGCGTTCGTCCACTTCGTCCAACGTCTCGCCGTTCAACTGGAGACCAAAGCAGCGAACCCAGCTCGCTTGCCAATCCTCGTCGGTCATCTCCGCGCCGTCGGGCCGGAGCCAGGCGATGTCCTTGACGTCGGGGTGGCGCGCGCCGGGCGCGTGCATGCCGGTGCCGCGGATGCTCCGGTCCTGGAAGAATTTCCTGCGGCGAAGATTCGGATGCGCGCCGCGGATTCTGATAAGCCTCTGCGTGAATTCGAGCAGTTCGCCGCGGCGTTTGTCCAGATCCCAGTCGAACCAGCTCCGCTCGTTGTCCTGCGCGTAGGCGTTGTTATTGCCGCTTTGCGTGCGGCCGATCTCGTCGCCGCCGGCGATCATGGGCACGCCCTGCGAGAACAGCAGGGTCGCGAGAAAATTCCTCTTCTGGCGGTCGCGCAAGGCGATGATCGCAGCATCGTTCGTGGGCCCTTCCGCACCATAGTTCGCCGAGTAATTTTCGTTAGTCCCGTCAGCGTTATTCTCGCCGTTCCCTTCATTGTGCTTTTCCGAATAGCTGACGAGGTCTTCCAGCGTGAAGCCGTCGTGCGCGATGATGAAATTGATGCTGGCCGTCGGGTGGCGCCCGTCGTGCTGGTAGAGATCGCTCGAACCCGTCAGGCGATATGCGAGTTCGGCAACCTGCCCGCTGTCGCCCTTCCAATAGCGGCGCACAACGTCGCGATACTTGCCGTTCCACTCCGCCCACAGGACGGGAAACTTGCCGACCTGGTAGCCTCCCTCTCCAACATCCCAAGGCTCTGCGATCAGCTTCACCTGCGAAATCACCGGGTCCTGGTGAATGATATCGAAGAACGCCGACAGCCGGTCCACGTCGTGCAGTTCACGCGCAAGCGCCGATGCGAGGTCGAACCGGAAGCCGTCCACGTGCATTTCCTGCACCCAGTAGCGCAGGCTGTCCATGATCAACTTGAGGACCTGCGGGTGCCGCACGTTGAGGCTGTTGCCCGTGCCGGTGTAGTCCATGTAGTAGCGCGGCTGATCGGTCACCAGCCGGTAATACGTCGGGTTATCGAGGCCGCGGAAACTCAGCATCGGGCCGAGATGGTTGCCCTCCGCCGTATGGTTGTAGACCACGTCGAGGATCACCTCGATGCCCTCGCGGTGCAGGGTCTTCACCATCGACTTGAACTCGGCCACCTGGCCACCCTGGTCGCCGCAACTCGAATAGCGTGCCTCCGGCGCGAAGTAATTCAGCGTGTTATAGCCCCAGTAGTTGCGCAGCCTGCGGTCAACCAGCATCTTGTCGTCGAGAAAACAGTGGACCGGCATCAGCTCCACCGCTGTGATGCCGAGCTCTTTGAGGAACCTCAGGGGAGCGCGCGAGACCAGCCCTGCATACGTTCCGCGCAACTCGCGAGGGACTTCCGGATGACGAGCGGTGAAACCCTTGACGTTCACCTCGTAGATGATGGACTTCGCGAGCGGGACTCGCGGGAACCGGTCCTGCTCCCAGTCGAAGTACGGGCTGGAAACCATGCTCTTCGGCACACCCCAGGCGTCATCCCGGGTATCGCTGGAGAGGTCTGCTTCCGGATCGTCGAACCGGTAGGGGAACACCGGCGCGTCCCAGTTCACCGTTCCCGCCACGGCGTAGGCGTATGGATCGATCAGCAACTTGGCGGGGTTGAATCTGAGACCCCGCGAGGGGTCATACGGCCCGTGTACCCGGTAGCCGTACAGTTGCCCGGGGCCTATCCCGGGAAGGCAGCCGTAGTGCACATACCCGGCAATCTCCGGAAGCCGGATGGTCTCGGTCTGCGTGGCGGGCTCACCCGGATCGAACAGGCACAACTCTACCTGAGTAGCGCCTTCCGAGTAGAGCGCGAAATTGACCCCGCTCCCGTCCCATGTGGCTCCCAGCGGATAGGGCCTGCCCGGCAGCACAGTTCTGGCCATCCAGCCCCCTGAGTACCTGGACTTGTCAGTAATTCCGCAGTACTGCCGGCGTCCGGAGAGCAAGCTTCGCAGCATTGCTCTCCGGGCAAAGTAAAGGTTTTAGTAACGCGAACGCTCGCGACGAGCACCGCCGCGGCCGCCACCACCACCGCCGCCGCGCGGTCCTCTGCCGCCACCGCCTCCGCCTGCGTTCAACGGGCGCGCTTCGTTCACCACCAGCGCACGCCCCATGAACTCTTTACCGTTGCAGGAAGAAACCGCCCGCGCTGCATCCTGCTCGTTCCCGATTTCCACAAAACCAAATCCGCGGGCTTCGCCCGAGAACCGGTCGCGCATTACGTTCACACTGTCCACGGAGATGCCGGCCTGGCTGAACCAGTTCTCCAAATCCGATTCGGTAGCCTGATAGGGGAGGTTCCCCACATACAGCTTCATCGCTTAATACACTCCTTTAGCCCTTATGGGCACTTTGCCAAGCTGAAGAGACAGGTTCACGGCCGCGGGTAGGAAAAAACCGCTGGGCTCTCGACACAAGTCTGACGCTACAGCCAATCGGTCCCATTGTCGCATAAAATAGTACCAATGCTGCGAGGTACCCTCCCTGCAATGGCGGGGTAGTACCAAACCCCTCAGATGCGCCTGCGTCGTCTCCCATCGGACGGCGATGGTACAATCCATCGACATGATGAAAGGGCGCTCATTCAGCCGGCGACAGGTGCTCGCGGGCCTCTCCATGGCTGGCGCGGCGGCAGCCGCTCCGAAACAGCGCACGATAGTCTCAATCGACGGAGACCGGTTCCTCATCAACGGAGAGCCCACGTATAAAGGAAGGTTCTGGCAGGAACGGCGTATCGAGGGACTGCTGATGAACTCGCGCATGGTGCTGGGCATCTTCGATGACCTGAACCCCGAGACGCGAAGCCGGTGGCGCTACCCGGACACCGGCCGTTGGGACCCGGAGCGAAACACGCGCGAGTTCGTGGCCGCAATGCCCGAGTGGCGCGCACACGGCCTGCTTGCTTTCACCATCAATCTGCAGGGCGGTAACCCCGAAGGCTACTCGAAGACGCAGCCCTGGTTCAATTCGGCCATCAAGGAAGACGGCAGCTTCCGCCCGGAGTACATGGCGCGGTTGGAGCGCATCCTGGACCGCGCCGATGAACTCGGGATGGTGGTGATCCTCGGCGTCCTGTATTTCGGCCAGGACCAGCGGCTGAAAGATGAAGCGTCCGTTATCCGCGCTGTGGACAACGCCGTGGACTGGATCTTCGACCGCGGCTATCGCAACATCATGATCGAGGTGAACAACGAGTGCGACGTAAAAGCTTACGACCACGCGATCCTGATGCCCGACCGGGTGCATGAATTGATCGAGCGTGTGAAGCAGCGGAAGCGAGCGGGCCGCAGGCTGCTGGTGAGTACGAGCTACGGCGGCGGCTCGAGCCCGCGGGAGAACGTCGTCCGCGCCGCCGACTTCCTCCTGATGCACGGCAACGGCGTCGGCAATCCGGAACGCATCTCCGAAATGGTGCGGCAGGCGCGCGCAGTGCCGGGCTACCGCCCCATGCCCATTCTGTTTAATGAGGACGACCACTTCGATTTCGACAAGCCGCTGAACAACATGACCGCCGCGATCCGGGAGTACTGTTCCTGGGGCTACTTCGATCCCGGCAAGAACAACTACACGGACGGCTATCAATCCGCGCCGGTCAGTTGGGGCCTGAACACGGAGCGCAAGAAGCAGTTCTTCAGTAAGGTGAAGCAAATCGCCATTGGGTAGCTCCCAGCCGTTGTAACCTGAAACTAAAGGGGAACAGGCATTGCCGAAACACTCTATTCTCGCTGTATTTGCGCATCCGGACGACGAGATGGGCGTCAGCGCCATGCTGGCGAAGTACGCCCGCGAAGGACACGACGTTTATCTGGCCAGCATGACCTCGGGCCAGAAAGGCGTCCGGACACATTTCGGTATGGCGGCGGGCGACGAGTTAGGCTCCGTTCGCGAGGAGGAACTGCGGTGCGCGGCGCGGCAACTCGGCATCCATGAGCCGTTCCTGTTTGGCTATCAGGACCAGGGCATCGCGTCGGCCCAGATGGCGGAAGAGATCGCAGGCAAAGTGCGTGAGCTGTTCGAGCGGACGCGCGCCGACGTGGTCATCACGTTCGGCCCCGACGGGGTCACCGGGCACGTGGACCACCGCGTTGCGGGCGGCATCGTCGCGCTGGCTTTCCAGCAGCAGGGCCTACTCCGCCACAAGCCGCGCAAGCTGTACTTCGTGGTGCTGCCCGAATCGCGGGTTCTCGAAGTGCCCGAACCTCTCCGCCGCGGCCGCCCGCTATACACCGTCAGCGATGCGTTTATTACCACCGAGGTGAATTGCCGCGAGCATCTCGAAGCCGCCCTGCGGTCGATCGAGTGCCACCGCTCCCAGTTCGCGCCGGAACGCATGAAGCAGTTCAAGGATATGAATTCGCGGTTTTTCCGCGACCGCATCTCCCTTGTCCTGGCGCTTTCCACCGTGCCGCGCCCGAACGGACGGGAAACCTCCATCCTTGGGGGCTTGGATTAGCGGCAAAGGCCGCGCTGCGGGCCGCGAATGACCATGAAAGTCGGTGCGTCGCTGCGAGTTCTTGTAGGGGCCACGCATGCGTGGCCCGTGATCGGTCCGACCGTGACTTTCAACGGAGTGCCGCATGTGCCTGCGGCCCACCAAAGGTGATGAAAATTGAGGCGGGCAGGACCGCCCAGTGGGGCAGGGCCTCGCCCTGCGGCGGGCTCCCAGCCCGCCTGTGTGGCCGGCCTGAGAGGCCGGCGCAGCCCGAGGGGCTGCCCCACTCGCGATCGGAAGCAGCCGCGCGGTCTCGACCGA
>JAEZIJ010000131.1 GCA_023436715.1 Acidobacteriota bacterium
CGGAGTTCCGTCTGCTGCTCTGCCTCGCGCGAGAGCCGGGCAAGGTCGTTCCGCTTCGAACCCTCGCTCGGGAGGCATTCCAATGCGAGGGCGAGGAGCGGGAGGCTCAGGATGCCGTGAAAGAGCACGTTAACAGCCTGAGAGCAAAGACCGAGACCGACCCGCAGTCTGCGGGCTACATCAGCAGCGTCCGTGGTTTCGGCTATGTTCTCGATCTGCCTGCCCGCAGTGAGTCGCGGTAGTCGCATGTCTAACCTTTTTCTAACGCCTCTCAGTCTCGCCTCTAACTGTCACGTCTCCTCGTTGCTCGTAGACTGCACGGCAAGAGAGAGAGCGCTTCCGGGTGGAAGCGCGAAGGCCGTGAGGCCCACAAGTAGAGGGAGACCACAATGCAGAAGGTTCGCTCCATCAGCCTCCGCATCGTACAGGCGATCATCGTCATCGTCGGCATCGCGGTCGCCAGCGGCGCGCAGACCCGCTGGTAGGTCAGTCTGCGCCGGCTTCCTGATCCCAGGGGGGCTTCAGCCGCGGGAATCGAATCCTCGACCGTCTTGGAGAGGAACGATTCGCGCGGCTTTCTGGTGCTTCCCGGCATTCGTCGGGGATAGGCCCCACTTCCTCGATTTCCTCGATGGTTCAGGCCTCTCGGGCGAGCTCGATGATGCCCGTGAGTCTCTGGCTCGTTCCTGGAGGCTGTGGCGCTCTCATCGCCCCTCGAACTGTTCGCGCGGTGCGAGGTCGACGTGCTAGGCTTCGCCGCGCTGCCACCCCGAATCCGCTACTACGTAATCGCGGTCTTCCTCCTGGCCGCGCTCAGCGCCGTCTCGGCGTTCTCCGCTGGCGCTCCACCAGCGGTGTCGAACGAGCAGGTTTACATTCTGGTGCTCCTGTTTACCGTCATCGGTCTGATCGCCGAGCTGAAGCCCATCCTGACCCCGGAAGGTGACACCAAGACGGTGTTCGCCTCGGTCCTGATAGCGTCGGTTCTTCTGCTCGGTCCCACCTGGGCATTCGTTCCAGTTGCCTGCGCTGAGGTCCTTTGCCAGGCGATTCTTCGCGCGCCGTTTCCGAAGGCGCTGTTCAACACGTCGCAGAATTCGCTGGCCGCCGGCGCGAGTGCCGGAGTGTACTACTACGCGCTGGCGATTCTCGGATTGTCGCCGGACACCGGGTTCCAGTCACCGATCGTGATCGTCGCGATACTGGCGATGGTTCTAACCAACTGGCTGGTGAACACGACTCTGGTGGCCTCTGTGCTGGCGATGCAGCAGAGCCGGCCCGTCGCGCAGTTCTATCGAGCTGCGTACGTCCAGGTCGCCATCGGCGTGTACGTCGCCGAGGCGGCGATCGGCATCATTGCGGCGATGCTCTGGATGATGGCACCGTGGAGCCTCGTGCTCGTCGGGTTCGTCGTGTTCATTGTCTATCTCGCCTATACTCTCTCGGCATCCCTCCAGCGTCGAATGGTCGAGCTGCAGCGACGGACGGCCGAGCTGGAGGTCCTCAACGAACTGAACTCGGCGCTCACCCGGGCGCTCGATCTCAGTCAGCTCTGGGAGCTGCTCGCAGAACAGGTCGGGCGCGTCATCGACGCCCGAACGTTCTTCATCGCGCTGCGCGACGAACCGAGTGGACGGATCGAGATCGCCTACGGGCTGGACGACGGCGAGCCGACAGGCAGCCAGATCATTCAGGCTGGCGCCGGGATCAGCGGCTGGGTCGTCGAGCACGCCGAGGCGCTTCTGGTCCACGATTTCTCTGCTGAGCGTGAACGCCTGACGTGGGCGGTGCCGCTCGGTGGTGGCGCGACTCCGAATTCGATCCTCGCAGTCCCGCTCACGCTGGACGGCCGCGTTCTCGGGCTGATCTCCGCTCAGAGTCATAAGCTCAACGCCTATGGTGAGGACGACGTGCGCCTGCTGTCGGCGATCGCCGGTCAGGCGGCAATTGCCATCAACTCGGCTCGGCTACGCCGCGAGGCGGCCGAAGCGCAGGCCCTGCGGCACCTCAACCTTCTGAAGACGCAGTTCATCTCGACCGTCTCGCACGAGCTTCGGACGCCGCTCACGCCGATCGTCGGATATTCCGAGCTATTGATGGGCGGCGGTTTCGACGACGCGATGACCGTCGAGATGGCCTCCGAGATTCACGCGAAGGCCGAGCAGATGGAGCGCCTCGTCGAGGATTTGCTCGATCTGTCGCGGGTCGAGTCGGGGCGCATGAAGCTAAGCTTCGAGCAAGTATCCGTCGCGTCGTTGGTCCGGAGTACCGCCCGCGACTTCGCGACCGCTTCAGCCAAGCACCACGTCTCATGTCAGACCGACGACGACGTGCCATCGATCGAGGCCGACCCTCTCCGCTTGCGGCAAGTGCTCAGTAACCTCGTGACGAACGCGATCAAGTACTCGCCGAACGGTGGCACGGTGACACTCCAGGCTTCCCGGCTCGGCGATGGCGTTCTCGTGTCGGTGAGCGATGAGGGCGCAGGCATCCCCGCCGATCGTATCTCGCGCCTCTTCGAGGTCTTCTACCGAGTCGACAACGAAGTCACTCGCCGAGCAAAGGGGGCGGGGCTCGGTCTCGCGCTCTGCAAGCACATGGTCGAGGCGCATGGCGGCCGCATCTGGGTCGAGAGCGAAGTCGGGCGGGGCAGCCGGTTCTCGTTCGTGTTGCCGGTGTCGCACCGAGCCGGCGAGGCGGAGCGCGCGGACAGCCTCGCGCTACCTCTGCCGACGGATAGCGAGTCGGCAAGCACCGGTTGATGCCCGGATCGAGGTGGTTCGATTGCTCTTCGCTCTGGTCGCTGTCTGCGCAGCGCTACTGGCAGTAGTTCGCCGCGTCCCTTTGGCGTATCTGGCCGATACGCGCTTCTCGGGCCTCGGTTGGCTCGCTGCGGCCTTTGCGCTGCGCGTGGCGCTGAATCCGCTGGTGATGCCGTTTGACTGGGCAGTAGTCGTAGCGGTGCCGCTCGCGCCCGGTCTGCCAGCGATTGGAGGTCTGTTCTACATCGCGTCGTTCCTGTTGGCCCTGTTCTTCATCGCGGCGAATCGCAATCAGCCAGGTTTTTGTTTTATACTTGTCGGGCTTGCGCTCAACCTGACTGTCATAGCCGCGAACGGCGGGCAGATGCCGAGCGATCCGGGCCAGTTGGCGCGCGCCGGGTTGCTGGAGTCGGTCAGCGAAAACGAGACAGGTAGTTGGTCGCAGTTCACGGTCGGCTCGGCCGAGACTCGTCTGCCGTTCTTAGGTGACGTTCTCTTCGTGCCGCTGCCGTTCCGCGAACCGGCTCTCGCGAGCATCGGCGACGTCATCATCGCTCTCGGGGTCGTGGCCTTCATTAACCGCTTGCGCCTGCCGCTGAGGAAGCGTACCGCCGTCGTCGCCTGAGCCAATCGCGCTGCTTGGAGAGAAACATGGATTACCGTTCGCTCGGTCGGTGTGGTCTCAAGGTGTCGACGATCAGCCTCGGCACCGAGTATCTGCTGAATCAGCCCTCGGACGTCGCGTTCGCGGTCGTGCGCGAGGCAGTGTCTCGCGGCGTGAACTACTTCGACCTCTTCTGGGCCCAGCCGGTCTTACGCAGCAAGATGG
>JAEZIJ010000132.1 GCA_023436715.1 Acidobacteriota bacterium
CCCCTACATGGATGCTTCCTGTAGGGGCCGGG
This sequence comes from Acidobacteriota bacterium, assembly GCA_023436715.1. Lineage (GTDB taxonomy): Bacteria > Acidobacteriota > Terriglobia > Bryobacterales > Bryobacteraceae > Fen-330. The sequence continues at coordinate 33 of JAEZIJ010000132.1, forward strand.
CATGCCCGGCCCGCTCCCGCCGGCGAAACCTTTCGGCTCAGAATGGAACGGCAATCCAAGGGAACCCGGTCCGCAGATACCGCCGCCATCCGTGCAAAACGCCCAGAAACGCAGGTCTGGCACGCGGGAGTCAGTCCAATTTGGACAGCACTGGAGCATGCCCGGCACCTCGAATTCCTACGTTTTGGCAAGTGCTGCTATCGGAGGTGGGGCAGGCGTCCACGGTTGCAGCGAGTCTCCAGACCCGCGCTCCGTATGCCTCATTTCCCAGATGCCGCGCTGGACGAGGGGAAAGCCTCGACTGCGTGGCAAGTCCGGCACTGACTCTCGCGCAGATCGGACCCGGAGAGATCGCAGCCGAAATTCGGCCGTGAAGATGCGCATGCGCGAAAAGCGGTCACAGGCACCTCTGTCCACGCGCAAAAAAAGCTTGGGACAGAGGAGCCAGCCACCGTTTTTCGCGATCGGCACCACTGGGGATTCGTGTGGTAATCGTGAGGTATGCGCACTCAGAGGGCGCTGCGCGGGAGTCTCCTCCTACTTGCCTCCGCCTGCCTGCTTTGGGGCGCGAGTTGCGGCCAGATCACCGCCATTCGGGAGTACATCGACCGAAGCTGGTGCGCGCTTCTCCGGTCGAATGCGGACCTGCTGAAGGCGGCAGCCGACACGAAGGCCGGGAACCCCGGCGAGGTCATCCTTTACGTACCTCGGAGTGAAGACCCCGGCAAGATAGCGGCTCAGTTGCGGGTAGACCCGAGACTCGTCCGCCGCTTGCCGCCGGGCGGGGAGCCCGCGGAACCGGGTCTTCTCTACCTGCCGCATCCGTATGTGGTGCCCGGGGGGCGCTTCAATGAGATGTACGGATGGGACAGCTACTTCATCGTGCTCGGGCTCCTGGCCGACGGGAAGGTGCAACTCGCGAAAGACATGACGGACAACCTCATCTACGCGGTCCGGCACTATGGGAAAGTCCTCAACGCTAACCGGACGTACTACCTGACGCGTTCGCAGCCGCCGTTTCTGACGCGGATGATCCTCGAGGTGTTCCGGCGGACGGGGGACAGCGCATGGCTGGCGAGTGCGCTGCCGGCGGCGGAGAAATACTACGCCTACTGGACCCGGGAGCCGCACCTGACGCCGGAGACGGGACTGTCGCGCTACTACGGCGGAGCGGACACCCCGGCGCCCGAGGCCGTGCAGGGGGAGCACCATTACGACCGCGTCCGGGAATACTACCGAACGCACATCGTGACTGCATATGACGTTTCGCGGTACTACGACCGGGCGACCGGCCGGTTGACGCCGCTGTTTTACCAGGGCGACCGCGCGATGCGGGAGTCCGGGTTCGATCCCTCATCGCGCTTCGGGCCGTTCAGCGCCGATATCATCCACTACAACCCGGTGGACCTGAACTCGCTTCTGTACCGGATGGAGAGCGACATTTCGGCGATCTGCACGATCCTCAATCACCCGCGCGAGGCCAGATTGTGGGCGTTGCGGGCCCATCGGCGCGCCGAAGCCATCAACCGCCTGATGTGGGACGAGCGGGCGGGCCTGTACTTCGATTACAACTTCGAACGAAAATGCCGCTCCAATTATCCGTTCGTGACGACGTTTTTCCCGCTCTGGGCCGGGATCGCATCTCCGGAACAGGCGGCCCGGGTGGCGGCTAACCTTCCGTTGTTTGAGCGCGCCGGCGGACTTCAGACGAGCACCCATGTCACCGGCCAGCAGTGGGACGCGCCGTTCGGCTGGGCGCCGATGCAGATCATCGCCACCGAAGGCCTGCGCCGTTACGGGATGGACGAAGCCGCCGGCCGAATCGGCGCTAAGTTTCTCTTAATGGTGCTGCGGGATTTTTGCGAACACGGAACCATTAAAGAAAAATACGATGTTGTAACGGGCAGTTCGGAGCTGGCGGCGGGCCTGCGATTCGGATACAGCTCGAACGAGATCGGATTCGGCTGGACAAACGCGGCTTTCCTGGTGATGTACAACGATTTGACGCCGAAATGGCTTGACGGACCGCTCCCTTACGGTCGCGGCTCAGTACCGGCTTCCGAGCCGCGACCGTAAGGGAGCGGTCTCGCGCGGTTTGAGAGAGCCTGATGCTAAGATGCTGAAAGGTGGCGCGGCTTTTATTTGTTTGTATCGTCGTATTAATCTCGCCACTCGGGTTCACGGGCGGGATCGCCGTCGCCGCGCCTGAAGATTATCAGGGCAGGCCGATTCGCGCGGTAGAGTTCCAACCCGAGAAGCAGCCCTATTCCCGGGAATACCTGCAAGCACTGCTGCCTTTGAAACTGGATGAACCCCTGAAGCTTGCGGACGTGCGGGCGGCAATTGAGCGTCTCTACGCGACGGGCCGTTATGCCGACATCGAAGTAGACGCGCGGTTCGCCCAGGCCGGGGTGATCCTCAAATTCATCACGACGCCGAACTATTTCGTAGGACACGTGAGCGTTGGGCGCGTATCGGATCCGCCGAACGAAGGCGTTCTGGTAAATGCCACGCGGCTCGAACTGGGCAGCCCTTACACCGAGGAAGGCCTGACTCAGGCGGTCCGGAATCTCGAAGGTGTGCTGAAGAATAACGGCTTCTACAACAGCCAGATCCAGCCCGTTTTCGAACACGATCCCGTCACGCAGCAGGTGCGCATACATTTCAATATCGAAGCCGGCGGACGCGCGCGGTATACGATGCCCGAAGTCACCGGGAACGCTGAGCGGACCGCGAAAGAGATCGCCCGCGCCACTCGCTGGAAAGGCTGGTTAGGCTGGAAGAAGGTCAACGAAGCGCGGACGCAGGACGGCTTGCAGCGGGTGCGGCGCTCGTATCAGAAGCAGGACCGGCTCGAGGCGCGGGTGTCGCTGGGAGCGGTCGAATACGACGCGGATACAGGCCGTGTGCGACCGTCGATTGCCGTCGAAAGCGGGCCGAGAATTCGCATCGAGCTGACAGGCGCCAAGCTGTCGCGGGGCAAACTACGTCAACTGATTCCGGTGTACGAGGAGCAGTCGGTGGATCGCGACCTGCTGGTCGAGGGCAGACAGAACCTGATCCAGCATTTTGAGAGCGAGGGCTACTTCGACGCCAAGGTGGCATTCCAAAGCAAGGGTCTGAACGGCGGCGGCGAGGAAGTGATCCAGTACACGGTGGATCGGGGGAGCCGGCACAATGTGGGCAAGGTGGCGATCGAAGGCAACAAGTATTTCGACACGGAGACGATCCGCGAACGGATGTACGTTCGGGCGGCATCGATGCTGCAGTACCGGCATGGGCGGTACAGCCAGAGTCTGATGCAGCAGGACGTGGATGCGATCGCTTCACTGTACCGGTCGAACGGCTTTCGCGATGTGAGCGTCACCCCGCGAGTCGAGCGTGGCTACGAAGGCAAGGAGACGAACATGGCCGTCTTCGTGACCATCGAGGAAGGCCCGCAGTGGCTGGTGGGCAAGATGACGCTGGAAGGGGCGTCCGAGGACGAGCGCGAGGCAGTGGAAGGGCTGCTGCAGTCGATTCCGGGCCAGCCGTTCAGCGAACTCAACGTGGCAATCGACCGCGACAACGCCCTGGACTGGTATTACAACCAGGGCTATCCGGATGCGCAGTTCCAATGGGGATTCACACCTTCGCCCGAGCCGAACCGCATGGACCTGAAATACACGGTGCGTCCGGGGGGACGGAAATTCGTGCGCGACGTGCTGGTGAGCGGACTGGACGCCACGGATCCGGGCCTGGTCGCCGGGCGCGTGCGGCTGGATCCGGGAGATCCGCTCTCGCGCGGGCGAATTTTGGAGACGCAGCGGCGGCTCTATGACCTGGGAATTTTCGCGCGCGTCGATATGGCGCTGCAGAACCCGCAAGGCGACGAGGCGCACAAATACGTGCTGCTCGATGTGGAGGAAGCGCGGAAGTATACGGTAACGGCCGGGTTCGGCGCGGAAATCGCGAAGATCGGCGGATGCCAGACGTGTCTTGAAAATCCCGCGGGGAAGGCCGGCTTCAGCCCGCGCGCGTACTTCGGCGTAACACGGAGAAACTTCCTGGGCTACGGACACATCATATCCCTTCAGAGTCGCGCGTCTACCTTGCAGCAAAGGGCCGTGCTTTCGTACCAGGCGCCGCAGTTTCGCAGCAATCCGAACCTGAACCTGCTGTTCAGCGCGCTCTACGACGATTCGCGCGACGTAAACACGTTCACGGCGCGGCGCAGGGAGGGTTCGGTGCAGGTGGGGCAGAAGATTTCGAAGGCAAGCACGCTGCTGTACCGGTTTTCGTACCGCCGGGTGAGCGTGACAAACCTGCAGATCAGCAGTGTGGAACTGATTCCGTTCTATTCGCAACCGGCGCGCATCGGGATGCTGTCCACCAACTACATTCAGGACCGCCGCGACGATCCGACGGATACGCATCGCGGGATCTTCACCACGCTGGACATGGGGTGGGCACCGCGCGCGCTGGGGTCCGCGACGGCGTTCACGCGATTCATGGGGCACAACGCGACGTATCACCCGATCGGGTCCGGTAGCCGTTTCGTCTTGGCCCGCGCGGTGACGTTCGGGTGGGAGCAGCGGCTCTCCGGCGCGCAGGATGTGCCATTGCCGGAGAAGTTTTTCGCCGGCGGCGCGCAGTCCCATCGCGGATTCCCGGAGAATCAGGCCGGGCCGCGCGACCCGGAGACGGGATTCCCCCTCGGCGGCAAGACCCTCCTGATGAATCAAGTGGAGCTGCGGTATCCGCTGCTGGGAGAAAATCTGCGAGGCGTGCTGTTCGCCGATTCGGGCAACGTTTACTCGGGGCTGAATACGCTTTCCCTGCGCTTCCGCCAGAAGGGCCTTCAGGATTTCAACTACATGGTGCACGCAGTGGGCGTCGGACTTCGCTACCGCACGCCGATCGGGCCGGTCCGGCTGGATTTTGCGTACGCGCTCAATCCGCCGCGGTTTTTCGGTTTCAAAGGCACGCAAGCGGAATTACAGGCTGGAACGGGACAGAAGACGGTGCAGCAGATCGGTCACTTCCAGTTCCACTTCTCGCTGGGGCAGGCATTTTGATGGCATGGGTTAGCCAGGGGCTAAAGCCCGGGACCGCGGATGGCGCTGCGGCACGGCTAAAGCCGTGCCCTGATACGAGGCACGCTCGTATGAAGGCGTGCGCTGATATGAGGCATGCTCTTGCCAGCGCTGCGGGAGGCCTGAAGGTGTGCCGTGATACGAGGCATGCTCGTATAGAGGCGTGCCCTGATACGAGGCGTGCCCAGGGGCTAAAGCCCGGGACGGCGGATGGCGTTGCGGCACGGCTAAAGCCGTGCCCTGATACGAAGCATGCCGATACGAGGCGGACACGGGGGCTCGATAAGCCGTGCCCTGATACGAAGCATGCTCGTATAAAGGTGTGCCGTGATACGAAGCGTGCCCGGGCGAAGCGGACTCGTATCAGGGCATGGCTTCAGCCATGCCGCATGGCGCTGCCATCACGGGGCTTTAGCCCCCGCTGCCTTTCTCCCGGCCAAATAGGTAAAGCAATAGGGGAACGTCTCGGGCGCATCCACCAGACCGGCTCTCACTGGGTTCGCCGCAATGTACTCCCGATGCTGCGAGAAGCTGTGGCTGTCATTCACTCGAACCTCGGAGAACCCGCGTTGCCAGATCTCGCCCGGATATCCGGTTTCCTTTTTCAACCGAAACGAGAATCCTCCCTTAATGAGTTGCATGGCCTTTTCGATGGTCATGCCGTCGCCAACCGTGATCAACAGATGCACGTGGTCAGGCATGACTACAAAGTCATGCAACTGGAGTTTTCCGGCAGTGACGTAAGAACGAAGGACATTGATCATCAAGGTGGCGTTGCGTTCCGATTGCAGCAATCGCCGCCCCTGGCTCGTCTTCGTAGTGACGAAGAACGTGCGCGCGGGACTCACGATCTTGTCGGGATCGGCATTGCGTTGGGGGATCGCCATAAACAGGGGCTAAAGCCGATACTCGCAGGTCTGATGTTGTCGATGTTGTTAGCGGGCGCGGCAGGGGCGGAGATCATCGACCGGATTGCCGTGACCGTGGACAACGAGCCGATCGCGCAAAGCCAGGTGATGGCGGAGTTGCGGATGACCGCATTACTCAACGGCGAGAAGCCGGATGTCACGGCCGCGGCGAGGCGCCAGGCGGCGGGACGACTGGTGGAGCAGACACTCATACGCCGGGAAATGCAGTTGACGCAGTATCCAGGGCCGGGCCCCGCGGAGGTGGATAAACTCGTTCAGGCGGTCGATAAAGAGGCGCTGAAGAGTTACGGTGTATCAGCCGATGAACTGCGGCGGGCGCTCGAGCGCCAAGCGGCCGTGCTGCGATTCATCGACCTGCGTTTCCGCCCGGAAGTGCAGGTGACGGAATCCGACATCCGGCTCTATTACGACACGGTGCTCGTGCCGGAGTGTCAGAAGAAGAACATCGCGCCGCCCGCTTACGACGAAGCGCGCAGCCAGTGCGAGGAGGCGATCACAGGCCAAAGGGTGGACAAGCGCGTGGACTCCTGGCTGAGCGAAATGAAGGCGCGCACCCGGATCCGCTACGAGGAGGATGCATTCCAGTGAGCCGCAGGGTGAAGATCCCGTTGTATGCGCTCGGCGGGCTTGCCGGAGCCGCACTGGTCCTGGCGCTGGCCGGGCTGATCGTGGCTCAAAGCTCGTGGTTTCGCGAAAAGGTCCACCAGCGAATCGTGGCCGAGGCTGAAAATGCGACCGGTGGGCGGGTTGAGATCGGCGCTTTCGATTTCGACTGGCGCACGCTGACGGCCGAGGTCCGCGCTTTTGTGATTCACGGAACCGAAGGCGCCGGCGAACGGCCGCTGTTCCGCGCCGCCTCGGTTCGGGCCGGTCTGAAGATCCTTTCTGTCGCGAAGAAGCAGGTGGATATTGCGCTGCTCAGAGTGGACCGGCCTGAAGTGAACGTGATCGTTTACGAGGACGGGCGGACGAACGTGCCGCGCCCGAAAGCGGCCGGGGAGAAGAAGAGCCCGATTCAGACGGTCCTCGACCTGGCTATCAAGCGGTTTGAATTAGTGAACGGCGCCGCGCAAGTTGCGGCGCGCCGTATTCCGCTGAATATGACCGGCGAGGACATCCGGGCGCAAGTGTTCTACGAGGCGGGGCTGCCGCGCTACCGGGGCGAAATTTCGTTGCGGCAACTGAATGTGACTCCGGGGAATAGGCGGCCTCTGCCTTTGGACGTGAATGCCCGCATGGTGCTGGAGGCCAACCGTCTGGAGATCAGCAGCGCGCACGTAGGCTTCAAGGAATCATCTCTCGATTTCAACGGAGAACTCGCCGATTTCGCAGCGCCTCAGGCTGGGCTGAAGTACACGGCCCGTATTCAGGCAAAGGACATCGTGCCGGAGTTGGGGGTGCCTCAGATACCGGGCAAAGGCGAGCTGGTTCTAACGGGCTCGGCGAAGCTTTCCGGAAGCGACAAGTTTACAGTGGACGGAAGGCTGCACGGGAGCGGGCTGGCGTTTCACGACGGCAATATTCGCGTCGGGAATATCGGTGTTGCGTCCAACGTGCTTGTGACGCCGGAACGCCTCGAACTTGCCGGATTGCAGGTCAACGCGTTGGGCGGACGGTTCTTAGGGCGCGCAGGGTTGGCGGACTGGAAGCGGTTCGAGGTGGACGGCCGCATTCAGGGATACTCCGTCGCAGAACTCGTGCGCCTGGAACGCTTCCGTCCGCTGGCGTGGAACGCGGTGCTGTCGGGACCGGTAGCCGTGACGGGGGAAATCCGCGAAAAGCGCCTTCGCGACACGGCGGCCCGCGCGCGGCTGACGCTGGCGCCCACTCGGGGCGACAACCCGGCCGAAGGGCTCGTGAATTTCACCTACAGCCAGTCGACGGGGAGCATTGATTTCGCGCAGTCCTACATCGCTACGCGCTACAGCCGGGCACAGTTGGCCGGGACGCTCGGCAAGAGAATGGAAGTTGCCGTCAACTCCACGAACCTGGAGGATTTCGAGCCTGCGATCGCCATGTTGAGCAGCGGGCCTCCGCTGCCCTTGCCGGTGAAACTGCTCGCCAAGGGCACGGCGCGTTTCCAGGGAGTGATTTCAGGCGCGCTGGATAACCCCAGTATTCAGGGCCGCGCCGCCGTGACGCGATTCGAGTGGCAGGGGCACGCGATCGATCAGGCCGAGGGCGATGTGATCGTCTCGAAATCGGGCCTGGTGGCGCAGAACGCAGTGGTAGCGAAGAACGGCATGCGGGCGGCGGGCGAAATGCGGTTGGGCTTCCGCGAGTGGAAGCCGGACGAGCGCGAACCGCTCATCGCTACGGTCACCATTCAGGCTTCGGACGTTGCGGCTCTCGTTGCCGAATTCGGGCAGAAGGCGCCGGTGACGGGCAGCCTGGCAGCCGAGGTGAAGATTGCGGGGACGACCGGCGCTCCGGAAGCGAGCGGCACCGCGGAGCTTACGAACGTTGTGGCGTGGGAGCAGCCGGCGGATTCCATTCGCGGGCAGTTCCAATACACGGAAGGGCTGCTTCAGGTCACATCCGGGCTGGTGCGCCTTGGGGCAAGCCGGGCGCAGGTTTCCGGCGCGTTCGAGCATCCGAAGAACAACTGGAGCGAAGGGAGAGTCAAGTTCACAGCCGTCACGCGTGGCATCCAGCTAACGCAGATCCAGGCGGCGCGGACGGCCCTCCAGAACGTGCAGGGGCGGATCGAGATGCAACTGACGGGCGAGGCCGGCGTTACGCCTTCAGGTTTCCGCCCGGGCCTGGTCAACGGATGGGCGGCGGTAAAGGACATCACGATCGACGGCGAGCGGAGGGGCTCGCTGCTGGTGAACGCAGGAGGCAAGGGCAGAATCCTGAACGCTCGCCTGGAGGGCGATTTCGCGGGCTCGAAGTTGACCGGCGAAAGCGAGTTTGAGCTGGATGGCAATTACGCGATGCGCGGGCACGCGGAGTTCTCTTCGTTGGCGCTTTCGTCCTTGCTGAAGAGTTCCAGGGGCGCAACGGGCAAGCGGCTGCCGGTCGAGGGCGTAATGGCCGGCAAGCTGACTTTCTCCGGATTGAGCACGGACCGGCAGACCTGGAAGGGAGCCCTGGAACTGCCCGCGGTAGAGGTGCGGCCAGACGGGAGTGGGATGAAAAGCCCGGCCGCGAAGGAACTCGTACTGCGGAATCAGGGGCCGGTGGTGGTGGACGTGACGGCGCGTGACGCCCGCGTGAGGCAGGCGCAGTTCCGTGCGAGCAGCTCGGAACTGGCGGTGACGGGTTCCCTGCGGTTCGGCGTAAAGAGCCCCCTGGATCTGCGTTTCCGCGGCGGCTTGAACATGCAGTTGCTTCAGTTGTTCGATGAGCGCATCACTTCAGATGGCGCGGTCTCGCTCGACGTTTCCGTGCGAGGGAGGCTCGAGCGGCCCGACGTCTATGGGCAACTCGATCTGAAGAAGGCCTCGATGAGCCTCGCGGGGCTGCCAAACGGGATCGATAACGCGAACGGGCTCATCTTCCTCTACCGCGACCGCGCGACCATCGACAACCTCACGGCCGAGAGCGGGGGCGGAAAGGTGGCGGTGAGCGGGTTCGTCAATTTCGGCGGCCTCACGAGTTTTCACCTTCAGGCTCAGGCGAGCGAGGTGCGGGTGCGTTATCCGGAAGGGGTCAGCTCTTCGATGAACGCGAAGCTGGCCTTTACGGGGACGCCGGAGCGGAGCCTGCTGGCGGGCGACGTTGTGATCACGCGCGTGGGGTTCAACCCGAGATCGGACCTCGGCTCGATGCTGGCGCGGAGCGCGCAACCGGTGCGGGTCACGACGCAGGCGCGGCCCTTCGAGCAAGGCCTGCATTTCGACGTTCACGTGGTCACGTCGCCGCAGGCACGGCTCGAGACCCAACTGACTCGCGACATACAGGCGGATGCCGACCTGCGGTTGCGCGGCGACATGACACGCCCGGTGCTGCTCGGCAGGGTGCTGGTGAACCAGGGCGACGTGCTGTTCTTCGGGAACAAATACTCGATCAACTCGGGCCAGATACTTTTTGTGAACGCCGCGAAGATCGAGCCGGTCGTGAACCTGGATCTGGAGACGCGGGCGCGGGCGGTCGAAATCACGCTGCATGTTTCGGGGCCCGTGGACAGGCTGAATGTCAGCTATCGTTCCGACCCGCCGCTATCGTTCCCTGAAATCGTGGCGCTGCTGACGACCGGGCGAGAGCCGGCTGCTCCGACGGCGGCGTCCGGTCCGCAGACTCAGGTTGCCCAGCAGACGTCGCGGCAGGCGGGCGCCAATGCGCTGCTCAGCCAGGCGATCGCGAACCCGATTGCCGGACGTCTGCAACGATTCTTCGGGGTGAGCCGGCTCAAGATAGACCCGCAGATCACGGGCGTGACGACAAGCAACGCGGCGGCACGAGTCACGGTGGAGCAGCAGATCGCGAGTAACCTCGCGTTCATGTACATCACGGACCTTTCGCGCGCGCAGGCGCAGACGATCCGGGTGGAACTGAATTTCAATAAGGACTGGTCGGCCGTGGCGCTTCGCGAAGAGAACGGGCTTTTCGGTATCGACTTCCTTTACAAGAAGCAGTTTAAGTAGGGAGTGGCCAGGTGTCGCGGCCAAAGACCGGCCACGGGCGAAGCGTGCGCAGCCCTACAAAACTCTGTGGGTGTTGGTTGGCGCATTGAGTCTAATCAGCTCCCCAGAATCGGCGTCCATCGGTGTTCATCGGCGGCCAATTCAATTCATTCTAGCCGCCGATCAACACCGATGAACGC
>JAEZIJ010000083.1 GCA_023436715.1 Acidobacteriota bacterium
CCGTCTATTCGTAGGGGATCTTCATTCCATCCATGATGCCCTTCATGTAACCGAAGGCCATGATTTTGCCTGTCATCGCATATCCCGGCTTATCGTTCACTTCGCCCTCCATGGTCGGGGCGTGGTCGGGCCGGATCGGACCGGCGAAGCCAGCCTCATGATAGACCTGAAGGATGCGGGCCATGTCGGTCGAGCCATTGTCGTGGAAGGTTTCGCGGAAGTGATCGCGCGTTCCCTGCTCATCGCGGAAATGCACGAAGAAAATCTTCTTTTGCGCGATCCATTCGCGGGCGAGCGCTTCGATATTTTCCCCCATCAACTTGAAATTCGCCTGGCAGAAAGTGACACCGTTCATCGGGCCAGGAGCCATTTCCATGACGCGGCGGAAACTCTTCGCGCTGGTGAGAACGCGCCCGATCCCGCGCAGAGGGGAGATAGGCGGGTCGTCCGGGTGGAGCGCCATTCTTACGCCCACCTCTTCGGCGACGGGCATCACCGCTTTGACGAAGTACTCGAGGTTGGCCCAGATCTTCTCTTCGCTGACCTCGCCCCACTCGGTGAGGCCCTGCTTAATGGCGGCCCGATTATCGAATTCGCTGGTGAGGGCGCCGCCGCGCTCGGGGACGTCCACCCGAGTGCGGTACCATCCGATCCCCGCCATGAAGTTGTAGCAGAGCATGGGAATGCCGGCTTTCGCCAGCGCGCGGATCACGGTGCGGTAGTTCTCGATCTCCTCATCCCGCCCGGGCAGCCCCAGCTTGATCTTCTCGGCGGGAACGGGGTGGCTTTCGACTCCGATGATCTTCAGTCCGGCCGCATCGAAATCGGCAGCGGTCTTCCGGATGACTTCCAGATACCGGTCGCGGGGGACCTCGCGTAGCGTGGAAACAAAGTTCACAATCGCGTGCTTCACGCCCACCTGGCGCGCCAGCTTGATCTTTCGATCCTCGCCTGGCACAAACAGTTCACAGAGTTGAATGTTTCCTCCTCCCGGCGCGGGCCTTCTTTGTGCCGGCGCGCCAATCGCCGAACCCACCGAGCACAACAGAGGCACTGCCCCTTTGATACAGTTCCTTCGCGTAAATTCCGACATACCGCCTCCACGGAAATCGTACGTAAAGATGCGGCGCGAACGCAAATCAATAGTTGTGAATGACCTTTTACCTTTGGTTGTGAAGTGGGGCGGGCCTTCCCGATTTCTCTTGCCTCCGCTTCGGAGAGCTTGGGGCGTTTCAAGCCGTCCCTCGTGATCGATTAGACTCCGCGATCCTCGCTTCCTTCTTCAGGAGTTCCAGTATGACGGGCATTATATTATCGCTAAGAATCCCGATCGAGCTGAAGGGCTCGTGGTCCGCGTGTTCGAGCCTCGGGGCGTTGCCGCGGAGACCACAGTGGCATTCGCCGGGGAGAAGAGCGCGTTTCGCACGGCGAATCTGCTGGAAGAGGATTCGCGCGCGGGAGAAGAGCACAGCCCGTAAAGCGAGCGTTAACTGGAAGTGAACCGCTCTTCACCATAACTCAGTTGCTTCAATGGCCGGCAACCCGGCATGATAGGCGTGATCGCACTTGTTTTTGCGCAAAGGAGTAGCCCTCATATGGTCCGCTGTTTCAGCCTGCGTTTTTTTGCTCTGGCGACGATCTTCGCGAGTGTGCTCGCCGGGGCGGGCGCGCAGTCCGCGCCGTCCGCCCAGGATGCGGAGATTTACTTCACACCCTTTTCGCATCTCGATCTCTTTTGGGGCGGCACGAGAGAAGAATGTCTGGCGCGAGGCAACGGAATCATCGCCAAAGCCGTCCAACTGGCGAAGCAGCATCCGAAGTTCCGGTTTCTGCTTGAGGACAACGTTTTTGTCGCGAACTATGTCGATACGCATCCCGGCTCGCAGGAAGTGGAAGACCTGAAGCGCTTCATCAAGGAAGGCCGCATCGAAATCGCACCCAAGTGGGCGGCGATATTCCAGGGGCTGCCGGACGGTGAGGTACACGCGCGGAACATGATGATCGGAAAGCGATACGCGCAGGAGGTGTTCGGAGTCGACGCCCGCGTCGCGCACCTGGGCGACCTGCCCGACTACACTCCGCAGTTTCCCCAGATCCTCAGCCAGTCCCGCGTGCCTTTCATGGTGATGACACGCATGGGGCCGACGGACAAGTCGCTGTTCCAATGGAAAGGGCTCGACGGTTCCAAGGCGCTGGTGTGGAGCACGCTGAAGGGTTACGGCTGGGGCACGTTCCTCAGCTCCAAGACTCAACTCGACGAGCAGAAGCGCGAGCGTTTCCGCAAGGACGTGGCCGAAGTGCGCGCCACCACGAACGGGCCGATCCTGATGAACTGGGGCACCGATCTCTGGGCGCCGCCCAGCGATCTGGTCGCGCGAGTCGAGGCGTTCAACAAGTTCGCGCCGGCCAACCTCATGATCTCGACGCCGAACGATTTCTTCCGGCGTGTGGAGAAAGCGGCCGGCATTCCGGAAACCAGCGGCGAGATTCCGTCTTCCTGGCCGAATGTCGTGTCGTCGCTGCCGCATATCTGGCCCGAAATCATCCCGGCGACGAACACGCTGCTTGCGGCCGAGAAATTCGCGTCCATCAACTACGCGCTGGGCTACGCCGGCTATCCGCAGCGCGAGTTCGACCTCATGTGGAAGAAGCTGGTCGAGTCGATGGACCACAATCACGACGGCCAGGGGGGCCTCGAAATCGGCGACGGCCGCAAGGTGGAGTATCTCCGGCTGGCCACGATCGGGGGCGGCGAGATTCTTCGCGATTCGCTGCGCAACATCGCCGAGCGCGTGCAAATTCCCGTCAAGAACAGCTTTCCCATTGTGGTGTTCAACCCGCTCAACTGGACGCGCGACGACGTGGTGAAAGCCCACCTTTCGCTCTACGGCGAGGTTGCGCCCGCCGACATCGCCGAGTTCCGCAAGGGCTTGCGCCTGCTGGACGAAGCTGGAAACGCCATTCCGATTCATGTAGAGGAATACAGCGAGAACATTTCCCGCGCGCTCAATATCGTGTTCACGGCGAAGGGCGTCCCGTCGATCGGATACAAGACGTACTACCTGGTGGCGGGCCAGCCGGATGCGTTTCCGAACACGGCTCGCATCGAACTGGACCAGGAGCGGGACCGCAAAGATCCTCGGCGTTCGCTCGGAAGCGACGTCGTCGAAAACGACTTCTACCGGCTGAGCGTGGATCGCGCGACCGGGAGAGTGGCGCTCTTCGACAAAGCGCTGAACCGCGACGTGGCGCGGGACATGGAAGTCGTCGCTCTGGAGGAGCGTGGCGGCAACTACATCGGCATCGAACCGCTCAGCGGCCGCACCATCGTCGGTACGGCGGAAGAGGTGAGCATCGAGGAGAACAATCCGGTCCGCACCGTGGTGCGGGTGCTCGTTCGCGTGGCCGATATCCCGATTGTGCAGCGCCTCACGCTTTACAAGGGCCTGAAGAGGCTCGACATTGAGAACACGGTGGAGTGGAAAACGCCGCGGTTCATCCGGCTCCAACAGTTGTTCCCGCTCACGCAGTCCAATGCCTCCCTGCACTACGGCATCCCGTTCGGATCGAATGCGGCGGAAAACATCATGCCGAAATCCGGCCCGCGAGCGGGGGATGAGATCAAGCAGGATTCCTGGCAGCGGTCCCGGCACATACACGGCTGGATCCACGCGGGCGGTCCGGAATGGGGACTGACGCTGGCGTCCGATCACCACCAGATCCGCCTCGGCGACGACTTGATCCGCGCCGAAATGCTGCGCGGAACGCGCTACACCTCGGTCAAGGTCGTGCGCGGAGACGAAATCACCTCGATGCACTATCCGCCGCCGGGCAAGTATGTGTTCCGGTATTCGCTGAGCGCGGAACGCGGCGACTGGAAGGCGGCGAAAGCATACCGGGGCGGCATGGGACTGACCAATCCGCTTGCGCCCGTCAGTGTGGTGGACACCATGTCCGCGAAGTCGCTGCCGGCGACAAACTCGTTCTGCTCGCTGCCACAGGAGAACGTGATTGTCAGCGCGTTGAAAAAGGCCGACCGCGATTCCTCGCTTCTCCTGCGCCTCTATGACATCGAGGGCGCGCCGGTGGAGACGAGTGTCCAGTTCCTTGGGGCCAGCCCCACGTTCAGCGAAACCAACCTTCTCGAGGAGGATTTGCCCGCACAGCAACGTCAGGTGATTCAGGCAGGGCCGTACGCCATCCGGACGCTCAAGATTCGCGCGGACAAGATGAGGAAGTAATGGCTGTAAGAACGCCGGAAGCCGCTAACGATCGACGCGTGAGCGCGACTTACAAGTGGGTAGTCGTGGCGGTGTTCTGGTGTGTCTATTTTCTGAACCAGGCGGACCGGCAGGTAGTCTTCTCGGTGTTCCCGCTGCTCCAGAAGGAACTGGGGTTGTCGAACCTGCAGCTCGGGCTGTTGGGGTCGTCTTTTCAGTGGGTGTACGCCATTCTCGTTCCGATAGCCGGCGCGCTCGGGGATGTTGTGAGCCGCCGGAATCTGATCGCGGTGGCGCTGTTGTTGTGGAGCGCATCCACCTTCGGCTCCGGTCTGGTGACGGGTTTCGCGCTGCTGCTGCTTTTGCGCGCGATCACCGGAGCGGGCGAAGCCTTCTACTACCCGGCTGCGAACTCGATGATCGGCGATTACCATGGACGCGAGACCCGCGCATTAGCCATGTCCGTGCATCAGACCAGCGTCTATGTGGGGATCGTGTGCAGCGGAGCGCTGGCCGGGTACATCGGGCAGGAATACGGCTGGCGCCAGGCTTTCATGACCTTTGGAGGAATCGGGATCGTAGTGGCGCTGGTGGTCAGGCGCGCGATTCGGGAACCGCGCCGCGGGCTGTCCGAGGAGGGCACTATCGCCGCGGTCAACGCGAAGCAGATGCCGCTTCGCGCGCGAGTCGCCGAAGTCCTCTCGAAACCCACGGCCGTTTTGCTCATGCTGGCGTTTCTCGGAATGAATTTTGTGAACGTGGCCTGCCTGACCTGGACGCCGACACTTCTGTATCAGAAATTCCAGTTGACTCTGGCGTACTCCGGCTTTCACGCCACCTTCTACCATCATGTGGGAGCGTTTCTGGGCGTGCTGCTCGGCGGCAAACTGGCCGACCGCTGGGCGCAACGTTCTTGCCTGAGCCGGCCGCTGATTCAACTGGCCGGCCTCGGCCTGGGCGCTCCGTTCATCTTTCTGCTGGGCTGGGCGGATTCCAGCCTCGTTGTGTTCGCGTCGCTTGGGCTGTTTGGCTTGTGCCGCGGGCTATACGACTCGAATCTTTTTGCATCGTTGTACGAGGTGGTCCGTCCCGAAGCGCGGGCGACGGCCACGGGATTGATGCTGGCAGTCGCGTTCCTGGGGGGAGGTTCCGCCTCGCTCGCCGTGGGTTGGTTGAGCGAGCGGATCGGCCTGGGTTCAGCGCTCGCATCGACATCGGTGTTTTACGTTCTGGCGGCCGTCGTGCTGTCGGTAACCTGTGTGTTCTGGTTCCGTCGCGATGCCGCGCGGATGCGAGCCGCGTTGGGCGGGGCCCAGGCTTGCTGATCGGAGGACGCATGAGACTGAAAGGACGCGTCGCGATTGTAACGGGCGCGGGCCGCGGTATCGGCGCCGCGATCGCCAAGGGACTGGCCGCCGAGGGCGCCGCCGTTATTGTGAACTACTCACGTTCGGCCGAGGCGGCCGATGCGGTCGTGCGGGAGATCCACGCGAGCGGAGGCAGCGCGGCGCCGGTGTGTGCGGACGTGAGCGATCTTGCGTCGCATGGGCGTCTGATTGCGGCGGCGGCCGATCAGTTCGGACGGCTGGATATCCTCGTGAACAATGCCGGAATCGAGTTTCGCGAACCGTTCCTCGAGGCGAAACCGGAAAATTGGGACCTGACGTTTGGCGTGAACCTCAAGGGCGCGTATTTTCTCAGCCAGCAGGCGGCGCACGCGATGCGCCGGACCGGAGGCGGCAAGATCCTGAATGTCTCAAGCATTCACGACGACGTGCCTATCCGCAATTTGTCGATTTACACAATCACAAAGGGCGGCATGAAGATGCTTACGAAGTCGCTGGCCTTTGAGCTTGCTGAGCACCATATCAACGTCAATTCGCTTTCGCCGGGCGCCATTCTCACGGACATCAATCGGGAAGCGCTTTCGGACGAGGCGTATCGCGCCAGGGTGATCGAGAAGATTCCCTGGAGACGGATAGGCGATCCGGTTGACGTGGTCGGCGCCGCGGTTTTTCTCTGTTCCACCGAGTCCGACTATGTGACTGGAGCCACTTTGTACGTGGATGGAGGAATCCTGCTGTGAGGGCGCGCTCGCGATCCCGCAAGCCATCACGTTGGCGGTGCTGATCGAGTGCGAGCGGGTAATGGGACTGGAGGACTCCGCCCGCGAAGAGTTCTCGCGCGGAGAAGATCCCGTCGCGGTCTTCGAACGCTACAGACGCTTATAGCTTTTGGAGGAATGTCTTGAAGAGGATGCTGAAGAAGGGGCCAGACAAGTCTACCCGCGAGATCGAGCGTACGGGGCAGACCGGCCTGACCCCATTTCCAGCACCCTGTTATGCGGTTTCTTAGCTTGGGGGGCTGCTGAGCCCACTAGAGGTGATCTGCCAGATGTGAATCGCGGAAAACGGGCTTGTTTGTATGTAGCTGTTTGTTTTGGTCAGGGAGTCTATTGAATATGAGTAAGAAGCTGTTCCTGCTGGCCGCGTTGCCAGCAGCATTGTTCGCGCAGTCTTACACGGCGTCGCTCCGCGGCGTGGTCACGGATCCGGCCAAGGCGGCCGTGCCCGGCGCGAGCGTCATCGCAACAGAGGTGGAGCGGAACGTCGCGCACCCCACCCGTACTGACGAGGCCGGCAGGTATGTCATTACCGCTCTGCCTCCGGGCAGGTATTCGCTCGAAATCGAAGCCGCTGGCTTTCAGAAATACGCACGCTCCAGTTTCGTTCTCGCAGTCCAGCAGCAGGCCACGCTCGATGTGGAACTGTCGCTCGGCGCCACAACGACCGCAATCGAGGTGACCGCCGATGCGCCGCTGATCGACACCACCACCGCGGCCCTGGGGCAGGTCGTGGAAAACAAGTACATCGTTTCCATCCCGCTGCTGCGCCGTTCGGCGCTGGACCTGGTTGCACTGGCGCCGGGACTCAACCCGAGCCCGGCCGGCGGTGCGGGGCAGGATAGTGACAAGTCCAGCAACTTCGTCGCGGGCGGCGTGCGCAACGCAACCTCCGACGTGCTGGTGGACGGCATGAGCGCCACGAACGTCGAGCAGAACAGCGGCGTCACGCACGTTCACTACCAACCGTCCGTCGATAGCGTTCAGGAATTCAAGCTGCAGACGAATTTCTTCAGCGCCGAGTTCGGCAACACCGGCGCCGCCGTCGTGAACATCGTGACCAAGAGCGGCACCAATGAAGTGCACGGCTCGGGTTACGAGTTCTACCGCAACTCTTCCTTCTACGCCAACAACTGGTTTGCGAACCGGTCCGTGCCGTCGGTTCCGATTCCGGATTCGCACCGGCACGTGGCCGGCGCGACGATCGGAGCACCCGTTTACATTCCGAAGATCTACAACGGCAAGAACCGTACGTTCTTCTTCTTCGACTACGAGACCAGCCGTTCGACGAACGCCACTACCAGAATGGCAACATTCCCGACCGAGTTGGAGCGCAGCGGCGACTTCTCCGACACGCGCACGGCAAGCGGGGCGCTCATGCCGATTTACAACCCGTTCGACACTTACAAATCGGCCGACGGCAAAACCACTCTGAGGCGGGCGTTTGCCGGCAATAAGGTCCCCCTTTCGATGCAGAGCGAGGTGGCGAAGAAACTCATGTCGTATTATCCGCTGCCGAACCAGGCGGGCACGCCCTTCACGCGCACGAACAACTTCCTCAAGAACGCGACCGACACGGGCTGGACCAACCAGCTTTCGGCGAAGGTGGACCACAACCTCGGCGAGAAGCAGCGCTTCACCTCGCGCTACACCGTGGACTGGTGGGCGAACACGAAGGGGAACGTCTGGGGCAACGTCGCCGACAACTTCATTTACGGCAACGACGGTGGACGCACGCAGAACTTCGTATTCGACTACACGCGGAGCCACAGCGCTTCCACCCTCATCACCGTCCGGTACGGGCTTCTCCGCCAGTACGCGCACACGGACCCGCAGGGCCTGGGATTCGACCCCACCAAGTTGGGAATGCCCCAGAACCTGCTGACCTCGGGCGTCCTCGCCTTCCCCAACATCCAGGCCGAGAGCTATCGGTCCATGGGGCCGCAGGGCTGGTCGATCATCAATCGCGGCGATGACGTGAACAGCATCACCGGCAGCGTGGTGAAGATCTTCTCCGGACATACCCTGAAACTCGGCGCCGAGACGCGATTGATGCGGCTCAACTACCAGCAGCCCGGATACCCGCAGGGCAGTTTCGTTTTCAGCCGGAGCACAACCAGCGAGAACGTGAACTCGCCGGGCGCCAATCAGGGCAACGGCGTCGCGTCCCTGCTGCTGGGCTGGGGCACGGGCGGCCAGTACGATATCGATCCGCCTACTTCGTCCTCCGCGCAATACTATGCATGGTACGCGCAGGATGACTGGAAAGTCAGCCGCAAGCTGACGATCAACCTCGGGTTGCGGTACGACTTCGACGTGCCGCGCACGGAACGCTACAACCGCTACACCTGGTTCGATTTCGACGCTGCTTCCCCCATCGCGGGAAAGGTCGCTCAGTTCCCGAATCTGAAGGGGCAGTTCCGCGTTGCCGACGGCAACACGCGCAGCCCGTTCGACAGGGACATGAACAACATCCAGCCCCGCATCGGACTCGCCTACGCTTTGGATTCGAAGACGAGCCTGCGCGCGGGCTACGGCATCTACTACACACTTTCGCGCTCGACCGTATACGGACACCTGGGCCAGGGCTTCATGCGCACCACGAACCCGACCTGGTCCCTCGACGGCGGCGTCAACCGGTACGCCAGTCTCGATAATCCCTTCCCGGATGGAATCCTGCTGCCGACAGTCCTCCAGGACGGCGCGGCTTACTCTCTCGGCTTCGGCTTCGGCACGGAGACGCGGAAGACGCAGAACCCGCAGTATCAGTCGTGGAACTTCACCATTCAGCGGGAGCTGCCGGGGAACTCGATGATGGAAGTGGCGTACACGGGGAGCAAGGGCACGCACCTGTACTTCTCGGGGATGGAGAATCGCAACTTCCTGGATCCGCAGTACTGGGGTCTGGGTCGCGCGGCTCTCTCGAATACCCTTGTAGATAATCCGTTCTATGGCGTCATCACGAACCCGGGTTCGACGCTTAGCAAACCCACGGTACCGCTGAACCTGCTGCTGCGCGCTTACCCGCAATACGGCAGCGGAGCCTCGGGCACCACTCCGAATCTCGCGAATTCGATTTACCACGCACTGACCCTGAAGTATGAGAAGCGCTTCTCGAAGGGCCTCGCGGTCCTGACGCACTACACGTGGGCGAAGATGATCGACGACGTGTCCAGCACGGCCAGCAACCTGAACTGGCTGGGCGGCAACACGTCTATCCAGAACCCCTACAACCTCCGCGATGAGCGCTCGCTTTCGACCCTGAACATGCCGCATCGTTTCGTGCTGAGCTTCGATTACCAGTTGCCGATCGGCAAGGGTAAGGCGATCGGCGGCGGCATGGGCAAAGCGGCCAACCTGGTGGCGGGCGGATGGGAAATCACCGGTATGTGGAGCATGATGGCCGGCTTCCCGCTGGCATCCTCGCTCCAGGGCGGCACGCTCTGGAACGGCACGCAGCGGCCCAACCTGATCGGCGATGCCGGCATGCCCGGCTCGATCGAGGACCGGTTGAACGGCTATCTCAACCCGGCTGCGTTCTCCAAGCCGGCGGCCGACGTATTCGGGACCGCTCCCCGCACTTTGGGCATCCGCGGACCCGGACTCAAGAGCGCCGATGCCGCGCTGCTCAAGAACGTTCCGCTGAGTGAGAGCAAAGCTCTTCAATTCCGGCTGGAGGCGTTCAACGTCACGAACACGCCGAACTTCGGCATGCCGAACACGCGTGTTGGGGACACGGCCTTCGGCACTATCAGCGGTTTGATGGCCAATACCCAGCCGCGGCAGTTGCAGATTGCGGCGAAGTTCACTTACTAAGGCCAAGACGTAACTGTGCAGTCAAGGGCGGCCAGGAAACTGGCCGCCCTATTTTTGTCCACGCCCAACGCCACCTAAAGACGTCTGGCTGATGATCCTGCAATGGCTGCAAGGTCGGGGGACGCTGGCCAGCAGTGTGGAGGCGTTATTGGGGGGAGCGGCTGAACCGGCTGCTCAGCGGTTGTGAACGCGCGCGGCAGAAGCGGGTCTTGCGGCGGACGGGCCGCCACAGCTCAGCGAACTGGTGACACGGCTACGGCAGGTCTTGAATGCGGCGCGAGCCCGGAACTGGCCGCTGCCCTACGTGTTCGCTGAACTTGAAGACGGCATCTTTGATGGGCACTCCGATCACTTCGATTCGGCTGAGATCGGTCGTGCCTACGCCCAACTGCTCCGCGAGCCGCATGGTGTTGTCGCAGTTTTCAAAAGGAGCGGCGCCCCGGTCGGCAGCGGGGTCCAAGCCCATCACAGCCGTGGCCACCGCGTCGGTTGTCACGCAGTTCGTGCCCGCGAGAATGACGCCGGGGCTGACGAATTTTGTGAAGCCCGGGCGGGGAAGCTCGGCCCCGGTGATGGTCTCGATGCCCTCTACCAACGCGAGGTGGATGGGCGCGGCCGCGGCGAGGTCCGCCACGAACCGTGGAATGCGGTAGCCGGCCTGGCGCGGACTCGCCGGGTCCTTCTCGGGGAGCGAACTCTTCGGCGGCTGCCGCTTGCCACTATGGCCGATTTCGACCCGGCCGCCATATGGGATCGGCGCGGGCTCATCCTCGGGCACCTTGTCGCCGTAGATCGTCGTGGGCGTGATCCCGAAGCAGTTCTTCATGGAGAGAGTGACGCCGGCGGTAAGATGCTGCTTCATCTTGGCCATGGAAACCAGGACGTCCGCCTCTGCGTACGCGGTGCTCAAATCGTAGGCCGGGAACAAATGGCCGCCGTTCGGCACCGGAAAACGGGTGTAGGGCTTGCTGCCCTTATAAGGCAGGTTCGTATTCACCAATTCCACGCGCGGAGCGGCGCGCAGAAGCAGGTTCGGATCCCAGCCGGCCTTCAGCATGAACTCCTCGAGAGACGCCGGCCACACGAATGCTCCCTCCACCACCCGGATTCGCCGCGCCCCGGCTTTATCCAGCAAGTGAATCAAGCCGCCCACTGTGTGCGGATTGGTCCAGATGGTCCGTCCGGCGGGGAGGTGATCCTGCCTGGTGTGCTCGTTACCTGTCAGGTTGATTTTGATGTTGACCGTTTTGCCCTTGACCAGGCGTCCCAAACCGCCGAGCTGATCGAACATGCGCCCGGTGGCTGCAACAAACTCCGCGCCGTAACCGCGGCATCTCGCGATTGCGACCGGGGCTGTGGGGGCGGCCGCGTGCAGACGGCCCGGCTGCAAAAGCAGACCCGCGGCTCCGGCTCCGGCCATGAACTCTCTTCGGCTGACCTGTGCTCTCATGCCGGCTCTCCTCCTAACTGTCGAACTCCAGGGCGAAATATCCTGGCGCCGTCGATGGTATCTGGTACTCCATTCCAAAATACTCCTCGGACGGCAATGCTTCGATGGGCACTGGTTCGGCGGCCCCGATTTGCCACAGCCGCGTGCTCCGATGCTTCTGTCGGATCCAAACCGTCCTCGTACTGGCGAAGCGCCCGCCCGAATAGCTGAGGATTTGCAGCACTGCCTTTCGTCCGTCCGGCGATGCCGCAAGGAGCGCGCATCCGGAACTGCTGCTGTTGTAGACCTTCACGAGATCGTTACCGTGGCTGAGCAGGTATTGCACGTCCGCCGCAATCTCGTAGGCGTCGGCGAGTTCCTTCCGCGCTACCGCGACACGGCCTTTCCCGAATGCGCACACCTCGAACTGGTTCGGGAAATCGGGATTCGCGGGCCTCCCCTTCACCTGCCAGCCCGGGCCGGTTATCAGGAGCCCGCCCAACTCGGCGAAGGCCATCATCTTGCTGCGAAGCTCTGGAGATGGTTGCTCCGGGTCAGCATAAATCAGCGCCTTCAATCCCGCGAAGGGCTGCGCGAGCGCCTTTGCCTTCCATAGTACGCGGAATTGGAGATTCCGTCGCGCCAGCAGGTTGAGGATCTCCCCGCTCATATCGAAGTTCTCGCCCGCGAAGTCGGAGATGACGCCGACTACGCCGAGCGAGCGGTAGGACTTCCAGGCCGCATGCTTTTCGAAGAAGCCGGCGGCGCTCCCTATCTGCTGGAAAGTCTCCCGGGCACGCGCATCGCCTCGCGCAAGCCCGGTCAGCAGGCTGGGATCGAGCGATATGACCCATCGTCCCCCCGCCGACTCCGCATCGCAAATGGCGTTCATGTAATTCTGCGCGGAGACGATGCGACCGCCTCCGGGCGAATCGAACATGACCCAGACGGGCGATGAAGTGCGGGCGCGAGCCAACTGGATGTACCAGGCGTTCGAGTCGAGCCATGGTACGCCGGTTGGGCCGGCGGTCGCGTCGCCGCTTGGGGCCACCACTCCGGGCCAAACGTTCCCGGTCACTGCCAGCGCCGGTCCCGCGGAGTCAAAAGGCACACTGGCGCGCTCGCCCCAGGGAATCACAGGGAAATCCGGCGTGCCCTTGAAATCCCCAAGCGCTACGGCGGCAAGCCCGGCGGATTTTGCGGAGGCGATAGCCGCGTCGTGCTTTGTAGAGCCCTCCACCCAACCCACAACTGCCAGATTCCGCTTTCGGGCGGCATCTATCAGCGGACCGAGCGCCTTCTGCTGTTCACCGTCTTCGGGCAATCCTCCGGCCCAACTTACTACCAGACAGTTGACGGGAGAGTCCTTCAGAATGTCCAGGGAAGTCGGATCGCTGAATCGCTCCAGAGCCTGCCTCAACTCCGCAGTGAAGCCCTTGGCCTTCGCCCGCCCGGCAATCTCGAGCGGACCGGCGGGCCAGCGCATAGGTACCGCGTTCTGTAAGGAAGCCATATGCAGAACTCGATTCTACTCCCAGTACTGCTCCCCCGGCCCCAGATTTGCCTTCAGGAAGTCGGGGTTAATCTCAAGTCCGAGGCCCGGCCCGGTTGGGACCGTCAGCAAACCCTTCCGCACCTCGGGAGGACTGCCGGCCGCCATTCCCTCGATGTAACGGTTAGGCCGTCCCAATTGGCTTTCCGAACGGTAAAAGTTCTGGATGGAAGCGCCGAAATGCGCGTTGGCGTAGGTGAGCACCAGGGACCCCACGTTGTGCAACGCAACCGGCATGCGGAATGTGTATGCGTAGTCGGCGATCTTCTTGGTTCCCGTGATGCCGCCCGCGAACGCCAGATCCGGGTGAATGATGTCCACAGCCTGGTTGTCCACGAATGGCTTGAACCCTCGCAGCATCTCGAGCTTCTCACCCGTAAGCAGAGGCACGCGAGTGGAGCGCCGGAGAGCCATCCAGGATTCCGAGAACGGCGGATTCAGCGCGTCCTCGATAAACAGTGGATTCATCGGCTCGACGGCCTTGGCGACCGCGATGGCGCTGGGCGTATCCAATTCGTTATGGCAATGTACGGCGATGTCGATGCCGTCGCCCACCGCCTCGCGGCAGTTGGCATATGCTCGAGCGACGTTGCGGAGTTGCTCGGTTGTGAGCGTTCCGGCATATCGCGCGGCGGGTACGCCCAGCACGCGGTCGATGCCGTTCTTGAACGCGGTGAATCCCTCCGGAGCCGCCTTGATGCGCTCGGCCCAGGCGCGGCACGACGCTTTGTCCCACATGTCCAGGTTGAGCCCGTGCGAGTACATGGGGATGGCCGGGCGGAACGGACCGCCGAGCAGCGTGCTCACGGGGGCGCCTATGATTTTTCCCGCCAGATCCCACAGCGCCATATCGATGCCGCTGATAGTGGGGATATGGGCCATGTAAGTGTGCATCAACGACGTCATGTTGTGGAAATGGACCTCGATCGCCAGAGGATCCTTGCCGATCAACATGGACTTCATCGTTTCGATGCGCCCGCGCGCCATGGGCCCGGTGGAGCCTGCTTCACCGTACCCGGTGATGCCGGCATCGGTATCGATACGAATCAGGCAATTCCCGGAAATATTCCGGATGGCCATGGCGCGAATGCTTGTGATCTTGACGCGATTCACATTGGGGGCGGCCAATGCCCGGTAGCGGCTGAACACTCCCGCAGAGGGCAGCGCGATCGCCAGTCTCAACAGATCGCGCCGCGTAGGACGTCTCATTATCTTTTGCTCCTCAACTTGCTGTTGTACTTGTGCCCGGCCGGACGATTTCAGAATGTGCTGCTCCTGTGTTCCGGTTTCTACCGATAATTCCACCACCGAGCAGGATCGTCGATCCCGATGGGGAGTACAAGCTACTTTTCGTGAAAGTGGATTCACCGATAGTGAAAGGCCTCAGTCCCACCAGGGCTCGCCTGGCTTCACATTCTTCCGCAGCACATCCGGGTCAAGGTCAAATCCCAGGCCGGGTTCCTTAGGCACGTCCATGTAGCTGT
The DNA here is from genome assembly GCA_023436715.1 of Acidobacteriota bacterium. Lineage (GTDB taxonomy): Bacteria > Acidobacteriota > Terriglobia > Bryobacterales > Bryobacteraceae > Fen-330. The sequence continues at coordinate 14,624 of JAEZIJ010000083.1, forward strand.
TCTTCACGACGGGCCGTTCCGTGCCCATCTCCAGCACGATGTTTCCGGGCGTCAGGGCATTCTCCGAGGTCGTATAATTGCGAATCGCGGCTCCAAAGTGCACCGACGCCATCGTGAGCGGCAACGTTCCCACATTGTGCGTATTCAGGGGGATGTTGTAGAGGGCAGCCAGATCGGCGATTTTGCGGCAGCCGGTCAGCCCGCCGCTGAAAGCCAGATCCGGTTGAATCATGTCCACCGCCTGGTTGTGGAGAAATGGGAAGAACTGGCGCGGCATCTCCAGTTTCTCGCCGGTCAGGATGGGTACGCGCACGGCACGTTTCAGGGCAATCCAACTCTCGGTCCACTGCACTGGCATCGGGTCCTCCAACCACATTGGTTGGGACGCCTCGACCGCGCGCCCGATACCGGTGGCGCTGGGCAGGTCAAACTCGTTATGACAATGCACCACGATGTCATATTCCGGGCCAAGGGCCTCGCGCACGTTGTTGAAGCCTCGCTCGATGCGCGCCAGTTCACGGCGGCTCAGCAGCGGTGAAATCTGTGCCGCCGCCTTGTTGCCATCGAGCAGCGCCATGAACGTCATCTTGAAGGTGCTCCAGCCATTTGGATCGGCCTTCATCCGGTCCGCCCATTCGCGGCACGCACCCGGATTGAGCAGGTCCTTGGGGGCCGAGTTGATATACAGCCGGACTTTGTCGCGGAACGGGCCGCCCATCAACGTCGAGACGGGCACATTCAGAATTTTGCCCGCAAGGTCCCACAGTGCGATGTCGATGCCGCTAATCGTGGGAATGTGAGCCATGAAGGCGTGCATCTGCGATGTCATCACTTCGAAGTGACGGTCGATGGCGAGCGGGTCCTCGCCGATGAGGAACCGCTTCAACGTCTCGATGCGAGCCCGCGCCATAGGACCAGTCGAGCCGGCCTCCCCATAGCCCACCAGTCCCGCGTCGGTCTCCACCTTGACCAGGCAGTTGCCGCCGCGCTGCACCTGCATCGCCTTGATGCCCGTGATCTTTACCATCTTGCGGGCCGGCGCGGCGAGCGCGTGGTAGCGGGCCAGCCAGGTTCCCGCAGGCAGTGTGAACGCGGCCTTCAGCAGACTTCTTCGTGTGTACTCCATGTCCCCTTCCTGTAGGGGCCGGGCATGCCCGGCCCGCATCATTCTTTTTCAGCTATTAGTCCGTGAAGTACCCCGAGGTCCACTTGACGTCTTTGGGCGCGATCCCCTGTTTCAGGGCTGTTACGGCGGCGGTCGCGGCTACCTCGCCGGTTCGCATGCACCATGGTATGAGCCGGTAACCGTAGAACCAGTCGTGCGTGCAGGACAGGCACTCGCCCGCGAGCAGAAGGTTCTTCACCTTCCTGGGCAGAAAGGCGCGGTACGGAATGTCGCAGGTATAGGAGCGCTGCTTTGCAGACGGCTTCAGTCGCATCAGCTCCCCGCGCTCATTGATGCGCGGCATTCTCTCCGGACTAATGTCGAGCGGGTCGCCCAACGTCCTCTTCAGGACCGCATCGGGGAACTTGCTTTCTTTGAGGATGTCGTCCCGGGTCAACATATATTCGCCCTGAGGATGGCGGCCCTCGCGCAAGGCCAGGTAGGGCGCCATCCCCGACAGATAGGCGTTTCCAAATCCCGGAACGTACTTCCTGAGGAATTTCACTTCCGCGGTGTTGAATTTCCTCATCTCGATTTCGCCGCGGCTCGCATCAAAGCCCTTTTCCGACGGGTTCAGTCCCCAATGAAAAGGCGAATAACTCCAGACCAGCATTTCTCCATTGCCGCGCATCGCGCACATGTTCAATTGAGGACAGCCCGAATAACCTCCCCAACCTCCGCCGACGGTGTACTGGTAGGGCATGTACAGTCCCTCGGGAATGTCTCCCGCGGCTCTTGCCTTTGCAATCGCCGTCCACAAGGCCGGATCGGACTTCTGGTATTCAAACAGCTTCGCGTAATCGACTCCGCTGACCTTGTACATAAGCGAGAAGGGAACCGGCAAGCCCTTATCGTTGCCGGCGCTCGTGAAAGGAGCACCAGCCCGCGCCACCACGTCGGCGCGCCCCGTCGCGTCAATGAAGACCTTGGCCTTGATCGCCTGCCTGCCGGAAGCGTTCTCCACGATCACAGCCTGGATATTGCGGTCGCCCGAGCCGGGTTCGAGCACCGCATCGACAAACAGAGTACGAAACAGAAGCTTTACGTTTTCCTTCTCCAGCATGCGGATCATCACATAGGCGCCATCGTCGGGGTGGAAGTTATTTCGTCCCGATTGATGCACCAGCACGTTGCCGGGCAGTTGCGGATAGGCCTTCCATGCGTCGAAGAGCCAGCCTTCATCGCGTAATCCCTTGACCCACTCCGAATGAAGCGGAAACGTTCCTCCCTCGCCCGTCACACACATATATCCGCTCGTGGCCGCGCCGCCCGGGCCGCCAAAGCGCTCGATGAGCAGCGTTTTGACTCCGGATCGCGCCGCGCGCATGGCGGCTCCAAAACCCGCCGGCCCGCCGCCGATCACGACGACATCGGCCTCCGCCGCGACAGGGATACGTGTTTCAGGGACTCTGATGCTGTCGGATGCGGCGGCCTCCGCTGTGCGCTGGCCTCCGATGAACATCCCGGCGCCGGTGACCGACGTAGCGCCGAAGAACTTTCTCCGATTGATTTTCTCCATGATGACCTCCAAGTCTATACAGTCTATTCGTATGTGCTCCGGTCAAACCGAAAGCCGAGAGCGGTCCGTTGAAAGTTGATTGGGGCGAGCGGAATCCGATACCCTTTTCCTTTGAGGCGCGCGCTAAACGGGAGGTGCTGTTGGAACTGAAGGAAGTCCGGAGCCTCGTGGCTCTGGCCGAACTGGGCAGCCTGAAGCTGACGGCGGAGCGGCTGAACCTGAGCGCCGCGGCGATCCACAAGCAATTGAAAGCGCTCGAGTCCGAACTGGGCGTGTGCCTGTATGAAAAGTTTGGCCATCGCCTCCAACTCGCACAAGCGGCCGAAATACTGATACCGCGCTTCAGGAATATGCTGGCCCATTACGACGGCGCGCTGCTGGCGCTCGATGAGTGGAAGGGGATGAAACGCGGCGTGGTGCGGATCGGCGCCGGTCCAACCTTGAGCAGCTACATTCTTCCGGTGCTGCTCAAGAAGTACCAGCGGGCACATCCGGACATCGACCTTCTGGTGGAATCCGGCCATACTCCTGTTCTCCTCGATAAGTTCCGTGAGGCGAAGCTCGATCTCGCGTTACTTGTCTCGCCGGAACTGCATGAGAGTTCCGACATCGTTGTAGAGACCTCCTGGCAGTTCGAGATGGTGCTCGTCTCGGGACGGACGCTGGCCCATCCTTGCCGGCTCGCGGACCTCAGGAATCAGCGCTTCATCCTGTTCCATAAGGGATCGCGGATGGAGGAGCCGATCGACCGCTACTTTGCCGCCCACGGCTTCGAACCACGCGTGCTCATGCGGTTCGATAACGCGGAGGCGATCAAAGCGATGATCCACTCGGGGTTGGGCATCTCGATGCTGCCGATGTGGATTGTCGATGCCGACCTTCGGGACGGCAGATTGCAGCTCATTCAACAGGAAGAGCCTCCGCTGGTATCGCAAATAGTACTAGCCAGGAGAAGAGCCGGATACCTGGCACAGGCGGTACGTGAGTTCATCGCCCAGGCGCAACACTTGCGGTGGACCCGCCCGCGGCTCAGCATGCAGCCGGTCGAGCGGGCACCGAAAAAACGAGTCTCTTCCTAGAGCCGTTTGTAGCGCTGGAAGACATCGACGGGATCGTCGCCCCGGGCAAAGTCGTGCCGCGCCAGATCTTCGAGTCCAGCGATCCGTTCGCACTCCAGCAGCACCTTCAAGGTCAGGTCCTTCGGAATCACGATGACTCCATCCTCTTCACCGAAGATGAAATCTCCGGGGTTGACCACGACCGTTTCGGTCAATTCCCCCGACATCCGTACCGGCACCTGGCAGGCGATCACCATGTAGCGTCCAAATGACTCCACGGGCGAACGGTAGCGCGCGAATACCGGGAAGTCCATGGAAATGAGATGCCGGCAGTCCCGTGTGCCGCCGTCGATGAGGGCGCCCACCGCTCCGTGAGCGCGTGCTGTCGTCGCGCTCAGTTCGCCGTAAGCGGCCAGGTTACAAGCGGTGCCGCGGTCCCGAACCTCGATGCAGGGATGCCGCATCTCGCATACCATCTGCATGCGCCTCTTGCGGGCGGCGTCGTCGCGCTCGACAGCCTCGCTCCCCTTCATCGTGAATGCCGGGCCCGCAAGCTTCATGCCGGGTGCCAGCGGCCTGAGATCGTGAAACAACGCCTGGTTCGGGTACCCCAGGCTTTCGAGCACATCATAGACCGCGCCTGCATACAGCCGCTTATAGCGCTCGCAGATATCCTCTATGTTTGCGATCTCGGTCGTAACCGTTGATTCCATTTCTGCCTCGTCCAAAACGTAACTTCGCGCCGGCCGCGCGAGGGGCCACCAGCCCTGAGTGGGGGTTCCAACCCTCAGCGCTGCCCAAAAATCATCATGCGTGAGCAGAGTCTCTGAAGCAATTGAATTATTTCGAACCTCGATTTGCCGCCAGTAAAGGCGTACCCCCTTTAAGGGCGAACTAGCTGCAAGGTCTTGATCTCGTATGGCTTCACCGCGGCCCTCGGCCGTGCGGTCGAGGGTATCTCATCCTCGATCATGTTAACTTCCCGCACCTCTTGCGGCGCTCCCATGAAACTTACTGCCGCATCCGCAGAGCGGCCTTCCACTTCGACAAAGCGGACTATCACAGAATTGCCGCGCTCCGCTTTCTTCAGGGCAGTGATAATCAGGTTGTCCCCGCTCAGGGAACAGAACGAGCGCGAGGGCGGCAGCGACTTCGTCGAGATGTCGTCCGTTGCGCCGACGGGGATCAGCGGGTTATTGAACGCGGAACCGGCCTGGTGTGACCGGACCGCCTTCCATCCGCCCGCCTCCGGGATCAGGCTGTAACGAAAAGTGTAGGTGCCGACGGGCGGCTTCTGGTATGAAGTGAGCTCGCCGCCGCGGACAACCCGTTCGAGCGAGAAGCGCGTGCCGCGAACCATCACCGCGCGGATTGCGCCCGGATCGAACACCGTCAATTGATGGTCGGAGGCGACGGTGAGTCCCCAATCCTGGCTGGATGCCGAGATCCAGTCGATGATCTGGCGGGTCTTCAGCCATGCATCCTTGTTCATCTCATCCGGAAAGTGAGGGCCCGAGTTGGGCATCAGGTTGGCGGCGTCAATCGAGCCGAACGGGATGCCGTATCGCATCTGCGGCCGCTCGATCCCATGAGGCACCACCTGCTCCAGCCGCAGATACCGCTCTCCCGGCCACTCCACCGTGTTCTCGAGGTCGATGCGCTTCAGGCCGCGGTAGAGCGTTACGCGCTGCGTGATCGGGATGTCCGCAATCGCGCCCGCAATCCGCACGACAGCGCGAACGGCGTTGTTCTGTTCGACCGCAACCTCCCTGATGTGGCGCGCGAACACCCGGCCGGTGAGCGGCTCAATACCGATGCTGTTGCCTCCGCGCTCCTCCACGCCTACGATCTCGACATCTTTGGCGATGTCGCGCTGAAGCTGCTTGTCATAGATGGCGATGCGCCCCGTCGCCTTGTCGATATCGACGCGGAAGAAGTCGTTCTCCAGCACGTCATGGCCGAGCGGACGATTGGCGTTCTTGCGGTCCTTGTCGCTGTCCGAATCGACACTAACTGTCTTTGCGGGCGCGCCGGGCTTCTCCGCGGGAGTCAGGTAATAAGTGCGGTAGCCGAGCGAGGGCACTGCGCGGGCCACGAACACGAGATCCAGGGCAAGCGAGATGTTTTCGCTGGTTTCCTCAACCGCGAACGGCACACTGTTGCCGCTCTCGTCCACCAGGCGCATGCCCTTGCGAAAAGCCTGAATGTCCTGGGTGGCGACGTCGCCATAGAGCGTCACATGCGCACGCACCAGATCGTCCCGCTGCCAGCCGAGCGGATTGAAAACCACAATTGGGTGCGACGGGCGCACCGGGATTTGCACCCGTTCCGCGATGTTGCGGAGCATGTCGCGGGCGATCTGTTCGCTCGAAAGGCGCACGAGTTGGGCATAGCCCATCTTGCGGTCGCCCGCGATCTGCCCACCCTGTCCGCTGTGGTTGTGGTCCATGGATTCCAGAAGCTTCTTCCATAGGAAGTCGAACTGCTCCTGCGGGTAGGCGGCCTGTCCCATCGCGTGATTGATCGCGGCGAATTTTTCCGCGGTAAGCAGGGCGTCCGTCGCGGCGGTACTCAGCGGCCAGACCTCGTTGAGCGCCGAGGCCAGGTTCGACCATGCCGGCGGGATGTCGCCAGCCAGCTCAGGCAACCCGCGCTCGCGCTCTGCCGCGCGGAAGAAATCCAGCGGAGTGGCGAATCGGAAACGCGTGGGCGCGAATTGCCGGTTCAACACGCCCAGGTTCTCGATCACCTTCTCACTGGGCGCCCAGAGATCGACTCCCCAGTACATCGCAATCGGGCCCGCCGTGGTTGCCTTGACCTCCTTCAGGTCTGTAGCGAGCTGACCGAGCCGTTTCTCGTCCAGATCGCGATGCAATCCGATGGCAACGCCCCAATGGTGGCCCTTGATGGCGTGCCACGTGAGCGCTGTCGTTCCGTCCGGGGCCTTCCACCGGAAAAGCGATTGCCCGAGCGGTCCCATGCGGGTCATCACTGTAAAGGGTGTAGCGGACTTGGCCAGAATCTGCGGGAACTGGGGAGTATAGCCCGGCAAGTCGCCGAGTTGTGCCATCTGCGGATCTACGCCGAGCACGCTCCGCGCGTAGGTCTTGCCGGTCAGGAAGTTGCGCACGTGCGCTTCTCCGCGCGCTCCGTTCTGGTAGATGCCCGCCCACTTGGGCGAAACTTCGATCCGGCCTTCCTTTACCAGGCGGCGGAAATCTTCCAGTTCCGGCAATCCCTTATGGGACTCCACGTAATTGGAAATGAAAACCTCATCCTCGAGCAGAAAGCGGTACTCGGGATATTTTTTCGCCAGTTGAACTGCCTTGTCGATAATGGCGTTCCCTCGCGCAAGACACTCCTCTCGCGTGCCGGCCCAGAAAAGATCCAAATGAGAGAACGGGATCAGGAACACGTCCTGGGCATTCGCCGCGGCCACCGATGCGGCCAGTAAGACTATTTGCAGCCACGCTCGGGCCCGCATCACTTCGCCTCCTTTTCCATCTCGAATTGCACGCTCTTGATTTCGTGCGGGCCTACCCGCAGCGTCTGCCCGGGCTTGGACTCAAGACTCTCTTCGAGCACGTTGACGGCGCGGATCTGTGCCCGCCGGCCCAACATCTCAACGGAAGTCTCGGATGGCGCCCTTCCCTCCATTTCGTAAAAGCGCAGCACCAGGCCGCGGCCCGCGTCCGCTTTCTTCAGGGCGCTGACCACCAGATGATCGCCTTCCAGCTTGCAGAATGAAAGGCTCGGCGGGAGCGGTTTGGAAGAGATGCGGTTGCTCACGCTGACGGCGAGCAGCGGCGCGTTGAAATCCATGCCGGAGCGGTAGGCCTTTGCATCCCGCCAATTGCCTTTCCCGGAAGAGAGCGAGTACCGGAAGACGTAAGTGTCGGACGGAGGGTAGTGGTGCGAAAAAACCTGCCCGTCGCGAACGATGCGGGTGGAGGAGAAGCGCGCGCCGCGAATCATCTCGGCGCGGATGGTGGACCCGTCGAAACTGATGAGCGGATGATCGGTGGCAACGGTCAGGCCGCCATCCTCGGCGCCTGCGTGAAACCAGTCCTGCACATGGCGGACGCGCTTCCACGCTTCGTTCGTGATCTCGTCGGGAAGGTGCGTGCCGGAGTTGGGCAGTATGTCCTCCGTGCCGCTCGCGCCGAAAGGCACCCCGTAGTGGAGAGACATCGCTGGCCGCCCGGTGGGCATCGTCTGCACCAGGCGAACGAGGCGCGGCTCCTTCCATACGACCCGGTTCTCGATGTCGAGCCGCTTGAGTTCGCGATAAAGCGTGAGCCGCTGGCTGACGGGGATGTCGGAAACCACGCCGTCGATCCGCAGCACGGCCCGAACCGGAGTGTTCTCCTCGAGTTCGATCGCGCGCACGCTGTTGGGAATCGTCCGGCCGGTCAGCGGTTCGACGCCGATGTAGTTTCCGCCTCGCTCCTCCACGCCCGCGATCTCCATGTCCGTCGCCACCGCGCGGTTCAATTGTTTATCGAATAGCGACACACGTCCAGTCGCCCGGTCCACGTTCACGCGATAGTAGTCGTTCTCCAGGACATCCTCGCCCAGGGAACGGCGGGTATCCCGGCGATCCTTCTCCGTGTCGAGTTGGACTGTCGCGGCCTGGGGAAAACTGTCAGGGGCCGCGGCGGGAAGCAGGTAATACGCTTTGTAGCCGAGCGGCGGAACTCCGCGCGCGATAAACGTGATTTCCAGGCCGCGCGAAATGTTCTCGCGGTAATCGGGGACGATGAACGGAACCGAATGCCCCTGCTCGTCCACCAGGCGCATGCCCTTGCGGTAGTCGCCCAGATCGCCCGCCATCACGTCGCCGTACAGCGTAACGTGCGCGTTCACCAGGTCGTCGCGCTGCCAGTTCTGAGGATTGAATACCACGATCGGATGGCTGCGCTCGGCTGCCGGGATCTGCACCCGCTCGGCGATGTTGCGCAGCATGTCCCTCAGAATCTCGCCGCCTTCGAGTTGCGCCATCTGCATGTAGCCGATCTTGCGGTTGTCGCCGATCGCGCCGCCCTGGCCGTCGTGGTTGTGATCCATCGACTCGATGAGCAGCTTCCAGAGCCTTTCGAACCTGGCGCCCGGATAGTCCGCATACCCCAGGCCGTAGTTGATGGCGGCGAACTTCTCGGCGTTGAGCAGAGTGTTCGTGCTGGGCTCGGCCATCGGCCATATGTGGGGAAGGGAAGTGGCGATATTTGGCCACGAAGAGGGAATTTCTCCGCTCAACTCCGGGATTGAAGGGCTGGCCGAAACTCGTTTGAAGAACTCCGATGGCGTGGCGAATTGAAAACGGGAGAACGATTGCGCGCCGTTCAGCTGATGCACGATGTCTACGAGGTTGTCCGGCGTCGTCCAGAGATCGACACCCCAGTGTACGAACCACGGACCCGTCCAGGTGGGTCGAATGAACTCGAGCTGCTGGCGCACGCGCTCGACCTCTTCAGCGCCCGCTCCCCGCCGCATGAACACCCACTGCCCATAGTCCTTCAAGGCGTTCCAGACCAGGGTGCTGGAGCCGTCCGGCGCACGCCAGCGGAACAGCGACTTATCCTTCGGCCCCATGCGCGTCATGATCATGTACGGCACGCCGGCCGAGGCCAGCAGTTGCGGAAGCTGCTTCGTGTAATCCGGCAGGTCGCCCAGGTGCGCCATCTGCGGGTCCACGCCGAAGGTGCTGCGGGCATATCGCTTGCCGATGACCAGGTTCCGCACGTGTACCTCGCCCGGCGGAAGGCCCTGAAAGACCGCGGCCCACTTGGGCGAGATCTCCACGCGCCCGTCGCGAACCAGGCGCCGTAACTCGGCCAGCTCCGCAGTTCCCTGGTGCGTATCCACATAGTTCGCCAGGAAGACTTCGTCCTCGATCAGAAACCGGAACTCCGGCGATTGCGCCGCCTGGCGGATCGCTTTCGCGATGATCCGGTTGCCGCGTGCGAGGCACTCTTCACGCGTCCCGCCCCAGAACAGATCCAGGTGCGAGTAGGGTGTGAAGTACACCTCCATGGGGGCGGGCGGACTGCCCGCGGCAAGAACGCTCGCCAGAGGGAACGCGAGCCAGAGCCGTTGAAGCCATTTCATTTTTCTTGCTCCGTCATCAATCCAAAGGACATGATCGCTTTTGCTGCGGGCAAAATTCCTGAGAAAAAGTAAATCGGAGTTGAAAAGATTTCAATTGTCGGATATCGAATGAGGCGCTATCGTCAGGGCTGGTGGTAGTCTCGCAGCAAAGCTATGACATCAATGTGAGGTGACATGTCTCTAAGGAAGGGTCATTTTGTGCGCTGGCTGGTCGTAGTTGTATGCCTGCTGACCGTCATGACGGCGGCGTGGGGCCAGCAAGTGTCCGCGTCGCTCTCCGGCGTGGTCAAGGACAGACAAGGCGCTGTGGTTCCGGGCGCGAAGATTGTCGTCATCAACCAGACTCAGGGGGCCGTGGCCCGCGAGATCAAGAGCGAGGGCGACGGCACTTTTGTGGTATTCCCGCTCATCCCATCGGTCTACACTCTGACCGTCGAGGTGACCGGTTTCAAGAAGTTCGAACAGAAAGACATCAAGTTGTTCGCCAACGATCGGATCGATCTCCCGGCGCTGGTTATGGAGGTCGGAGCGACAAGCGAAACCATCAGCGTGGTCGCCGAAGCGCCGCAGGTGCAGACCGAAAGCGCTGAGCGGTCCGGCATCGTAACGGGCCAGCAGGTAATAAACCTCGCGCTGAACGGGCGCAACTATCTTTCGCTCACAGCGCTGGTCCCGGGCGTCCTCAGCACGGCGTCGAACGACGTCGCCGGGCCGAGCGGCATCGGCAGCATTTTCGCCAACGGCCAGCGGGGCACGTCCAACAGCGTGACGCTGGATGGCGCGACCAACATGGATACCGGCAACAACGGCACTCAGCTAACGAGCCTGAATGTGGACGCCGTGGCCGAGTTCCGCGTACTGACCAACAGCGCACCCGCCGAGTTCGGCCGCGTCGCGGGCGCCGCGATCAACGTAGTGACCAAGAGCGGCGGCCGCGACTTCCACGGCACAGGCTACTGGTTCCACCGCCACGAGGGCCTGAACGCCAACAACTGGAAAAACAATAAGGACGGCCTGGCCCGGAAGCTGTATCGCTACAACTATGAGGGCTATAACATCGGCGGCCCCATATACATCCCGGGCAAGTTCAATTCCAACAAAAATAAGTTGTTCTTCTTCTGGTCGCAGGAATGGCAGAAGCAGTTGCTTCCGCAGGCTACGCAGTCGGCCACCGTGCCCACCGCAGCCGAGCGGAACGGCGACTTCTCTCTCACGCACGAGGGCGACGGCAGGCTCGTGATCATCAAAGATCCCTTGTCCGGCGCGGCATTCCCGGGCAACCAGATTCCCGCGAACCGCTGGAACGCGAACGGCCAGAAGATGCTGAAGTATCTTCCATTGCCCAACGTCACCGGGCAGAACTCCTACAACTTCCAGTCCCAGGTGTCCGCCGCTTACCCGCGCCGGCAGGAGATGGTGCGCGTAGACTGGAACATCAATGACAGTTGGCGGGTCTTCTTCCGCGGCATCCTGGATGATGACACCCAGCAGGCGCCCTATGGCTGGTGGGCTTCGGCCACCAATATCCCGCTCGGTGCGCTCGCTTACAAACAGCCGGCCCAAGCCGGCATCGTCAACGTGACGACAGTGTTGAGCCCGACCCTCACCAACGAGTTTATCTTCGGGCCGGGACGCAACCGCCTCACCATCCTACCGACCACGGATGGCCAGAACGCATCGAAGATGGGGCTGGATGTGCGCATGCCGTTCCCCAAGGCAAACGCTCTGAATCTGGTTCCCAGCATGAACTTCGGCGGCGTGTCCAGCGCTCCGAACTACAATCTGAACAACGTCCCGTTCTACAACGTGAACGACACGTTCGATTTCACCGACAACATCATGAAAGTGATGTCGAACCATCAGCTCAAGTTCGGGTTCTACGTTCAGCGCAGCCGCAAGGACCAGACAACGGAATCCCCGATCAACGGCCAGTTCTACTTTGACCGCGACACAGCGAACCCGGGCGATACGAATTGGGCGTTTTCGAATGCGCTCATCGGCAACTTCCAGCGGTTCCAACAGGGCAGCACCCTGCTTAACAGCCGGCTTCGCTATACGGACGCCGAATGGTACGTTCAGGACATCTGGAAGGTACGATCGAATCTCACTGTGAACGCCGGCATCCGCTTCTATGTGCAGCAGCCGCAGTACGACGTTCTTAACCGGGGCGCCTCGTTCAACTCGGCATTTTTTGATCCGGCCCAGGCCGGCATACTTTACGGCAGGGTGAAAGACTCCGCCGGGAAGGTGGTAGCGCAAGACCCGCTCACGCAACAGCTTCTGCCCGCCGTCTATATCGGCGCCTTGGTGCCGGGCGTGGGCAAATGGCAGGGCGGCGCCTACGTAAACGGCATAGCCAGGGCCGGAGAGGGCTACTTCCGCGGGCAAATCCGGAGCAACGGCGTGCTCTATGCGCCCCGCATCGGACTGGCCTGGAGCATGACGCCCAAGACGGTGTTTCGCGCGGGCGGCGGCGTGTTCTACGAGCGAATCTACGGAACGGGAGGCGTCAGCAACCCGCCCGCGCTCGTTCAGCCGGTCGTGTACTACAGCAGTATCGATGCTCTCGGCAGCGCTTCCGGGACCATGTTCCCTCAGGGACTCAGCGGTTTCTCGCCCGACGGGAAAATGCCGGCCACCTACAACTGGAACGTCGGCTTCCAGCGCGAACTGCCGTTCAAGCTGGTGGCGGACGTCGCCTATGTCGGATCAATTTCGAGACACCAGGTCTTCACGCTCAACGTAAACGGCATGCCGTTCGGCTCAGCGTGGCTGCCGCGGAACCAGGACCCGACATTGGGAACGCCGAAGTTCGATGGAACGACGACGCTGCCAATCAACTACATCCGCCCCTACCAGGGGTATGGCGATATCAACCTTCAGGGAATGGGAGCGGACAGCAACTACAACGCTCTCCAGGTCAGTCTGAACCGCCGCCTCTCGGAAGGTCTGCAACTCGGCGTTGCTTACACCTGGTCGAAGGCATTGGGCACCGCGGGAGCGACCGGCGATTCGGTCAACCCCATCGACATGGGCAAGGCGAACTACAGCCTTCTCACCATGGACCGGCGCCACATGCTGGTGGTCAACTACATCTACGACGTGCCGAAGCTCGCCAAGAACAACTTCCTCGACAACCCTGTCGGACGGGCAGTGTTCAACAATTGGCAGATTTCCGGCATCACATCCTTCATCTCGGGCCAGCCCGACACCATGAGCTACGGACTTTCCGGCATTTCGAACCTGAACCGGATGACCACCGGCAGCGACACGTGGGGACCGCGCATCGTGGTGAAGGGCAATCCGACCCTTGACAAAGGCAGCCAGAAATGGGATGCCTTCATCAATACATCGGTGTTCGCACCCGCGGCGGTGGGCAGCATGGGAATGGAATCCGCCCAGCGCATCGTCACGCGCCCGGGAGTCAATAACTGGGACATCTCCGCGTTCAAGAACTTCCCGTTCACCTCGGAGGTATCGCGTTACCTGCAACTGCGCGTCGAGCTGTTCAACGCGTGGAACCACACCCAGTTCAGCGACTTCAACCGGTCGGCCACTTTCAACCCGACTACCGGTGCTCTCACCAACCTTCCGTCGTCGCTCGGCGGCGGTGGTGGAACCTACGGGTTTGGCGCAGTCAACGCCGCCCGCAACCCGCGTATCATCCAGCTTGCTGCGAAGTTCTATTTTTAACCCCGCAGCACCGCCGACCGGCCGGCCCTTCGGGTCCGGCCGGTCACCCTCGAAGTACAATTCTCCTGTGGTACTGCTTTTCTTCGTTGCCTTCCTGGTCGCGGCCGTTCCCCCTCAGGATCCACTCGCACTCGGGCGCGACGCTTTTGAGCGCGGCGACTACTCGCGCGCTGAACTCATCTATCGGGGGTACCTCAAGCAGAATCCCGCATCCGCCGAAGCCCTCAGCAATCTGGCCGCCACGGTGGCGCGCCTCGAAAAGTTCGACGAAGCTATCTCGACTTACGAGAAGGCTCTCAAGGCGAATCCCAAACTGACCCCGGTCTACTTCAATCTCGGAGTCGCATGCCTGCGCGCCGGGCGTTATGATCGCGCCATCGAGGCGTTCGATCTGTTCCTGAAGAGCCATCCGAACGACAATCGCGCGCGCCAATTGCTGGGCCTGTGCCTGTCTCAGACAGGCGATCTCCGCCGCGCCATCCTCGAATTGGAACGGGTGAACGCGGCGCAACCCGGCCAGATCACCGTGCTGATCGCCCTGGCGGCCGCGCACAGCCGCGCCGGTGACGACCAGCGCGGCCGCCAACTCCTCCAACAGGTCGAGACCCTTCCCGGCCAGAGCGCGCAGGTCCATCTCCTTCGCGGACTGCTGTTCTACCGGGCCCGCGACTATGACCGCGCCGAGCCGGAATTCCGGCAGGCTGCGGAATTAGACCCGTCATCCGCGCCTGCGTGGGCCGGGCTCGGACGCATGCGTTTGCGGGTCAACGATGATGGCCCCGCGATGCAGTTCCTGGAGAAGGCCATAGCACTCGCGCCGCAGGACGCGGAATCCACCTACCAGTTGGGCGCTCTTCTCTACAGGAACAACCTCGACGCGCAGCGTGCGCGGGCATTGCTCCGGCGCGCTTTCGAGTTGCGGCCCGACTACGCCGACCCGATATACGCGCTCGCAAGGATCGAGTTTCAGGCCGATAATCCGGCCGCGGCGTTGCCCCTGCTCGAGCGCGCCGTCAAACTTGCGCCCGAACAGGAATCCTTCCGCTACCTGCTCGCGAGTACCCTCCAACGGCTGGGCCGCACTTCGGACGCCGCCGCGCAATTCGCCGAGTTTCGCCGCCTGGCCGACGCTCGAAGACGGGCGATGCCCCGCGTGACTGTCGAGGAACCGGCGCTCCCGCTCGACCCATCGCGCTGAGCGCGTGGGGTCAGCCCTCCTGGCCCGCGCCGCACTCTGTTCGGTTCACGATCGGTAAACCGTAATTGATGAAATTTCAATTGCGCGCGCGCCAGCCGTGCCATATCCTTGGGCACAAGTCATGACAAGACCAATCGCTCTGCTATTTGTCGGTTGCTTGCTTACATCTGCCGGTTGCTCTCAGCGAGGCAAGAACCTGACCAGTGAAGTCAGACTCCACAGCGGAATGCCGGCGCTGTTCGTGGACGGTAAACTCACCAGCACTCTGACCTATTACGCCAAAACTGCCGCCGACGTCAGGCCCTTCGTCAATACCGGCATCCGGATTGCCGATTTCAGCCTGCCTCTCGGCTGGACCGGACCCGAAAAGTACGATTTCACACAGACCGACGCGGTCATGGAAGCGTACCTGAAGGAAAATCCCGGCATGCTCGTGTTGCCGCGCGTCGGCGTCACGCCGGGCGACTGGTGGTGCCAGGAATTCCCGAACGAGATCACGCGCCACGCCGACGGCACTCCTGCGACATTCAACAAACCGTGCCACCCCTCGTTCGCTTCAGAGAAGTATCGCCAACTCGCGCACCGCGCTCTGGAGGCGTTTCTCAAGCATGTCGAGGCCAAGTACGGCGACCGCATCGTGGGCTACTTCCCGGGCAATGGCGTCTACGGCGAGTGGTTTTCGTGGAACGCGTACTGGGAGATTAAGCCGGGCGCGCCGCCGCCCACGGAGTTCGGCGTGGAAGACTATAGCGAACCGGCCAAAGTGGCATTCCAACGCTGGCTCGCGCGCAAATACCAGGGCCGGGTGGACGACCTGCGCCGCGCCTGGGGAGATCCGAACGTAAGCTTCGAAACGGCATCCGTGCCCTCCGAGGAGGCGCGCAAGCGCACCACGCGCGGAATCTTCTTCGATCCCGCCGTGAGCATGCACGTGCCCGACTATTTCGAGTTCTTCAATGACCTCCTCTCCGATGTGCTGCTCGAACAGTGCCGCTGGACGAAGGAGATCACCGGGCGCAAAAAAGTTGTCGGTTCGTTCTATGGATATCTCTGGACGAGCTACCCGCACCTCAGCCTGAATCACAGCGGCCACCTGCGCTTCCACCGCGTGCTGCACTCGCCCGATGTCGACTTCATCGCCGGACCGCACACCTACGACAACCGCGGCGTGGGCGGCGCCGACACGGCGCAGACGCTGCCGGACAGCATCGCTCTGCACGGCAAGCTGTACTTCAACGAGGTGGACAGCGAAACGCATCTTCAGCAGCGCCAGTGGCGCTGGGGCGATTCGCTGCGCAACCCCACCAACTTCGAGGAGACCGAAGGACTGCTCCTGCGCGATTTCGCCTACGCGTTCACTGAGAACATCGGCATGTGGTACATGGAACTGCTCGGTGGCACCTACGGCAGCCCCGAGATCCACACGCTGCTCTCGCGCGTGCGCCAGGTGGATGAAAAATACCTCGGCGCCGACAAGCGGTCCAACGCGGACATCGCGGTCGTCCTGGATGAGGACAGCCTGCGCTATTTCGGAGACGGCGAGGTCTTCTTGACCGCGCTCCTGGGCGCGCAAAAGCAATGGGAGCTGAACTACATCGGCGCGCCATACGATACCTACACGCTGGCTGATCTCGATGATCCGGCGCTCCGGGATTACAAGCTGTACGTCTTTTTGAATACATTCCGCGTCTCCGCGGAGCAGCGCGCGGCCGTTCAGCGGCGCCTGAAGCGAAATCACGCGACCGCCGTCTGGGTGTACGCGCCGGGCTACATCGACGGCAAACTCTCGACGGACAACATACAGGCGCTCACGGGAATTCGCGTGGCCGAAGACGCCTCGGCCGGCGAGTTGCACGTGACCCTCAACTCGTCCAGTCATCCGTACACCTCTTCGCTGCCCCGCGGCCTGGTTTACGGCAGCGACGTCAACGTCGCGCAGATCAAGCGCTACTTCGATCACCGGCTCTATCTGAAAGACCCGAACGACGTCACCTTGCAACGCGACCTGCCCGGATTCCGCATTCAGCCGCGGTTCTATGGCGACGATCCGAAGGCGACCGTGCTTGGCACACTGGCCGGGCTGAATCGTCCGGGCCTCGTTGTAAAGGAACAGGACGGATGGACGTCGGTCTATTCGAGCGCACCTATCCTGCCCGCGTCCCTCTTGCGCAGCATCGCGCGGGCGGCCGGCTGCCACGTGTACACGGATGCCGGCGACCTCGTCTATGCGAACAGGGGGTTCCTTGCGATCTATGCTCCGGGCGGGGGGAAACGTATCGTGCGGCTGCCGCGTTCCGCGCGCGTGGTGGACTTGATGGACAACCGCGTAGTGGCGGAGGGCGTAACGGAATTCCCTCTGGAGATGCGCGCGAACACTACGAGGCTGCTGGCTCTTCAGTAGCAGCCCCTGAGGGCCGGGTCTGTGCCCGGCCCTCTCATGGCTACTGTGACTACGCCTGGGGCCGCTTCAGAAACTGGCTCTGCCCGGTGCGGAAACGGTCCAGAACACTGCGCACCCTGGCCAACTGCACTGCTACTTCCAGGTATTCGTCCTTTCCCGAATGGTGCTCGATGCTGTAGTAGCCCGTGTAGTTGGCGTTCCACAGGTTGGCGAGTTTCTCCTCGAGCAGCGGTAGCGGTCCGGTCGTGAGGCCGAGATCGAGGTGCGTGTGGGACACCCACGGCGCCACCTCCCTGTCCGCCACGTCCCTCTCGGCTTGCGTGCCGGCCCAGGACGCGTTGACGTGGATCGATAGGCCGAATGCCGGGTGGTCCACTGCGCGATAGAGCTTCTGAATGTTGGCCCAGACCTTCTCGGCTCCCCAGTGGTTTTCCGCGCCGACTTTGAACCCGTGGTCGTGCGCGAACTGCGCGTATTCCTTGTAGCGCTTGACGATGTGGTCGAACTGCTCGTTGGTCCAGGCTGGATTCACTCCGCCCGAGTCCAGGCGCATGAAGCGGGCGCCGAGAATCTCGGCCGCCTTAAGATGCCGAAGAGCGTTCTGGTAATTCTTCTCGCGGACTTCCGGCTTGTCGTCCCAGATGCACGTGCCGTCGGTGCATAGGTCGGCGAGCACCATCTCTCGCTCATCGAGCGCTTCCCGGATCTTCCTGAGGTACGGTTCGTCCGTGCTCGTGAGGAAGCTGCTCCAGATGTCCGCCGCATCGAGGCCGTACCTGTACTTGCACGACTCGAGGTAGCCGAACACATCCATCTTTCCTTCCTTGAGTAAGCCGCGAAAGCTGTAGGAAAGAATCGAGAGCTTCAGTTTCGACGGACGCGCCGGCTGGCCTGCCTGCGGTGCGTTCGGCGCGGCGGCTGCGATGCGAGCCGCCGAACCCGCCGCGGCGCCGCCAAGAAACATTCGTCTGCTGAATTGATTTGATTTAGTATTCACGTTTGCTTGCTCCAAATGAGATTGCCGAAACCGCAAGGGAGCGGTTTGGCAATCATTGCGGCGCCTCAGATACTCCAACCCGCGCGGTAAGGCGGGTTGAGCAGCAGGTCCGCCGCCGCTGAGCCGGTTGTGTGCTTTGCCGCGTCCCAGTTCAGCTTCTCGCCAGTCCGGATTGCTATGTTGCCCAGCAGAAGCGTCTGGGTCACCACGCCTGTGTAATCGAAATTGGCGTCCGCCGGCTTTCCTCCCTTGCATGCCGCTACCCACTGCGCGAGATATCCGTCCAGCGTTCGCGGCGGGTTCGGCAGGGATGCTGTGCCCTTTGCCGGAAGCAACCGAGGCTTCGCGCCGTAGAAGTCGCACAGCAGCGTTCCCTTGTCGCCTACGAGCATCATTCCTTCGGAGTCGAGCTTCTCTACATCCGGAAGACCCTCCGGCCGGACCGGCTTTATCCCGCAGTCGTACCAACTCACCTTCACCGGCGGCATGCCGCTCCGGGCAGGGAAGCCGAAGTGCACCACCGAGGCCAGCGGATAGCTCTCCTTGAACAACTTCGTCGAACTCGCTTCGATGGTGGCGGGGGCGCCGAGTTTGAGCGCGCGGAAAATCGTATCGAAGCTATAGCAGCCCATATCACCGAACGACCCGGTCCCGAAGTCGTACCAGCCTCTGAACACGAAAGGCTGATAAGCGCTGTGATACGGACGGAACTGCGCGGGCCCCAACCAGAGATCCCAGTCGAGGTACGGTGGCACGGCTTGCTGTTCGGCCGGCCTCTCGATGCCTTGCGGCCACGTCGGCCGGTTCGTCCAATTGTGGACGTGGCGCACCGGTCCGATTATGCCCGACCAGACCAACTCGCACAGCACGCGCGTCGCCTCGGATGCCGAATTCCAGATCGCCACCTGCGTCACGGCTTTGGTCTCTCGCGCGATTTCCTGCATCCTCCGCACCTCGAATACCGAGTGCGCCATTGGCTTCTGGCAGAACACGTGCTTTCCGGCTCGCATCGCCGCAGCCGAGATCACCGCGTGCGTGTGGTCCGGAGTCGCTACCACAACCGCGTCGATGTCTTTTCTGCTGGCAAGCAACTCGCGGTAGTCGGTGTACTCCGCGCACCCCTTGTACTCTCCGCGCTTCTGCTGCGCGTAGTACTGCTCCACAGCCGCGCGTGCGGGCCCGCAGCCGGCGGAGCCGTGGTGCGAGTCCTCGCTTGCGTATCCCCATCTGGCGTTCGGGATCACCTTCAGCACACGGTTCTTCAGTTCGTTCGTGCCGAACTGGAGGTAGTCGCTGCTGCCGCTATTGGCGTCACAGACAGCCACCGCCTGCACATCCGGCAACTGTAGGAACTGAAGCATCACCCGCAGACCTTGCGTGCCCACCCCGATGAAGGCCAGCGTGACCTTGTCGCTTGGCGCCGCGCTTCGTGTTCCGCCTCCTGCCAAACCCCGGGGTAGGGCGGCTAATGCTGTGCCTAAGGCTGTTCGTCTGGAAATTGTCATGGCTGTCTCGCGCTCCGGATCGATCAAGCACGTATCATCAGCGATTGCTAGCAGTCTCGCAATTGAATTGTTTTCAACCGCGTTTCTCTCCGGGTGAACTTGGGGGCGGACACGTCCGGCCCCCAGCGTATGCGCCGTTACGGAGTTTCCTGCCCGGGATTAATGTTACTTTGGTTTCGTGGAGTTCAAGGAAGTGCGCAGCCTCGTGGTTCTCTCGAAATTGGGGAGTATTTCCCTCACTGCGGAACAACTCCACTTGAGCCCGGCAGCCATCCACAAACAGTTGAAGACTCTGGAGAAGGAACTGGGCGTTCAACTCTATGAGAAGGTGGGACAGCGTCTTCAGATTACCCCGCCTTGCGAAGCCCTCATCCCGTATCTCAAAGACCTTCTGGCCGAATATGATTCCGCCCTGGCTGCTATCGAGGAATGGAAGGGCCTGAAAAAGGGTGTGGTGCGCATCGGCAGTGGACCCACGAGCTACCTCTTGCCCGCGATCCTGAAGAAATTCCGCCGTGAAAACCCCAATGTAGAGCTTGTCGTCGAGACGGGGAATACACCAGTCCTTCTGGAGAGCCTGAGCAGGGGCTCGCTGGATCTGGCTCTTCTGGTTTCCACCGGTATCCCGGAATCGGAAGAATTCTCGACTGAGATGCATTGGGACTTTGAAATGGTCCTTGTTTCGAACGTGCGCGAGAGCCAGCGGCGGACGCGCCTCTCCGACCTGAAAGGGCTTCCTTTTATCCTCTATCGCGAAGGGTCGCGCATGCAGCAGTGCGTCGACAAGTATTTCGCCGCGCACGGCTTCGAACCCGACGTCACCATGCGCTTCGACAACGCCGAATTTATCCGCGTCATGGTGGGAACAGGACTCGGCGTTGCCATGCTCCCCCTGTGGATTGTAGATAAAGATGTGAAAGAGGGGAGCCTGCACATAATGCACCGCGCCGAGCCCCCGTTTTACTCGAAGCTTGTGCTCGTCAGACGGCGGTTGGGCCACGTGTCACGCCCCGTACAGGCCTTCCTTGAAACTGCGCGCGGCCTCAACTCCAGGAGTCTGCGTCTGCTGACAATGTCTGGTAGTCCGCCTGCATGTCACTGAAAAGGAAGGCATGCCAGGTCCCGCAACGAACTACCCCAGTACTACTACCCCGGTACTGATTACCACCATATGCGCCATCTCTCCACTCACCCTCTACCCCCATTACCCTCACGTGAGCACCCACCAAGGACCCCTCGGTAAACCCGCACCTAAGGGCTAAGAGAATCCTAGTAATTCTAGTACTATTCCTTGAGAGTACTCCTGGGTTGGAGTTCCTCAACGGACGTTGGCTTCTACGTTCCTGTCCATACCCGCCCAGCCGTTCTTACCCGTGTTAATCGGATTCGGGGTAGAACCGCTGCTATCGGGAAGTTCATGGCAGATCCGTAAGAGCATGCAGCAACTCATACTCCTGGTGATTCCACTAACTCCTGCGACGGCTCGCTCTTTCCGGGCGCTGCAGCCAAGGCTCTCCTGAGCATTTACGAGGTGAATTGATGCATAAGTTAGTCCCGATGCTTGTACTCTGCCTGAGCCTTCTTCCGGCTCAGGTGACAAGCAACTCCGTAACCTACAACGCCGTGAC
Organism: Acidobacteriota bacterium; assembly: GCA_023436715.1. Lineage (GTDB taxonomy): Bacteria > Acidobacteriota > Terriglobia > Bryobacterales > Bryobacteraceae > Fen-330. Next base: position 35,896 of record JAEZIJ010000083.1, read on the forward strand.
GGACCTTCAGATACGGCCGCTTCCGCCAACGCCCCCGATGGGCCCGGCCAATACCGTCATCACCGATCCGATTTACGGCAACAAGATCGTACGCGCGACGGACACCGGTTGTGTAACACCCGGCGCGGCGCAGCAGAACAACTGGAATGCCGACAGCACGAAGTTCTTTGTTTTCTGCCCCGGCATGACGCTGACGCTGTTCCAGTTCGATGGCGCGAACATGCGAGTGACGCCGATTCCGGGCACGATTAACCTGGGCGCGCCGTCGTTCAGCTACAACGATCCGAACCTGATGTACGGGCACGGCGCGGGCAGTCTACCGGACAATATCATCTACGAATACAATGTCGCGACGAAGGCCTACACTCCGCTGATCGACGTCTCGAAGATCGTTCCTTCCTTCCGCGGCGGTGTCGGATCGAGTTCCATTAGCGCGAACGACTGGTTTACGGTCGATTTCGACGGCATTCAGGACACGTACCACTACTGCCTCTACTACAACATCAAGACCAAGGCGTACAAAGTGCTGGATACGAACGCCGCCACCGTGAACGGCAAGCCGGTCACGTTTGACGGGCAGGCTCCAGGGTACGGCCTGCATCTGGTCAACATCGATAAGAGCGGACGTTACGTCGTGCTCAGCAAGGGCGATCGCCAGACCGGCCCGAACCTGCTGACCTGGGATACCGCCAGCGACACGTTCAAACACATCTGGCCCTACGGCACGGGCCACAACTCGCTCGGCTGGGGATACGAAGTGAGCGGCAACGGACTGGCGGGCTACTACATGCAGTGGTTCCTGCGGCCGTTGAACGATCCCAACGCGTACACCAGGATGGCTCCGGATGTGACCACCGGCGGCTACGGCTATAAGGAAGAGCACACTTCCTGGAACAACGCCCGGCCTGACAAATTCGCACCGGTCCTGTTGGCCCTGACTCGCGACTCCTGGAGCCCCAACCCTCCCGGACCGTGGGACGACGAGATTCTCGGCGTCAGCACCGAGCCCAACCACCCGTTGGTTTATCGTTTCGGACATACATGGGCGCTGTTCGACAACACCGATTTCTGGGACCTGCCGCGCGGCAACGTCTCCGGAGACGGCAAGTACTTCATGTTCACGTCCAACTGGCGCCGCACGATCAACAACAGGCAGGACGTGTTCATCATCAAGCTGCCGCTGAACGAGAACGGAACGACTAATCCCCCGTCGAAGACCGCTACGAGCACCATCCTGACAACGTCGCCGAACCCGTCGGTTAACGGCCAGGCGGTCACGCTTCAGGCGAACGTGAATCCAGGCTCCGCCACCGGTACGGTGCAGTTCCTCGACGGAGGCGTGGCGATCGGGACGGCGATGCTGAATTCCGGCGTTGCCGCTTTCACGACGTCTTCGCTGGGAACCGGAAATCACGCGCTGACCGCTGCCTATACCGGTGATTCGTCCTACCAGGCCAGCGTGTCGGGCGCGCAGACGCAGGTGGTAAACGCGTCGAGCGGCGGCGGAACGCCCCCGACGGGGACATTGCCTCCGCCAGTGAGCTACAAGCCCGGAATGATCAACAATGGCGGATTCGAAACCGGGACGCAGGGCTGGTCCGGCTTCGGCAACTCTGCCGGTATCGACAGCACGGTGTTAGCGGCCGGCGCGAACTCGGCGAAGGTCACCGCGGACGCCAATGGCGAACGGTCGATCCAGCAGGACATCCGGGTATACTCCGGCGTGTTCTACAGCCTGGCGGCGTACGTCCGCACCGGCGGAGCCACTTCGGCCGCCCGCGTGGTGTGGATGAACTCCTCGGGCAAGGTGCTCGGCACTAAGGAGATGGGCGCCGTTTCCGGCAATACCGATTGGAAGGTGATGGCAGCGGGAGACTTCTCGCCGCCGGCAGCCTACACGGCACGGATCGTTCTCGGAACCGCGGCCGGCTCGGGGTCGGCCTGGTACGATGAGGTCGGCTTCTTTGCGGGACCGCCGCCCGAAGGGCAGCAGCCTCCGGTGGATCCCGTGGATCCCCCGGTCAACCCGCCGTCCTACAGCGCGGGTATGGTTGCGAACGGCGCGTTCGACGACGGAACGGATGGCTGGCAGGGCTTCGGGAACGCCGCAACGATCGATTCTAAGACGGCCAGGATCGCGGCTGGCGGCTCGGAGAACTACATCCAGCAGGATGTCCGGGTGTATTCCGGAGTCTTCTACACACTGGCGGCGTATGTGAAAACGGCCGGGGCAACTTCGGCTGTACGGATCGTATGGCTGAACTCCAACGGGCAGGTGCTCGGCTCCACGGCACTGCCGGCGGTATCGGGCGACACTGGCTGGAAGGTGATATCGGCGGGAGACTTCTCGCCGCAGGCAGCCTACACAGCCAGGATCGTTCTGGCGGCAGCGCCCGGCACGGGCTCGCTCTGGTTCGATCAGGTCGGCTTCTTCGCAGGCAAGATGCCGGAAGGAACGACTCCGGTTCCGCCGGAACCGTCCGTAGAGCCGCCCTCGAATTACAACCCGGGCTTGGCTGTGAACGGCGGGTTTGAGGCTGGAACTCAGCCTTGGGACGGCCTCGGGGCCGCCGGCGGGACGCTGGATTCGTCCGTGTATCTCGAGGGCGCGAAATCGGCCAGGGTGACTGCCACCTCGTCCGAGCGCTCGATTGAGGAGACGGTCGAGGTGTACTCCGGTGTTCAGTACACGCTGAGTGTGTTTGTACGAACCGCGGGAGCGGCCTCGGTTGCCCGGATCGACTGGCTGGATATCAATGGCCGCCTTCTGAGCAGCGCGCTGCTGCCGGTGGTGTCCGGCGATACGAACTGGAAGCAGATCTCGGTTAAGGAGTTCGCGCCTCACTCGGCTCGTAAGGCCCGGATCGTTCTGGGAACCGCCCCGGGGTCCGGCTCAGCCTGGTTCGATGCAGTAAGCTTCACGAAGTAAGCCCGCCATACCAGGGCCGGTCACAACAGCCGGCCCTGGCCTGATAGACTACCCGGCATGGTGCAGCAGATGCTCGCTCAACTGGAGCGGGCCAGACTGCGATTCGATCCTCAGGAAAGCGCGCAAACCGCAAGCCTGATAGCCGCGGTGGCGCGCGAGCGATTCTCCGATCCCGCCCTGTTGATCCGCTTCCACGAGGCCCTGCTGTTCCTTCGCGCCTACCCCGCCAATACTGAAGTGGCCCGGGAGGCCGATCTCGCACTTTTCTCCTTCGCCGAGCGAACCGCCGGAGTTCCGGGCCTGGATGAGCCGGAAATTTCGGGCATTGCGGGAACCTCGTTCTCAGCCGTGTTCAGCTATGACGTGGCACGGCAATTGGCAGCCGTCTATCCGGGCCGGATCGACGCCGATTGGGAAGGCTATGACGTAGCGCGCCTGGCTCCGTGGCTACCGCCGGCCGTGCCCCTTGTCTATGAAGAGTCGGTCGAGGCGAATGTCCCGTATCTCGACTGGCTCCGCGCGGCGAAACCGAACGGGCAATCCGACCTCGGCTGGCTGCTCCAGCACTTGACACCCCAAGCCTACGACGCACTCGAGCTGCCGCTGCGGTGGAATCTGGGCGATTCGGAAGTCACGCGAGGCAGGGCGCGTATCCACTCCGGAAATCCGTTGTTCCTCCAGGAAGCGCCGCTCATCAAGCGGCGGGATGTATCGATCGCCGATGCCGGACCGGACTTGCCGGTGACGGCGCTAGGCCGTGACGCGGGCGCGGCTGTGATTGCGGAAACCCTCGCCACATCGGCAACCCGCTACCGGGAACTGCATGGCTTCACCTACGGCGACCCGGCACATGTGATCCGAGCCGATGCGGGCCGCGGCGTCGCTTTCTATATTTGGGGCGTACCGCCTGAGCGCAGGCTGCCGCTGCGGGCGTACCACTGCGGGCTGATCGCAAGGAATGACGTGCCGGTAGGTTACGTGGAGACGCTGACGCTGTGCGACCGGATGGAGGTAGGGTTCAACATCTACTACACTTTCCGCGAGGGCGAGTCCGCGTGGATCTATGCGAGGCTGCTCAAGCTTTTCCGGCAGTTGGTGCCGGTGACGTGTTTTTCGGTCGATGCGTACCAGGTAGGGTACTTGAACGAAGAGGCAATTGAATCGGGCGCGTTCTGGTTTTATCGGAAGCTGGGCTTCCGTCCGGTGGAACCGGACCCCGCGCGGCTGCTGGCGATCGAGGAGCGGAGGATCGCCAAAGACCCGGCCTATAGGACGCCGCCCCGGCGCCTGCGCAGGCTGGCGGCAAGCGCCATGGTTTACGCCGAGGACCGGACCTGGGACGCGTTTCGCGTTCGGAACATTGGCCTCGCCCTCGCGCAGCGCATGACTGAGCGGCTTTCGGCGCTCTCGCTCATCCCCGGCCTGGAACAGTGGAGCGCGAACGACAAGGACGCCCTCGCGGCGATTCTGAGAGCGAAGGAGTCCGCCGAAGAGTTCGAATACGTGCGCCTCACAGCCGGGCACGCGCGTCTGTGCCAGGAAATGTTGCGGCTGGGTTGCGCCATCCCCTCGAGTTCGTAGGCTTTGTAACAGGGCACCGCTTCAGCCGACCCGCAGCGCGATGAGTTAGTGGGCCTCGTATCAGGGCACGGCAGCCGCCCCGCAGCATCACGAGCTTGCAGGCCTCGTATCAGGGCACGGCAACTGACCCGCAGCGTCATGAGTTTGTAGGCCTCGTATCAGGGCACGGCAGCCGACCCGCAGCATCATGAGTTTGTAAGCCTCGTGACAGGGCACGGCAGCCGACCCGCAGCATCATGAGTTAGCAGGCCTCGTA
>JAEZIJ010000188.1 GCA_023436715.1 Acidobacteriota bacterium
CCATTGCGGGCTGCCGGCGGGTTTGTGCCCGGCCGCGGCGCTGGACCACGGAAACTCTTCCACTCGATGTAATGCTGTATCCGCCGATACTCCTCGTCGTTGCGGACAAGATGATCGTAGCACCTGGCGACAGGGGATCTCGATGAAAACGTGCATCGCCCGGCGCCGGGCAAAGCCCGGCGGCAGCCCTGAAGGGCTGACCCCACCGCGCTCAGCACACCCACGCCCCTACTTCACTTCAATCGAGTACGGCATCAGCTTGAACATGCCTCCGTGCATCCACGTGCTGGACGCGAACCGGGCCAGGTAGCGCAGCGGCGGCGCATTCACCAGCGCTTCACCGGGTGGACTGAACAATTGCTCCCACACCGTGCGGCGCGGGGGGTAGCTCACGAGACGAACCTTGTCGCTCTCTGGAATGCCGGCCTTCTTCTTGATAAGGTCGATCGCCTGGTCGATGCCTCCCACGCCGTCCACCAAGCCGTTTCCACGAGCCTGCGAGCCCATCCATACCCGCCCCTGCGCCAGCGGCTCGACTGCAGTGAAAGGTTTGCGGCGGCCGGCGGCCACGCGCTGCACGAAACTGCGGTAGAACGCATCGATATCGTTGCGCAGTTTCTCCCGGGCGGCGGGGCTCAGCGGCGTGTAGTCCGAATCGATGTCGGCGAAACTGCCCCTCGTGAGCAGCTCCTTCTGTATGCCGAGTTTGTTGTACAGTCCACGCAGGTAGGCCTTCCCAAAGAACACGCCGATGCTGCCGGTGAAGGTACCGGGATACGCGATCAGAGGATCGCCCGTCATCGCGATGTAGTAGCCGCCGGACGCAGCCACGTCCGACATCGAGATGACGAGCGGCTTTTTCTTCCTGAGCAGCATCATCTCGCGCCAGATTTCGTCGGAGGCGAAACCATCTCCGCCCGGTGAATCGATCCGGAGAATCACACCTTTGATGCTGTCGTCGCTTCCGACCCCGCGCAGAATGCGCCTCATCTCCGGGGGCGACATGAAATCACCGGCCGAAAGCGCCCCTCCGCCTCCGCGAACGATATCTCCCGAAGCGACGACAAAGGCCACGCGTTGGCCTGTCTCAACACCCACCGACTGCGGCCGCACGGTCGCGTAATCGCTGCGCGAGACTCTGCGAATTTCCGGCAGTTTGAGCTGGCGCTGAAGATCCCCGAACGTCTCGTCCTGATACCGAAGCCCGTCTATGAGGCCGGCGGCAAGCGCTTCTGTCGCAATGAACGGGCCGCGGTCGATGATCGTCCGAACCTCGTCCGGCGTCTTCTTGCGGGCGGCGGCGATCGCGGAGGTCAATTGGCCGTACAGGTCGTCGAGGACGGAGTTCATCACCTCGAGTGCCGCCGGGCTCGAGGATGTGCGCGTGAACATCTCCGGGAAATCCTTGTACTTGCCCGCGGTCTCCACCTCGACCTGAACGCCTAGCTTGTCGAGCGTGCCCTTGACGAACATCAACTCGGCCCGCAGTCCCTTCAGATCGAGGAAATCTTCGGACGACATGTAGATACGGTCGGCGGCCGTCGCCACGTAGTACTCGCGCGTGCCCGGAGCGCGCAGGTGGGCGTAAAGCGGTTTGCCGGACTTCTTGAAGGCTGCCAGGTTGTCGCGCAGCTCCTGGAGTTTTGCCCAACCGGCGCCCAGGTTCTGCGGCATGAAAACCACGGCGCGGATACGCTTGTCCGCGGCGGCTTTGCGCAGCAGTTCCCAGTTGTCGCGCACCGTTTGCGGCGCCCTTCGTTGGAAAACCGGCAGCGGCACCTCGACCGGCGCCGCCTCGGGAATCTCTCCCTCCACCGTGAACGCCAGAATCGCATCGTTCGCGATTGAGGGCGGACGCGAGGAGATGCGCAAAACAGCGAAGACCGCGATCGCCGCCACGAGGGCGCAGAATACGACCCCGATCAGAACGCCCAGCAGGAGTTTCTTCATTAACTCCAGTTATAGCGCGAGCGGACCGGTTACGCGCCGTCTAGGATCAGGTCTACGCGCCGGCTCACGTCCCTCAGGTACGCTTCATCGCCGCCGGGCAGTTCGCACGTGGCGGTGCCGTTGTAGCCGATTTCCGCGAGCGCCTTATGCACCTCGGGCCAGTTGAGGTCGCCCTCCCTCAGTTGCACCCATTCAAAGGTGGATTTCCTGACGCGGAAGTCCTTCAGGTGCAGCTTTGCGATGCGCTTGCCCAGCGTGCGAATCCAATCCTGGGGGTACCCGTAAAGCAGAATGTTGCCAACATCGAAATACGCCCGAACCCAGGGGCTGCGGAAATCGTCCACATATCGAGCCATTTCGAGCGGGCTCAGCAGGAACTTGTTCCACACGTTCTCGATGCCGATCACCACTTTGAGTTCGCTCGCAAGCGGCAGCAGCTTGCGGACGTTCTGCTGCGAGCGCGTCCAGGCGTCCCGGTAGCTCGTCTCAGGATTCACGACGGCGGGCACGAGCAGCACCGTGTCCGCGCCCCAGAGCTTCGCATTCCTGAGACTCGTCTCCATCCCCTCGATGCTCTTGGCCACGGCGGCCGGATCGCTCGATGACAGCGGGTAACGCCAGTGCGCCTGGTTCATCACTGAATGAATCCGAACGCCCGCCGATTCGGCTGCTTTTTTGATCTCGTCGGCCTCTTTCTGGTCTGTGGCGGTCGCGCACTCCACGCGCTCGAAGCCCGTATCGCGCGCCAGTTTGAACTTGTCGGCGTAGCTGAGTTCCTTCGGCAGCATGCCCACGTAGACGGCCTTCGCGATAGGAAGGCGCGCGGACGCTGCCGATCCCGTTCCGGCAACCGCGGCGGAAGCGGCGAGAAAATCGCGGCGATTCATGGTTCCTCCTTTAAGCGAAACTCACACCCGCCTGGCGGGCGACTCCCCGAATGTACTGCACCCCTTCGGCGTATTCCTCGGCATTCTTGAGGTGCTCGAGCATGAGCGGAGCATCCCCGGGCAACTTCGCGAGTTGCCTCAGGTACTCGGCGTAATCCAGTTGTCCGCGGCCGGGCACGACCTCGACGAAATGCACGTTCATCTCGATTTCCCAGTGCAGGTCCTTGGCATGGCAGGAAACGATCCACGGCCCGAGCTTCTCGAAGCACTCGGCGATGAATTTTGCGTTGGCGTAGAACCTCTCCGGGCTGTTGATGCCGTTCGCGACGTCCAGGTGAACGGCAAATCCGCTGCGGTCGATTGCCTTGATCAGGCGCAGATAGGAGTCCGGACCGTGCGGCAGCGCCCAACCCATGATTTCAAGGGTGAATTTGGAGCGCTTGGGCTTGACCTCGTCGAGTACGCGGCGGCAGTTCTCCACCGTGGCGTCGAAGAACTCGCGGGAGAAATTTCTTGGGTCGGGCCCGTACCAGACCTTCGGATTGTATGAGCCCGCGGTATTCACGCAGCACCGCGCCCCCACGGCTTCGGCCAGCGCCATTCGTTCGATCACGAACTGCATGTTGGCGCGGCGCTTCTCGGGATCGGCCTCGAGCATGTTCACCCACGTGCCCACCTCCGCGATGGCCACGTTCTCTGCGGCGAACGCCTTCTCGATCTCGCGCACCGCGGCCGTATCGCCGGCCTTCGCCTTGGGGCAATAGGCGGCGCTGTAGCCGAGCCGGCGGTGCTCGCGGGCAAGTTCCCGCGGATCGTCGCTCTTCAGATAAATCGGGGCGCCCAAGCGGACGGGATGGGGGGATGCGGCCGGCATTGCGGCGGCGCTCATGGCCGCCAGGAAACCGCGTCGGGAGCAGCTACTGACCATGGCCACGATTCTACATCGGCTGCGCCCGCGCGGCACGCCCAGCCCCGTCAGGCGGTCAGCGTGGGGATCTTGATGATCTTTTTCTGAATCGCGTACTGGACCAACTGCGCCTTGTTATGGATGTCCAGCTTGCGCATCAGATTGAACTTGTGGGCTTCGACGGTTTTAACGCTCAGGTTCAGATCGCAGGCGATCTCCTTAACGGATTCGCCCTCGGCCAGCATCTTCAGCACTTCTTTTTCCCGAGCGGTCAGAGTGGCGAAGCGCGGCGTGCGATTGGCGGACTTGATGCGCGACCGGAAGTCGTCCACAAGCTGCGACAGCATGCGCGGGCTCAGATAGCTGCCGCCGCGATTCACGTCGCGGATTGCGCCGAGCAATTGCGGAGCCGGGCTATCCTTCAGGACGTAGCCGTTCCCCCCGACCTCCATGCCCTCTACAAGGTAGTCCTCATCGTCGTACATGGTCAGGAACAGCACCTTGCACTCGGGACGGTTCTTCTTGATCTGCCGCGTGGCTTCAAAGCTGCTGAAGCCCGGCATGCCGATGTCCATCAACACGAGGTCCGGTCTCAACTCGGAGGCTTTATCGATGGCGTCGGCGCCATTCGGGACTTCGCCCACCACTTCCATATCCGGCTCGCTGGTCAGCAGGTTTCTGACCCCCTGGCGAAACAGCGTATGGTCGTCCGCCAGCAGAATTCGAATTTTGGCCATAGTCATCATGTCCTCTCACATGCTCGGGGCAATTGCGCGGCTTGCTTGCGCTGCCTCAGCCGACCCGCTTGAAAACCGGCTCCGATTCCGGCTTCCGGGCAAGCGGCAGCTCGATCGAAATGCGGGTGCCGCGCCCAGGCAGGCTTTCCACGGCAAAACGTCCGTCCGCCAGGGCAACTCGCTCCCTCATGCCCGCCAGGCCGAAAGACCCCGTTCTGGAGAGCGTCTCAGCGACGTGAAAACCCACACCGTCGTCTTCGACCCGCAGTCTGAGTACTCCATCGGCGGCACGGAGCGAAATGTTTACGTTTGATGCGCAGGAATGCCGCGCGATATTGTTGCAGCATTCCTGCACCAGGCGATACGCGATCAATTCCGTCTGTTTGGGAACCGGCCGGAGCTTCGGCAAATCGAGCGTCACATCCATGTCGTGCAGTTGACGAAACCGGTTCACCAGTTGCCGCACGGCCGCGCCCAGCCCCAATTGCTCGAGCACGGCTGGGCTGAGGTCCGAGAGAATCCGGCGGATTTCGCGGACGGTCTGGCCGGCCAGGTCGCGTGCCTCGGCCAGACCGGCTCGCAGCGATGGGAACTGCTCCGGCGTCATAAGCTCGGCCTGTTCCAACTGCAACCTGAGATAGAGGAGCAACTGCCCGGCCTCGTCGTGCAATTCGCGGCTGATGCGCCGGCGCTCCCGTTCCTCAACCTCCACCAGGTGCGCCGCCAGCCGCCGGACCTGCTCCTCGCGCGCGGCGAGGTCCTCCGATATCCGAAGCTTTTCCGAGGCCAGCAGACAACGCTGCGCCGCGCCAACCAGCAATCGCCGTTCCCTGGGCAGCCACTCGTATTTCCTGCGGAACCCGAACTGCATCACGCCGGAAACCCCGTCGCCGGATGCGACCGGGATCGACCAGCACGAAGCATAATGGCCCGTCCACGTTGGGTCCAGCAGCAGTTGCTCCGACGTGGTCCCGCCGCTGATCAGCCGCGGCGTCGAGAGCCTGCGGAGCAGCTTTTCCGGAGCGTCCGCCCGGCGAACCTCAGTCTCGTGCGGCACACCCAGCGCCAGCCAGGACTGCTTCTCGCGGTCGAGCAGGAACAGCCGCCCGGCATCGGCGTGGCAAAACCGTGCCAGCGCTGACAACCACCGCCCAAGCAAATCGCGGTGCCCGCTCGAATCCAGCTCCGCCTGAGACAGCTCGTAGAACGCGGCTGTCTCGGCCTCCCTAACCTGGTAATAGGCATTGTTCAGGGTGAGCACGGTGCAGAACGTCAGTTGCTCCGAGGCCCAGCGCAGGTTCGCGGATTCGGCCGCCTCTACGTTTTCGAGCTCGCGGGCTACCAGACGGTCGTAAACCTGCAAGGCCGCTATCGCCACTGATCGGTCCACGTCCAGCTTGGCGAGCCGTCGTCCGCTGTATTCGATGTGCTCCAGGAAATCCGCGAGGGGCTTGCGTCCGGCGAGCATTGCCGCAGCCGCGCCGGCAGTCACTTTTGAGAGCGCCTTGCGCTGTTCCGGCCCGAGTTCCAGTCCGGCCAGTTCCCGCAGAAAGGCACGCTCCAGTTTCCGGACGCGCGGACCGAGCGCGCGCGCGAATCGGCGTATCTCCGCGATCAACTGATCGCTCAACAGTGTGGCCGCGCCTGCGAGGGCGACCGATTGCCGGAGCCGCTTCACGTGCGCAGCCCTACACCAATGCGCCGCTCGAGTAGATGCCCGAGGAGTGCAGCGTCGAAGCCATTTTCTCCAGCGCCGATTTGTGGATCTGCGATACCCGGCTCTCGTTGATCCCGAGCACGCCGCCGATTTCGCGCATCGTCATGTCCTTGGTGTAGTAAAGCACCACGACCTTCTGATAGCGCTCCGGCAGTTTCTTCATGGCTCCCCTGAGCACGTGGTTCATTTGCCCGCGCGCGCACATGTGGTCCGGCTGCGTTTCGGCCTTCGCCGGATACTCGGGAGCCGGGAGGTCTTCCTGATCCGGACGGCGCGCCGAAATGGAGATCAGCCCGACATACTGAAGGTCCGTCATCATCTGGCGCCAGCGCTCCACGCCGACGCCCATCTTCTCGGCCATCTCCGATTCGGTCGGGTTCCGCTGCAGCGCGGCCGAAAGCTCTCGGGTGACAGCCTCTACCTGCTTGTGGCGCCGCCGCAAGTCGCGCGAGGCCCAGTCGAGTTGGCGAAGGCTATCCAGGATGGCGCCCTTAATGCGGTGCTTGGCATAGGCGGAGAAGGCGACCTTTTTTTCCGGCTGGTACTTCTTCACCGCATCGAAGAGCCCAAGAATGCCCGCGTGAACGAGATCATCCACGTCTACGTGTACGGGAAGGTTCTCGTGTACGCGCACGGCAATCGCTTTCACGAGCGGCAGGTGCTCCAGAATAATGCTGTCGCGCAAATCTTTCTGTACGTTGTTCGCCCGTTCTCGCTGGATATGAACAGTGACGGGAGCCTTCCCGTTTTCCCTAGTCTGGCTTAAGGTCGCTTGCGGCATGCTAGCCCTATTTGCAAGCTTCATGCCACGGAGCCGGGCGCGTGAATAGGGGATCACCTTAGTCGGTGGCCGGGAAGAGCCTTAGTCGAGTTAGCGCTTTTCCCTGAGTTACTTACCGGATGGCTCCGGCGTCCGGCTTAGCTGACAAGTTCTTGTCGCCACTGCGACGTTCTTCTTCGCGTGTTTCACTTAGGTACGCACGAAGCTTCCGTTCGCGTTCCACTTTGGAACGCGTGCTCCGATTCGTTACACGAACCTGCGGCCCGAAGATCACGAACGCCACGCGGCTTACTCATCCCGGCGGACAGCCGCAATCCACGTCTTCGCGGCGAGCCCGCCGAGGAATATCCACACAGCGGCCCGGATTCTCCAGTCCTCGAGCGTCAGCCCGGCCAGAGCCGCCAAGGCGGCGAAGCACGACATGGCAATGAACAAGCGGATTTTGATTCCCGGTTTCAGAGTTTTTATCGTACCAGTTGGCGTAACTTTTGAACCAACTCGGCCGCGATGAAGCCCGCGGGCCAAGCCCCTTCACCCCACGGTAGAATGGGACCTGTACCTTGATTACCCGACGCAGTCTCCTGCTTGCACCAGCGGCCGCCCTGGCTGCCTGCGGACGCCGTAAGGGCGCCGGCTTCAACGGCTATGCCTTCGTCGCCAACGAAGAAGGCAGGGCCGTCGCGGCGGTGGATCTGATCGCATTCGCCGTAGCCCGGCATATCGCGCTCGACGCCAGCCCGACGGCGGTCATCGCCGATCCCTTGCGTCCGGCGGTCTACGCCCTCACTCCCGAGACGGGGTGCGTACACGAGATTGGCACGGGTACGCTGGCGGTCCGCCGCAAAGTCCAGACGTCCCGGACAGCCCTCGGGATGAGGGCATCGGCGGACGGAAGGTCGTTGTGGGTGCTCGCAACCCAGCCCAGGCAACTCGTGCGGATATCGCTTGACCAGTTTCGCATCGACGCTCGATTTGCGCTGCCCGCGGAACCCGTGGATTTCGATCTATCCGCGAATGGCGAACTCGGAGCCGTCAGTTTCGGCGAGAGCGGGGCCGTCGGGGTGGTCGATCTGCGCCGCCGCACCTGCTCCTGGATTGGATTCGGCAAAAAGTTGTCACTTGTCAGATTCCGGTCGGACAGCCGGCAGTTACTCGTAGGTAACGCCGATGACCGGGCGGTGTCGGTTCTCGAGGCGCCAAGCGGGCGGCTGGTCGTCAATCTACCGCTTGCCGTCAGGCCGGACAACTTCTGTTTCGGGGCGGGGCAAGGCCAGTTGTTTGTGACCGGCGATGGAATGGATTCCGTGGCGATCGTCTATCCCTACCTGACCGAGGTGGCCGAGACGGTTCTGGCTGGAAAGGCGCCCGGGGCGATGGCTGAGGCCGCCGGCGAGGACGCGAATTACCTGCTGGTGGCCAACCCTCAGTCGAACGAACTCACCATCATCGATATCGACACGCACCGCGTGGTTGCAGTCGTGGCCGTCGGCCAGGAGCCGGGGTATGTTGCAGTCACGCCCGACCGGCAGTACGCTCTCGTTCTGAACCGGACCTCGGGAGATATGGCGATCATCCGCATTGCGGCGATTGCGGCCAAGCGGAGCAAGTCCGCGCCTCTGTTCACGATGATTCCGGTAGGATCGAAACCGGTTTCCGCCGTCGTGCGCGGCGTCTGAAACTTTAATTGTGTGGTAGGGACGGGCAGATTCGAACTGCCGACCTGCCGCTTAGGAGGCGGCCGCTCTATCCATCTGAGCTACGTCCCCGTAAGAATCCATTCTATCGCTGTACGGCCACCCAGCGCTTCAGGCCCTTGCGCCCGATGTCGGTCCGGTAATGCATTCCGTCGAAACGGATCTTCCGCACGGCCACATATGTGTGTTCGATGGCGCCAGCGAGGCCGGGACCGGAGGCAGTCACTCCCAGCACCCTGCCGCCCGCGGTGTCAACGCCGCTCGCGCCATTCCGGGTGCCGGCATGGTAAACGACCGCGCCCTCCTGTTCCGCTTGTTCGATTCCTTCTATGCGGTCGCCCGTCCGCGGCTTTCCGGGGTAGCCCGCGGCAACCATGACCACGCACACGGAGGGATCCGGCCGCCACCGAAGGCTCGCACCGGAAAGATCGCCCCGCGCGGATGCGAGCAGCACCTCCGCGAAGTCGCAATCCAGGCGATGCAGCAGGCACTGCGTTTCAGGATCGCCGAGCCGCACGTTGTACTCCAGCACCTTGGGACCGGTCTCGGTCATCATCAAGCCCGCGTACAGGAATCCGGTGAAGGGCATTCCATCCGCGCGCATCTGCTCGATTGAGGGTGCGATGATGCGGTCCAGAACGTCCTGCCGTTGTTCGGGTGTGAGGATTCGCGAGTCGCAGTATGCGCCCATGCCGCCGGTGTTCGGCCCTGTATCGCCGTCGTGTACAGCTTTATGGTCCTGCGTGGGCTCGAGCGCCAGAACGTTCGTGCCGTCGCTGAGCACGATGAAGCTGACTTCCTCGCCCCTGAGGAACTCCTCGATGACCAACCGCGACCCGGCGCTGCCCACAAGCGCGCCGGAAAGCAGGCCGCGCACGGCGTCCTCCGCTTCCGCGCGGCTGTTCGTCACGATGACTCCCTTGCCGGCGGCCAACCCGTCCGCCTTCAGAACGACGGGGAACTCGAACTCGCTGAGCGCCTTTAGGGCGTCGGCCTCGGTTTCGACCGCCACGTATTGTGCTGTTGGGATCTTCGCGCGCGCCATGAAGCGCTTCGCGAAAATTTTGCTGCCTTCGAGTTGTGCGGCTGCTTGGGAAGGACCGACAATGGCCCGGCCCGCCTCCCGGAACGCGTCCACAACTCCGGCCACAAGCGGCGCTTCCGGGCCAACCACCGTCAGATCGGCGCCCATGTCTTCCGCCACCTTCAGCAATTCGGCCGGGTTCTGCGCATTCGCGGAAACACACTGCGCCAGGCGCGCGATGCCGGGATTGCCCGGGACCGCAACAACCGAGTCCACCGAAGCGCATCGGGAGAGCCGCCACGCCAGCGCGTGCTCGCGCCCGCCACTACCTATAATCAGAACTTTCACACCGCACCTTTCATATAAATGCCGTTAATGTGAGCTGCGCTCCGAAATCCGCGGCGCACTACACTAGAATAGAGGAAAAGCTGGGCTCCTATGCAAGCGAAGGGCCGCCAATTCCGATACGATGCCGTGGTCGTCGGCGCCGGTCATGCCGGCTGCGAGGCCGCGCGAGCTTGCGCCCGCTTGGGTTTGAAGGCCGCCATCGTGACTATGAACCTCGACCTGATCGCGCAGATGTCCTGCAACCCGGCGGTCGGAGGGATCGCGAAGGGGCACCTTGTGCGCGAGGTGGACGCCCTCGGCGGAGTGATGGGCGAGGTTACGGACGCGGTGGGCATCCAGTTCCGGCTCCTGAATACCAGCCGCGGCCCCGCGGTCTGGTCTCCCCGGGCGCAGTGCGACAAGAAGCAATACCGGCTGCACATGCGCGAGGTGCTCGAGACGGAGCCGAATCTGCGCATTCTGCAGGCTGAAGTGGCTGAGCTGCTCATCGAGTGCAACGGCGGTAGGCGGGTCCGCGGCGTGCGTCTGCGCGACGGGCGGGCTATCGAGTGCGACGCGGTAATAGTCACTACCGGCACTTTTCTGAATGGTCTCGCTCATGTCGGTGAGATGACGTACACGTGCGGCAGGAGCGGTGAGCCGCCCTCGAACCTCCTCGGGGAGCAGTTGCGCGGCCTCGGGCTTCGTTGGACCAGGCTCAAGACGGGCACTCCTCCGCGACTGGACGGGCGCACAATCGGCTGGTCCCAGTTCGAGCCACAGGATGGCGACCCCGACCCGACTCCGTTTTCCTTCCTCACGGAGCGAATCGACCGTCCGCAGATCCGGTGCCACGTCGGATATACCACCGAAGAGACCAGGCGCGTTCTCCTGGAGGCAATTCCGCGCTCTCCGCTCTACAGTGGGCAGATCGAAGGTGTCGGGCCCCGGTACTGTCCGTCTATAGAGGATAAGATCGTCAAATTCCCGGACAAGCCCCGGCACCAGATCTTCCTGGAGCCGGAGGGGCTGGACACGTACGAGGTTTACGTCAATGGCATGTCCACCAGCATGCCGATCGATGTGCAGAGCGCGATGATTGCATCCGTGCCCGGCCTCGAGGACGCCGAGATGGTGCGGCCCGGCTACGCCATTGAGTACGACGCCATTGATCCCCGGGAGTTGAGTCATTCGCTGGAAGTGAAATCCCTCCACGGTCTTTTCCTCGCGGGGCAGATCAACGGAACCTCAGGTTACGAAGAAGCCGCTTGCCAGGGCATCGTTGCCGGAATCAATGCGGCCTGCCGCATTGGCGGTTCGGACCCGATGGTCATCGGACGCACAGAAGGCTATACGGGTATCCTGATCGACGACCTGATCACGAAAGGCGCCGACGAGCCGTACCGGATGTTCACTTCCCGTGCCGAGTTCCGGCTTCATCTGCGGATCGATAATGCGGATGAGCGCCTTACCCCCATAGGCCGAAAGTTCGGGCTGGTTACGGACCAGCGATGGGCTCTTTTCAATCGGAAGCGGGAGCAGAAGACCAGATTGCTTCAGTTGATGGGGCAGACTAGGGTCGATGCCGAGCGGGCGGCCGACCGGCCACTTCTCATCCAGTGGCTGCGCCGCCCCGAGGCCTCAGTGCGCGAACTCGAGGCTTGGGCGACGGATGCGCTTGGCGAGGCGCCTGTCCGGGAGGTCCTGAGCAACATCGAGGTGGAGGCCAAGTACTCGGGGTACATCTCCCAGCAGGAGCGGCAGATCGAGCGGTTGCGTCTCGCGGAGGAGCGGCGCATCCCTGACCGGTTCGGCTATTCGCGGCTTCCCGGGCTGTCGCGTGAGATTGCCGAGAAACTGGAGCGCGTACGGCCGTCAACGCTCGGCCAGGCGGCGCGCATTCCCGGCATTACGCCAGCGGCAATCGCGGTCCTGGATGTATATTTGAGTCTTGGCGCGCCCGTCACCCCGAAAGAATGAAGAAGAAAGCTTTGAGGAGCTGCTAACCCGGCACTTCTCTGCCATCCGCCCCCTTTCCGTCGGCCAAGTCGCACCGCTTGCCGCTCACTATGAGCTTCTGGTGCGCTGGAACCGGGTTCTGAACCTCACGTCGATCAGCAACCTCGAGGAAGCGGTCGTCCGGCACTACTGCGAGTCGCTGTTTCTTGCGGTCCATCTGCCTCCGGAACCCGTTTCGGTTCTTGATGTCGGTTCCGGGGCCGGGTTTCCCGGCGTCCCCGTGGCTGCGCTCAGGCCGGATTGCGGTGTTGTCCTGGCGGAGTCCCATCAGCGTAAAGCGGTGTTCCTCAGAGAGGCTACTCGGGAATGGCGAAGCGTTCGAGTCGAGGCGCGAAGGGCCGAAGACGTGGAAGGGACGTTCGACTGGGTAATCTCGCGGGCGGTTCGGTGGGAACCGGTGCTGGCCGTGGTTCAGCATCGGGTTGGCCTGTTGATCGGGGACGAGGACGCACGAGCGGCGGCCGCAGCGCCCGGTTTCAGATGGGAGCCCGCCGTGACGCTGCCTTGGGGCCGGCACCGTGTTCTATTGGTCGGGACGAAGTTGGTCTGAAACGTTCCACGTGGAACGGTTTGTCAAACACCGTTGCACGGGGTCGGGCCACGGGCCACACATGCGACCGGTTTTGTAGGGGCCGGGCATGCCCGGCCCGCTCCCAGTCCGGCAACGACGCATCGGCTTTCATCGGTATCCGCGGCCCGCGGGGACATGGGGACTCCCTGAAGGTTACCTGGCGTGCCCCCCCAAACGGCCAAACCGCTCCGCTGAAAATCACCCCTGCGCGCCCCGTGAACGGCCAAACCGCTCCCTCGCGGTCGCGGCTCGGATTGATGCCATTGCCCGCGCCAATTTTCATCACCTTTGGTGGCCCCGCACGGCCATGGGGCACTCCGTTGAAAGTCACCGTTACCGGGAACCGACCACGGGCGCCGCATGCGTCGCCCCTACAAGACGCCTCCTGTAGGGGCCGGGCATACCCGGCCCGCTCCCAGTCGCAGCAACATTCGCCGATTTCCATCGTTATTGGCGGCTCGCAGGGCCATAGGGACTCCCTTGCGGTCGCGGCTCGGAAGACCGGTACTGAGCCGCGAGCGTAAGCGGGCAGTTCCGCGGCCTCTGTAAAGCCGATTCTGAGACACTCACTAGGTACACTGTTCCACGTGGAACAGTGATACGGGAGTTTTCGGTCAGAAGTTGTTCCACGTGGAACATCCGTTTGCACCCGCACGGCGATGCATCGAAAAAGTGTTCGACTTCGTGCCGGTCTCTTTGATTGCAGCACGCTCCAAGCCCAGCGGCGGGCCGGACATGCCCGGCCCATACAGAACGTGATAGCATGTTCTCTTCCTCTCCAGGAGCCATCCGTTGGGACGAGTCATTGCTATTACCAATCAGAAAGGCGGCGTCGGCAAAACCACTACCGCCATCAATCTCGGGGCCTCCCTGGCCGCAAACGACCTCAGAGTCCTGGTCATCGATGCCGATCCCCAGGGTAACTCCACCACCGGCCTCGGTGTCCCGAAGAACGCCGGCAGCTTGACGCTGTACGATGCCCTCCTCGGCACCGAACCCATCGCCGCCTCCATCGCAGCCACTACATTCGAAGGTCTCGATCTCGTACCTTCCGACAAGAACCTTGTTGGCGCGAACATCGAACTTGTGGACCTTGAGAACCGTGAGCTCCGCCTCCGCGAAAAGCTGAAGGCGGTACGCGACTCCTATCACTTCATCCTGATCGACTGCCCTCCGGCTCTCGATCTCCTCACCCTCAACGCGCTCGTTGCGTCCGATTCCGTCCTCGTACCGATTCAGTGCGAATTCTTCGCCCTCGAGGGCGTCTCCGAGTTAATGGATACCATCGACCGCGTGCGCGATTCCTTCCAGCACCCTCTCAAGATCGAGGGTATACTCCTCACGATGTTCGATGACCGCACCAACCTCACCCGCCAGGTCGCGCAGGATCTCCGGACCTTCTTCGGAGACGACGTCTTCCGCACTGTCATTCCTCGCAGCGTCCGCCTCGCTGAGGCTCCGAGCTTTGGCAAGCCCATCCTGCTGTACGACGTGCGCTCACGCGGCGCTGAAAGCTACATCAAGCTCGCAAAGGAGATTCTGGAGAATGAACAAGGCGTCCGACGGTCCTCGCAAGGCACTCGGTAAGGGCCTCACGGCACTGCTGTCGTCCCGCACCGCGCCAAAGCCAGATCCGGCGGCACCGCCGCCCGCGCCAGCTGCCCAACCGGAGCCCGTGCAACTCCCGATCGCCGCTATCGATCCAAATCCACTCCAACCCCGGACCGTGTTCCAGGCAGACCGCCTCCAGGAACTCGCGGATTCGATTCGGGCGAACGGCATCATCCAACCGCTCGTCGTCCGGCGCCAGGGCGACCGCTTCCAATTGGTAGCCGGCGAGCGCCGCTGGCGCGCCTCCAAACTCGCCGGGCTCACCGACGTGCCTGCCGTCGTGCGGAACATCACCGACGAGCATCTGCTGGAGATCACCCTCGTTGAAAATATCCAGCGCGAGGATCTCAACGCCATCGAAGTAGCCCACGCTTTCGACCGCATGGCGCGCGACCTGAACCTCAGCCACGACGAGATCGCGCAACGTACCGGCAAGGACCGCACCACCATCACCAACACACTCCGCCTGCTCAAACTCCCCGCAGACGTCCAGCAACTGGTGGCCGAGCACCGCTTGTCGATGGGCCATGCCCGCGCCATCCTTTCCCTGCCGGCTGCGGACGTCCAACGCCAGGTCGCAGACCACGCCACATCCCAGGGGCTTTCCGTGCGGCAGGTCGAGCAACTGGTGAAGCGAATGACGGCTCCGCGCGAGCCCGAACCTCCGGAAGCTCCAGTAGATCCGAACGTCAAGGCTGCTATGGCTGAACTCGAGCGAGTGCTGGGTACACGCGTGCGGCTCGCGCCGAAATCGGACAAGCGAGGCCGGATCGAAATCGAGTACTACTCTCAGGAAGACCTGGACAGAATCTACTGGATCATCGTCGGAGAGGAAAAGGTCTGAAAGGGTGGTGCCGGCGGCTGGACTCGAACCAGCGACCTTGGGATTATGAGACCCACGCTCTAACCACCTGAGCTACACCGGCGCTTACTCTCTCAGCCTATTCGTTTCACGACCGGGTTGTCAAACCCAACCAGGAGAATCGCTTCCAGCTAACTTTAGTTAACAGCCTCCTATTGACAGAAATCTCCTTCAGGTGCATATTGGAGGTGGAAGTACGGGTTGCAGCAGGGCCCGGGCTTCCGGCCCCCTGGAAGAAGGGGTGCCACTCACGGCCACTCGACGGTGGAGGGCCGTAGCATAGAGGAGGAAGTCCATATCGAACGTCCACGTGATGGGCGGCTACCTGCTTCCGTCGCTGACTGGCTGTAGGCCTTAGACGCCTGCTGGAGCCTGAACGCTCCAGCGCGCCGCGGAACATGCACCGCTGGACAAGGCACGAAACAGCCAGAGCCACGAGCGGAACGTCCTCCGCGCAGTGGGGAGTTCCGGCATTTCGTGCCAGCAGGGAGCCGGCGGTCGCCCCTTTCATTTCCGCACGCCGCCCCTGATTGACACCCCGCGTCCCGTTCGCTAGATTCTACTTAGTGCC
The DNA here is from genome assembly GCA_023436715.1 of Acidobacteriota bacterium. Taxonomy (GTDB): domain Bacteria; phylum Acidobacteriota; class Terriglobia; order Bryobacterales; family Bryobacteraceae; genus Fen-330. The sequence goes on from JAEZIJ010000188.1 coordinate 15,659, forward strand.
CACGTTCCCGTCCTTGCGAGCATGCTGTGAATGCCGTTGAATTTAAAGGGGTTTCAAAGACCTACTCCATCTACGACTCGCCCGGTGATCGACTGAAAGAGCTGATCACTTTCAACCAATATCCCTTCCACCGGGATTTCTGGGCGCTCCGCGATCTCTCCCTTGAAATCCGCAAGGGCGAGACCTTCTGCGTTATTGGGGAAAACGGCTCCGGGAAGAGCACGATGCTTCAGCTCGTCGCCGGGATCCTCCATCCTTCTCAGGGCTCCGTTACAGTCAACGGCAGGGTCGCCGCCCTTCTCGAACTCGGCTCCGGCTTCAATCCCGAATTCTCCGGCCGCGACAACGTGTACCTCAATGGCGCCATCCTGGGCCTCTCATCGAGGCAGATGGACGCGAAATACAAAGCGATCGAGGAATTTGCGGAGATAGGCGACTTCATCAACCGCCCGGTCAAGATGTACTCGAGCGGGATGGTCGTGAGGCTCGCGTTCGCCGTCGCCATCCATGTGGATCCTGAGATTCTGCTCGTCGACGAAGCCCTTTCGGTCGGCGACATCTACTTCCGCCAGCGCTGCATGCGGAAAGTACATGAACTCAGGGGCCAGGGCGTTACCATCCTCTTCGTTTCCCACGCAATCGGGGACGTCAAGGCCATCGGCGACCGCACACTCTGGCTTGAGGAGGGAAGGACCAGGGAACTTGGCAAGACCGAGAAAGTCGTCGCGAAGTACCTTGCCGCCATGGTCCAGAAGGATTCCGCGTACCTCACGCTGAACCACCGGCCCGCTCCGGCCCGCACCAGCCGGCTCGTGGCGCCGGAGATCATTGAAACCATCCCGAACATCGACCACCGCTACGGCGACGGCCGCGCCGAGGTTCTGGGCATAGCGGTCATGGACATGAATGGCCGGCCGCTGGCGATGCTCGACCCACTCTCGCGCGTCGTCGTCCGCATCAGTGTGCGGGCGAAGGAAGACATTTCGCTTCCCATCGTCGGCTTCATGCTCCGCAATCACCTCGGAATCGACTTCTCCGGGACGAACACCTCCCGGGAGGGCTACGAACTCCCGCCCATGGTAGCGGGCGACATCTATACGGTCGATTTCCATCTCGACCTGCCTGAGCTCTATCCTTCTTTCTTCTCGTTCTCGCCCGCGATTGCCGACGGCACGCTTCACGGCTATGAAACGTGCGATTGGATCGATAACGCCATCACCCTCCAGATGGGGCACAGCGAGGGCCAGATCTATGGTTATGTCCGGATGCCCTGCAAAGTCGAACTGAACAGCCGGCTGGAAGACACACAGCCCACGGAGACCGCAATTGGTTGAATTCACCGGCGAGCGCGTAATCCCAGGCCAGGTCGATGCGGACCTTTGGAACGAACATGTCGCGCGCTATGCGTTTGCCGCGCGCTACACCGGCGGCTGTCGCGTGCTCGACGCCGGGTCCGGGGCAGGTTACGGCACCGCAGAACTTGCGCGTATGGCGGCAAGCGCGATCGGAGTCGATGTCGCCGCCGACGCGGTCGCTTACGCGCGCGAGCACTACACGGCCCCGAATCTTCGCTATATTCAGGCTTCATGCGCCGCGCTGCCGATCGCCGAGGCCGCCATCGACCTGGCGGTCGTCTTCGAGGTGATCGAGCATATCGACAACTGGCGTTCGCTGCTCTCCGAACTCCGCCGCGTCCTCGCGCCCGCGGGCCGGTTGATTATCTCGACGCCGAACAAGGCGTACTATGCCGAGTCGCGCCGCATCTCGGGCCCGAACCCGTACCACGTCCACGAGTTCGAGTTCGAGGAGTTCTCCGACGAACTCCGGCGCCTGTTCCCGCACGTTAGCTTTTTCCTACAGAACCACGTCGCCGCGATCGGATTCCAGCCCATCGATTCGAACTCGCCCAGCGGCATCGAATTCCGTTCCGCCGAGTGCATCCCGCAGGCGTCGGATGCGCACTTCTACGTTGCCCTCTGCTCTGCCGAGCCGCTTCCTCCCTCACCCGCGTTCTTTTACCTTCCCAGCACGGCGAACATCCTGCGGGAACGGGAAATTCACATCGAACGCCTCGAAGACCAGGTCCACGAACTCCTCGCCGAGAGAACCAGCCTTACGGAGATGTTCCGGGCGCAGACAGCCGAACTCGAGCGCAGCAACGCCTGGGCGCAACAGATCGACAGGCGGATGACGGCCGAACTCGAGCGCAGCAATGCGTGGGCCGCTCAGCTTCAGGAACAGCTCGACGCGAAGGGCAGGGAACTCGTGGAATGCGTGCGCCTCCTCGATGCCGCCGAAGCCACTGTACAAGAGCGCTCGGCATGGGCGATGCGCCTCGACGCCGAGTTGAAGCAATTGCAGCAGCAACTAAGCATGGTCAGGGCCTCACGCTGGGTCAGGCTCGGGCGCACCGTACACCTCGGCCCGGCGCTGCCGGACGATTGAGATGCCGAAGCTCAAACGGTTTCTGGTCAATTCTCCGTTCCTGCTGCTTTGCCCGCTGCTCATCCTGCTGGCCGCTCTCGCCATCGCGCTGGCCGATCTCTTCTGGGTCCTGTTCGGCCGCCGCCGCACGCGCGAAGACACTGCGCCCCGCGCACACGCGGCGAGCGTCGTCATCCCGAACTGGAATGGCCGCGAGTTGCTGGAGAAATATTTGCCGTCGGTTATCCGTGCGCTCGAGGGCAACCCGGAGAACGAAATTATCGTCGTGGACAATGGCTCGGCGGACGGCAGCGCGGATTTTGTCCGGCGTCAATTCCCGCAGGTCCGAGTTCTCGCGCTACCCGCGAACCTCGGCTTCGGAGGCGGCTCGAACACAGGCTTTCGCGCGGCCCGGAACGACATCGTCGTCCTGCTGAACAGCGACATGCGCGTGGAACCCGGCTTCCTCGCGCCGCTCCTTGAAGCTTTCACGGACGAATCGGTCTTCTCCGTTGCATGTCAGATCTTCTTCAGTGACCCGGCCCGGCGGCGCGAGGAAACCGGCCTCAGCCAGGGTTGGTGGCGCGACGGCCACCTCCGTGTTCGCCACCGGATCGACGAAGCTGTAACCGATCCTTTTCCCTGCTTCTACGGCGGCGGCGGGTCCACCGCTTTCGATCGCAGGAAGTTTCTCGAGCTCGGCGGGTTTGACCCGCTGCTCGCTCCCTTTTACCTGGAAGACACGGACATCGGTTACCTCGCCTGGAAGCGCGGATGGCGCGTGCTCTATCAGCCGCGCAGCATCGTTTACCACGAGCATCGCGGAACCATCGGCAAGCATTTTCGCGACGAGTACATCCAGTCGGTATACAAGAAGAACTTCGCCCTCTTCTGCTGGAAGAACATTCACGAGTGGCGCCGGCTGGCCTCGCATTTTCTTTTCGCCGCCGGTGATGCGGTGGTGAGCGCCGTCTTCGGTGATTCGATGGAGCGCGGGAACGCGCGCGGCCTCTGGCGGGCATTCCGTCAAACGCCGCAAGCGCTCGCTTCAAGGTGGCGCGCGCGGGCGCTCGCGGTAGTCGACGATACGGAAGCGTTCCGGCGGCCGCTCGGCGGATATTGCCGCGATCGCTTTGAGCTTCGGCGCGCAACTCCGGAAGGACCTGAGGCGCCACTGCGAGTGCTGTTCGTCTCGCCTTACCCGATCTGCCCGCCCACTCACGGCGGCGGCGTGTTCATGAACAACACCGTGCGCGAGCTTGCGAGCATGACCGAGCTTCACCTCGTGTGCTTCCTCGACTACGCTCGCGAACTTGCGGCGCACTCGGAGCTGGCCGCGCGCTGCGCTTCAGCGGAGTTTCTGGTCCGAAGGGAGGGCAAATCCGCTGCGTTCGGCTCGATTCTGCCACACGCGGTACGCGAGTTTGCGAACGACGATCTGGAATGGATCATCCACCGGCAGATGTACACGAAGAAGATCGACATCGTCCAACTCGATTACACGTCGCTGGCGCAGTACGGCGGAAGCTACGAGCACATGGTCTGCGCGCTGTTCGAGCACGACATCTACTTCCAGTCGATCGCCCGGGCGCTCAAGGAGCCGCGAGGCATTTCGTGGAAACTGTCCGCCACAATCGAGTACCTGCGCGCCCTTCGCTACGAGTTGCGCACGCTCCCCCATATGGATCGCGTGCAGGTATGCACGCAGGAAAACAAGGACTACCTGCTTTCGTTTCTCCCGCGGCTCGCGTCCCGCACCGAGGACGGCCTGCGCGCCGCCGTGGACACCTCGCGCTATCGGTTCCAGAACGAAGGCCGGGAGCCTTTGACCCTCCTGTTCATGGGAAGTTTCCGCCACGTGCCTAACCAACTGGCGCTCGGCTGGTTTATCCGGAAGGTGCTGCCCCTCGTGCTCCAACGCCGGCCCGCGGCCCGGCTCGTTGTGGTGGGATCGGAAGCGCCGCCACGGCACGGATTGCCGCCATCGGAAGCGATCGAGCTTCGCGGCTTTGTGGAGGACATCCGCGAGCCGCTGTCGCGCTATGCGGTCTTCGTCTGTCCGGTGCTCAGCGGGTCGGGGGTAAGGGTCAAGCTGCTCGAGGCGTTCGCCGCCGGCATTCCCGTCGTCTCCACGCGCCTCGGCGCCGAAGGGCTGGCCAGGGAGGACGGAGAGTTTTGCGCGCTGGCGGACGACCCCTCTCAATTCGCCGGTAAGATACTAGACATTCTGGACAACCCTGCCGCGGCGGCGGAGATGGCGCTTCGCGCCCGCAAGGAAGTCGAGAGCAACTGGGACTCCGCGATGGTAACGCGGAAGCTCGTCGCGAGCTACCGCCAGGCGCTCGATGAAAAGCGCGGCCACACGGTGGCCCGCGCGGCGGCTACTTCTTCCTGAAGTCGCGCTTCAGCCGCTCGACAATGTGCCCGGCGACACGGTCGAGTTCCTGGGACGACGTACTCTTCGGGCTCTCGTAGAACGACCACAGCACGATCCGGTTGCGGCCGTCGAGGAGGAAAGTGGTTCCTTTGCCCTTCCCGAAGGATGAGACCCGCACGAGTTCTTCCTTGGGCTTTGCCGGCACCTCCGGTTTCGCCTCGTCCGGCTGCTTCGCGGCCGGTTCCGCAGGCGCGGCTTCCGGCGTCACCTCGGCGGGAAAGAGTTCGTCCAGCCGCGTTTCGAGAGCCGGACCCAGGTGATCCGAGAAAATCGCGTCGGCTTTCTTCGGATCGGTAACGACTTGAAACAGGCCGGACCTGGCGATGTGGTGCGCCAGATATTGGTCCAGGTGGCCCGCCATCGGCAGCAGGTAGACGGAACGGACCGCGGAGACATCCGCGCCCGCGCTCAACATTGCGGCCCAAAAGCCGGATAATAGAACGGCGGCAACTCTCATGGCAAATACCATGATAAAGCGATCCGCGATGCGGTGGCCGCCCGTGAATCATGTACAAGGGTCAGACCATAACAGTCGTGATTCCCTGCCTGAACGAGGAACAGGGGATCGAGCAGGTGCTGAAGCGCATGCCTGAGTTTGTAGATGAGGTGGTGGTGGTCGATAACGGCTCCACGGACCGTACATCGGAAGTGGCACGCGCCTACGGGGCGCAGGTGATCCGCGAGGAGGTGCGCGGCTACGGGCGCAGCTACCGGCGCGGGTTCGCGAACGCCCGCGGCGATATCATCGTGACCCTTGATGGCGATCACAGCTATCCGGTGGACGCCATCTCCTACCTTCTCGAAGCGTTCCTGCACTTGGAAGCGGACTTCCTGAACGCGTCGCGGTTCCCGGTACGCGACCGCCACGCCATGAGCTTCAAGCACAAGATGGGCAATCTGATTCTCTCGCTCGCCACATCGATGCTCTATTTCCGCTGGGTCCGGGATTCACAGTCCGGAATGTGGGTATTTCGCCGCAGCATCCTGGAAGAAATGAACATCGAGTCCGACGGCATGTCGTTTTCCGAAGAAATCAAAATCGAAGCGCTAAAGAACCGGAAAATACGATTTCAGGAGATTTCTATCCAGTACTCATCCCGTCTCGGAGAGGTAAAACTGAACCCCTGGCGGGACGGCTTCTATAACCTGTATTTTCTGGCAAGAAAACGTTTTACACGAAAGTCGGGGAAGTGTTAGGATTAGAGGCAGCTACCCGCCCGCGCTTGTAATTCTCCGATGGCTCACACGTCTGAAGGAGTCATGTCCGGGATTACAGTTGTCATTCCTCACTGGAATCGTTGCGACTTAATAGGCCCGTTACTGGACCGGTTGCACGCCCAAACGTGTCCGATTCACGAAATATTGGTCGTCGATAACGGTTCCACTGATGGATCGGTGGAAGTTGCGGAAAACAAAGGTGCGCGGGTGATTGCGTTAAAAGAAAACATCGGGTTTGCAGCGGCGGTAAACCGCGGAATACAGGAAGCGCGCACCAGCATGATCGCCATCGTAAATAACGATGTGGATCCGCAGCCGGATTGGCTGGAGCGGCTCCGGAAGGCGCTCGATGAGCCGCGCGTTTTCTTCGCTACGGGAAAACTCCTCGATCCCGCGCGGCCCGGCTTCATAGACGGAACTTACGACACCATCAGCCGCGGCGCGTGTCCGTGGCGCGTCGGGCAGGGGCGGGAAGACGGCCCCGTGTGGTCGCGCCGCCGGCGAATCCGTATGGCGCCTATGACCGCGGCGCTGTTCCGCGCGGACTTGTTCCGCCGTGTGGGCCTGCTCGATGAGCGCTTCGGCTCGTACCTCGAGGACGTGGATTTCGGGCTGCGCTGCGCAAAGCAAGGCTGCTTCGGGATGTACGTTCCGGACGCTGTGGCGCGGCATCTTGGCAGCGCCACGCTCGGCGCGTGGCATAGGGAAACCGTCCGCCGGAATGCGCGCAACCAGGTTTTGCTCGTGGCCAAGCATTACCCGGCTCGTTATCTCGTCCGTTACGGCTGGCAGATTCTAGTGGGCCAGGTCCTCTGGGGAGCGGTTGCGGCCCGCCATGGCCGCGGCCTCGCTTACTGTTTGGGGAAGTTGCAGGGATTGTGGCTGTTCAGGCAGGTCCGGCGCGAAATCACCCGCGCTGGAGGCTGGCCCCGCGGCCTGTCGAAGGTCATCGACCAGAGCGAATCCGAAATCTATCGCCTGCAACGAACGGCGGGATTCGATCGCTACTGGCGGCTTTACTTCGCCCTGAGCTCATTCTCATGAAGACCCTCGGCGTCGTGATCGTGACACACAATTCGGAGCCCGTGATCGGCGAGTGCCTCAAATCGCTGGAGCAGGCGGACGCGGACGTCGTTGTGGTGGACAACGCCTCGTCGGATGGGACGTGCCGGCGCGTGCTTAGCGAGCCGGCGGTGAGCTTGATCGCGAATCCGTGGAATCGCGGCTTCGCCGCGGCAGTGAACCAGGGTATCGGGGTTCTCGATACTCCATACGTGCTGCTGCTCAATCCAGACGCAGTTGTAATCCGGGGGCTGGATGCGCTGGTCGCGGCCGACGCCGCTGTTGCCGGCGGAATGCTGGTCGATGACCACGGGCGCCCGCAGGCGGGCTTCATGGTCCGCCGCTTTCCCACCGCCCGAACGCTCGCTGCGGAGGCGCTCGGGTTGAACCGGTTGTTCCCGGGAAGCGCGGCCAACCGGGAATACCGGTGCGCGGACCTCGACCCGCAATCGGAATGCGATGTCGAGCAGCCGGCCGGAGCGTTCCTTCTGGTAAGGCGCGATGTCTGGCAGGCGCTCGGCGGATTCGACGAGCGGTTCGAACCTCTTTGGTTCGAGGATGTTGATTTCTGTAAACGAGTTGCCGCTGCGACGCATCGTATTCGGTACGTGCCTGCCGCGGTTGCCAGGCACGCGGGCGGGCATTCGGCCGGCCAGTTGCCATTCAGTGTCAAGGAGGCTTTTTGGTATGGTAATCTGCTAAGGTACGCGGCAAAGCACCTCTGCCCGCGCGACTTTTGGGTGGTTTGCGCGGCGGTAATGCTGGGCTCCTGCTTCCGGACAGCTTGGGGGATTCTTCGCTGGGGAAGTCTGGAACCCGTTTCGGTCTATAGTAAAGTCTTTCGTCTGGCCGTAAGGTTCTTAGCGTCAGGCCGGCACGAAAATCTGCGGCTCAACAGAATCCTGTAGCTGTTTTTGTTCAAGCTCATATTGCATGGCCCATACTGATTTCGTATCCGTCACGCTGGTAACTTACAACAGCGGCCGGTTTATCAAGCGTTGCTTGGAATCGGTGCTGGCGCAAGGATACCCGCACAAAGAAATCGTCGTCATCGACAACGGCTCGACCGACGGCACACAGGCCTTGCTGGAGCAGTTCGAAGACTCCTGCCGCATAGTCTTCAACGACCGGAACATGGGTTTTGCCGCGGCGCAGAATCAGGCCATCCGGCTATCGCGGGGCGATTGGGTGCTCACGATCAACCCGGACATGCTCCTCACGCCCAACTTCATCGACGCGCTTGTGGACGCCGGCCATCTCGATCCGAAAGTGGGCACGGTCTGCGGCAAGCTGCTGACGATGACGGCCAGTTTCGGGCTACCGAACGAACCCCTGATAGACTCCACCGGCATCTACTTCACACCGATGCTGCGCCACCTGGACCGCGGCAGCCAGGAAGTAGACAACGGCCATTTCCTGAATCTCGAATACGTGTTCGGCGCCACGGCCGCCGCCGCGCTCTACCGCCGCGAGATGATCGGGGATATCTCTCTCGAGGGAGAGTTTTTCGATCCGGACTTCTTCGTTTACCGGGAAGATGCCGATGTGGCATGGCGCGCCCAGTTGATGGGCTGGCGCTGCCTGTATACTCCGCACGCACGCGGGTACCACGTCCGCACCGTGTTGCCCGGCAACCGGCGCGCCCTGCCGGCCGTGATCAACATGCATTCGGTGAAGAACCGCTACCTCATGCGGATCAAGAACATGACGGGGGATCTTTACCGGCGCAACTGGGCATCGATTACAGCGCGCGACGTACTTGTGGTCGCCTGCTGCCTGCTGCGGGAGCAGAGCTCGCTGCAGGCCTTCTGGTACCTCGCCCGGAACTGGCCGCGCATACGAGCCAAGCGGCATGAGATCATGAAACGCCGGCGTGTGGACGACGATTACATTGCGAACTGGTTTCAATACACCCCGGTCAGCAAGCCGCTGCCCGCGCCCGCCGCTGCCAACGCTCCCCGGTACAAAACCGCCGGCAGTTCGCAAGCAGAGCAGTTTGAGTTCTAGCCCTACCCGTGAAATGGCCAGACCGCTCCCTTACGGTCGCGGCTCAGTTTCACGGCTGTTACCGAGCCTGCGACCCACCAAAGGTGATGATAACTGGCGCGGGCAGGACCGCTCCCGTGCGGGGGGGGGGGGGGGGGGGGGGGG
>JAEZIJ010000153.1 GCA_023436715.1 Acidobacteriota bacterium
GCGTCGCAGGGCTCCGCTCCGTCCGGGGCCAGAGCAACATGAAAAAGAGCGGTTCAACGAAAGATCAATAAGATAGGGTGGGCCAAATCAGACGATCAAAGTGGGCCAGACCGGGTTGACAAAGCGATGCACGCTGCCGTTATTCACACACGCATGTAAGGGATTTGGAAAAACTTCGTGCCACGGAGAATTTCAAAACGCGGAGCGACCGCGCGCGAAAGCAAACTGTATGCCAAACACCTGTGACACCCACAAACCCGGAGTCCACGTGGAGTCCGCGCGCCTGGAATTCTGGAGTCCGCGTGGAGTCCAACCGCGGGGGCAGGCCCGACATAGCCAGTAACTTACTGAAACAGAAGGCATAACTGCGTTTTGCGCGGACCAGCACCCAGAGGGAGCACCGGGGCGAACGGCGGCGAATTGCGCCTATTTTGGGTGGTCCGGGGGCGGTTGGGCTGTTCGCGCGCGAGCCGTCGTCGAACGCGCCGGGGCCGTTGCGACGCAAGGACATGGCGACCATCTGAGCGGTTCCGATAGAATTGTCTTGTGATCTGGGAAAACTTCGCTGGCGCCGTCGTCGACGGCCGATTCAGCCTGCGCACACTGACGCACGCGGGCCGGAATCAAGCCGAGTTCATAGCCGATTCGAACCTCGAGGCGGGCGCCCGCCCGCTCACGCTCACACTGCTAGCCGCAGCAGGCGAGGAACTCACGCAGTCGCGCGAGCAGCTATCCCGAGTGACGCAACTCCAGCATCCGAACCTGCTGGAGATTGTAGCGGGATCATGGAGGCTTCCTTCCGGTGAGGAGTTGCTCTATCTGGCGAGTGAAACACCCGACGAGACGCTCGCTGCTGCCTGTCCCCTGAACGAAGGCGCGCTTCTGAAGGTCCTCAAAGACGTGCTCAACGCGCTGGAGTTCCTGCATGAACGCGGCCTCGTGCATCGCGGAGCGGAGCCGCAGACGATCGTAAGAGTCGGGGACAGGTGGAAACTGGCCGACTACGGGCGGTTGCACCGCGCGGGGACGCCGGACCTGCAGATTGATTCGTTTCTGAATGGCTCGCGATACACGCCGCCCGAAGCCTACTCCGGACTGGTCCTGCCGGCGTGGGACATCTGGGATCTCGGATCGCTGGTACTCGAAGCCCTGACCGGTCGACCCGATGAGGGTGCGTTGCCGCCCCCTCCCTTTGACGCACTCGTGAGAGGTTGCCTGGAGCCTTCGCCGGAGACCAGGGTGGACTTGGCTGGCCTGAGGACTATACTCGGGCTGCCAAAGGAGCCGATCGAACTCGCTGGGCCACCACCGATCCCCGAGCATGCCTCGGTGCCGGTCGCTCCCGAGGCGCGCGTACCTGACGATCGCTGGCAAGCGCCGACCGCGATTCGCTCGCGGTCCTCCGCCGGACGGAAGCACTGGGTCCTCGGAGCAGCGCTTATTGCTCTGGTCGCCCTTGTTCTAGCCGCGCTGTTCGTCACGTATGGCCGCCCGGTACAGCGGGAACCAACGATCACCAAGGACACACCCGCGCCGGTGCGTGCACCTGCCGCGGAACCGGAGGCTGCGCCAGCGAGCGTGCCCGCGCCTGTCACGTCCAGGGCCGAGGTAGGCATGGCCGACTACGTCTCGGCCGGAAGGCGCGGCGCGCGCACAGCGAGCGGCGAACTGTTCGACAATCGGAGCCTCGCCGCGGCACACCGGACCTACCGCTTGGGGTCGCGGGTTCGCGTGACGAACCTCGGGAACGGCCACACCGTGGTGGTCCGGATCAATGATCGGGGATTGCACCGCCGTGGGTATGTGATTCGGGTCACCCGACGCGTCGCCGAGAAGCTCAATTTCGCCAGCGCGGGATCGGCGAAGGTGCGCGTCGAGGCGCTGGACTAAGTCTTTTCGGTTGAAGGCAGCGGAGCGTTGAGCTTCCAGTTCCGGCAGCGAATTCGGCGTGCTGAGCCTCCCTTCTTCCTCTGCGATATGATGTTGGGTTCGACAAGACCCTGTACATGGCGGTTCTGGAGGCTGGCTAGCGGGCGCGCAGGGACGCCGCGGCATCCGCAGCACGCCTTATTTCGAGTCAGTTTGCTGAGGTCGACGGAGTGAGGGGGGTGAACGTTGTTGAACCTCGAGAGCGACTCAGGCGCGGAAGTCTGGAGGGCAGAGGTTTCCGGGCAGGTGGACCGCATCCTCCGGAGTGCCGCCTTTCAAGGGTCGGAGGCGCTCCGGCAGCTACTCGCGTATCTCGGGAAGCGCGCCATCGAGCAGTCCTCCGAGCCGGTGAAGGTGCGCGAGATCGCCGCGGCGGTGTTCGGGCGCGCAGAGGACTTCAACCCTCAGACGGATTCGATCGTGCGCGTGCACACGGGGCGGCTGCGGTTGAAGCTGGCCGAATATTACCTGGGGCCGGGGGCGGACGATCCGGTCTTTATTACTATCCCGAAGGGGAGTTACGCGCTCGCGTTCTCCCACAAGGAGACGCCAGACGTCGCCCTGGAGAGCCGGGAGGCGGCAATTCCCGCTACGGTCGAGGCAGCCCCCGCCTCCGGGCGTCACGTCCCTTGGCGGATGCTCCTGATCGTCGTTTTGACCCTCGCCGCCCTTGGCGCCGCAGCGACGCTGACCCTTCAAGAGAGCCGAAACCGCCCCTCCTCCGAAGCCGTCGGCGCATTCTGGAAACCCTTTGTTGCCGCAGACGAGCCGCCGCTGATTGTGTTCTCGAACTTCACGCTGGCCGGATCGCTCCAGACCGAATTGCGGGAATCGAAGACTTCGGCAGCAGGCGATCCGATCATTGACACGTACACCACCGTGGGTGAGGTCATGGGCGTCTTCGAGGTCACCCGCCTGCTGGCGCAATTCGGGAAGTCTGCGCGGGTCAAGCGGGGCACGCTCCTCACGTGGGACGAGGACAGAGACAGCAATCTCATCTTCGTGGGCGGCCCGCTCGCGGCCACCCCTCTTAGGGAGGTGCCGTTCTTTCGCGACTTCGAGTTCAGGAGCCCGGGCGAGCACGGCCCGGCCGGCGTGATCGCAAACCTGCGGCCGAAGCCAGGGGAGCAGCCGTTATATCGGGGTCCGGAGGTGCGGCCATACCGGTTCGACTATGCGCTCATCGCACTGGGGCCTTCGGCCAACCGGAGCCGGCAGGCGCTCGTGCTCGCGGGCATCACGGAGTACGGCACCCAGGCGGCCGCTGAGTTCGTGACGCGGGAGCAGACCGTCCGCGAGTTGCTCAAGCGGCTTAAGGTTTCGCATAAACAGCCCGTACCCTCCTTCGAGGCGGTGATTCGCACGGTGATCACTGCTGGGGTTCCGATCCGATCTGAGATCGTCGCCGTGCACCTGACCCGCTAGTGTAGTGTCCAGCAAATAGCTGGACATTTGGGGATACCGGCCGGGGGCATAATCAGTTATGCCGCGCGTCACCCAGCCACTCGTCTTGTCCCAGGACCAGCAGGAGCAACTCGAGCGTTGGTTGGCTGCGTTGGGCACGCCACAGCAGGTGGCGCTCCGCTGCCGTA
>JAEZIJ010000158.1 GCA_023436715.1 Acidobacteriota bacterium
GCGTCGCAGGGCTCCGCTCCGTCCGGGGCCAGAGCAACATGAAAAAGAGCGGTTCAACGAAAGATCAATAAGATAGGGTGGGCCAAATCAGACGATCAAAGTGGGCCAGACCGGGTTGACAAAGCGAGTTTCACGAACGGAATGCCGGTCGGTTGTGCGCCAAGTGGCTGTGGGCACCGAGGCGCAGCCAGCATTCGCGAGCGTCAGTGGAACTCGTCGAGCATGTAGTCATGATGCCGTGTTCTCAACTCGGCCGGGCAGGGATGACGTGGGCCGTGTCGCTCGGAGGATATTGAGGCAAGCGTGGGCTTGCGGTTCTCTCGCCCGACCCTGTGATGGAGGGCATCCCGGCGCCGCCGTTCAGGTTGTTATGCTGTGGAATCGAAGTCCCGTATCGCCATCAGTGCGGCGGTTTTGGAGCTTCCATATTGCAGTTTGCGGTTTGCTTCGCAAGACGTTTACGAGCGTGCCAATGTTCAACGTTCTTATCGCGTGGGATGTCACGGCTTGGGAGACCGACCAGCTGATGCGCATGGATGTCGGCCGCTTCAAGGAGTACAGCGGTACCGAGAGTCAGCACGTTGCAGCGGATAACCCGGAGTCGCTCAAAGCGTTGGAGGAAATCCCCGCGTTGCTCCTGTACGAGCGCGGAACAGAAGGTCTCGCCGCTGACCGAGTACGGTACGGCGTGCTGCGCGATATCAGGCTTGCGAATCGAGAGTTCCAATTTCGTTTCAGTGAAGAGGGGGTTTTTCCTCGCGCCGTCATCAAGGAGTTTGCGCAGCGCCTCGGTCTTTCCGACTGGGAGTGCAGTCGTACCCATTGGGCCATCAAAGATGGCGGGGTTCCGACGGCGTTGCTGGAACGGCTGCAACCAACGTATGACATCGTTTTTTCCTTCGCCGGCGAGGACCGCGGGTACGTCGAGCAGGTCGCGGACGCTCTGCGCTCACACAGCGTGAGAGTCTTTTACGACTCTTATGAAGAGGCGGCACTCTGGGGAAAGGACCTCGTCGAACATTTCGATATGGTGTACCGAAAGAGCGGTCGATACTGCGTCATGTTTATTTCCGAGCACTACCTGCGCAAGGTCTGGACGAAGCAGGAGCGGCAATTCGCGTTGGCGCGTGCGCTGCAGGAGCGAAGGGAATACGTCCTGCCGGCCCGATTCGACGCGACCGAGATACCTGGCATCCCACCGACTATCGTCTATATTTCACTTGCGGGACGAACGCCCACGGAGTTCGCGCGACTGATTGAGCAAAAGCTCGGGGGCGTCGCTTGAGCCAAATCGGGAACCCCTCCCCGCGCTGGCTGGTTCTCCAGCGTGCCCTGGCTGCAAGGAGGTGGGGTGGCGCTGGTGTTGTACAAAACTCGGTCATTCTCTGTGGAACGTGATGAACCGCCGTTTCGCGCTATGTGATTGGTTTCATTAGTCTGGAGTGTTTTCCCAAGCTAGACGTCAACGATGCAGATCCGATGTTGACTGACTGGCGGTCAGTCGCCAGGTGCGCACACCTCGAAACCATCCCCTCTTTTGCTGGGAGTAATGTGTGCTTACGGTGTGCTGGCAAGGACGATGCCGACGCCACTTGATCTGGGCACATCGGCGGTTTGCAGCTCGCCTGCTTCCGTGGCAGGTGCGCGATAGGCACCAACTTACCAGCGATGCGGCGAAGGAAACACGAGCGGGCCCATCTGGTCCGTTTATGCGCAGTATCGTTAACTCGGCAGTTTAAGTTCATCCCAGTGTCTCAAGAATTCGGCGAGAGTACCAGATGGAAGGCGCAGACCGGATCGCCTCCCAGCCACCCCGACCCTTCTTCCCATTTTTGCAATAGCTTACGAACTGCCCTAGGCTCTTGGTGTCCACTTTTCCGGAAAAGTGGACACCAAGCGTTGGCTGAATCCGGGGGCTTCCGGCTGCCCGGGGGAGGCGACCTATGGGCCTGAAGCGGTCAGTTCGCATCGTCAAGAAGATCCGGCAAAACGGCCGGTGAAAATTCGCGAGTCTCGAACGCCGCTGCTACTGAAAGGGCTTCGTGCTGCGGTGGGAGCCTTCTGGGTGGCGGGTATCAGGAAATCTACCTTGACGGGAGCTTCTGCACAGAGAAACCGGATCTCGGCGCCTGCGGAAATGGAAGTGGCGGATGTGGACCGATCACGGTGTCGAGTTCTTCGTCCATCCCCCGATGCAAGCCGCTGCAGGGGTGGGGTTCGCGCAGTCGCGCATCGGCGCGCCGGCCGGTTGGCAGATGCCCGTCATACCTCACTCGTTCGCTCGAACCTGCCGTATCGCACCGCCAAAGTCGGGAGTACCAGCAAGTTGAGCACCGTTGACGTGACCAGCCCTCCGAGGATCACGACGGCCATCGGACCCTCGATCTCCTTGCCCGCCTGGCCGCTTCCAAGTGCTAATGGCAGCAGCCCGAGTGCAGTCACCATCGCTGTCATGAGTACCGGCGTCAGGCGTTCGGATGCGCCGCGTATGGCCGCATTGAGGCCCCAAGTCTCACCTTCGTACTTTACGAGATGGTCAAAGTGGGAAACCATCATGATCGAATTCCGGGTCGTGATGCCAAAGAGAGTCACGAAGCCAACCAGGGACCCGATCGATAGATTCCCGCCGGTCAGAGCCGCAGCAACGATGCCACCGACCAGCGCAAACGGGAGATTTACCAGCACGAGCAGGGTATTCCGGAGGTTGCGAAAGACGATCGCGATCAGAAGTACGATTCCAACTCCGGCCACGAGCGAATAAATGAGGATTTCGCGTTGTGCTTCCTTGCGCGCTTCGGAAACGCCGCCGAATACCGAGTATGTGCCGGCGGGGAAGTTTACTTTCGACCGGACCGCTCGCTCGGCGTCATCGACGAACGATGCCAGGTCCCGGCCGCGGACGTTGCAGTACACAGCCTGACGCCTCCGCGTCCCCTCATGCGCAATGCTGTACCGAGTCGTCCTTTGATCCACGTCAGCCACATCCGCCAGCCGAATGCGAGCGCCATCGGAATTGCTCAACAGGAGTGATCCGACGTTATCCGGACTCGCGCGTAGCCGAGGATTGAGGATTACCGCGACGTTGAAAACGCGATTGGCCTCGAACACCTGGCCCACAGTTGTGCCTTGATATGCCGATTCAATGCCATCGAGTACCGTCATCGGTTGCAAGCCGAACTGAACGAGTCGCTCCGGCCGGAGATTCACAACAACTCCCGGCGTCCCCGGAGGCGATTCAATCTGGAGGTCCGCTGAGCCGCGCACGCTCGACAATACACCCAGGACTTCGCGGGCCTTCTCATCGAGGATGTCCAGATCGTCCCCGAAAACTTGAACGACGACTTGTGCCCTCGTGCCGGAGAGGACTTCCTCCATCCGCTCCGTCAGGAACGTCTTAGGGCTCATCGATACTCCGGGGAACCTCTCAAGCCGCTCCCGGAGACGGTCCTCCGCCGTTTCGGACGCCTCACCTTCGAGCGACTTCAAACCAACGTGGATTTCGCTGTAATGCACTCCCCATGTGTCGTCGCCGCTTTCCGCACGCCCGACTTGTTGCGAGACGCTGCTGACGTTGGGATCTCTGAGCAGTTCTGCCGTGACCAGCTTCCCCAGGCGGAGGGACTCATCCAAAGAGGTGCCGGGCACTGCGACCATGTGCACAATGAAGTGCCCCTCGCGCAATGGGGGTAGGAACTCCCCGCCCAAGAACGGAAACGCCACCGCAGCGCCTATGACGAGGATCAGCGCACTGGCCTCAATCAGGCGTGGCGCGCGGCTGATTTCTAGCAGTAGGCGCGCGTAGCCTGCTTTGAGTACGTGAATCATTCGAGGTTCGGAGCCTGAACCGACCGCGCGTGGAAGCAGAAAGTACGACATCGCCGGCGTAACAGTCAGCGCGACCAGCAAAGACGCCACGATCGCGAGGATGTAAGCCCAAGCCAGCGGGGCAAAGAGCCGCCCCTGAACACCGGACATGGTGAGCACGGGCAGGAAGACCAGCCCGACGATAAACGTCGCGTATACGACTGCGCTGCGGACCTCCACCGACGCGTCGTGAACGATCGTGAAGATTTGTTTTGCTGTTAGCCCGGCGCCGGCCTGGCGCAAGCGCCGGAAGATATTTTCGGCATCGATAATCGCGTCGTCGACAACTTCGCCAATTGCGATCGCAAAACCACCGAGCGTCAGCGTGTTCAGGCTAACGCCGAGTCGCGTTAGCACAATAATCGCGACCAGCAGCGATAGTGGGATCGCGGTAAGCGAGATCAGCGCAACCCGGAGATTGAACAGAAAGAGCAGAAGAACGATGGCAACCAGCAGGGCACCAATGAGTAGTGCGTGCCCCATGCTGCGCAGTGAACTGACTACGAAATTCGCCGGCCTGAACAGATCCGGGTACAACTTGATGCCGGCCGCCGCGATTGCCGGTTTGAGATCGTTCAGGGCCTTATCGAGGTTGCGGGTGACTTCCAGGGTATTCGAGCCGAATTGGGAGCTGACCAACAGAAGGACGCCTGAGTGGCCCATGACGGTCGCATCTCCGATCTTCGGTTCGATCCCATCTTGAACGGTGGCGACATCGCCCAGCCGGATGCTTCGACCACCGGTGGACTGAAGCACCACATTACTCAATTGCGCCGCAGTTAGCGATTGCCCCTGCGTCTCGATGACGACGCGTTGCGCCGGAGTTTCGACAAAGCCGGCCCCTCGAACGCCCGTGGTTGCCCGAGCGGCCGCCGTGACGTCGTTAATCGATAGATTGTAGGCGGCCAAGCGTTCCGGAATGATCTGAATCTGTAACTGCCGGACCCCGCCGCCGTAGAGCGACACGCGGGCAACGCCGGGAACTCCAAGCAGGCGTGGCTTCATCGTCCATTCGGCGAAGGTCCGCAGTTCCGCCTCGGAGTGTTTGTCCGAGGTGATGCCAAGCACCAGCACCAATCCGGTCGTACCAGTGAGCGGGGCCATGGCAGGGGGGAGACGCCTTGCGGGAGTTGGGTCGCTGCTTCAGCCAATCGCTCATTTGCGATCTGCCGCGCCTTGTAGACTTCCGTGGTGCCCTCGAACACGACCGTAACAACGGACAATCCCTGGATGGACTGAGACCGGATTGCCTCTACATGAGGAGCGCCGTTCAGCGCATTTTCAACCACCCGGGTAACAAGCTGCTCGACGCTCTCCGGTGATAGGCCGGGCGCCTCAGTTTGAATCACGACCTGCGGTGGCGCGAACTCCGGGTAAACGTCGAATCGCGCATGCCAGGCGGAGTAGATGCCGTAGCCGATAACCAGGCAGGCAATCGCAAGTACAGCGCCGCGAAATCGGATGGAGACGGCAACCAGCTTCGAGAGCATCTTGCTTACTCCTCCTGTGCGCTTTCGGGCTTGAATTCTTCGGAGAGCAGCGTCTGAGCGCCGGTGACGACAATGCGATTGCCAGGGGCCAACCTCCCGGTCACAAAGTATCCAGAGTCAACAGGGCTTTCAACCGTCACTTCTCTTCGCACGAATTGATCGACCGCAGCTTGGACGTAGACATACGCCTTGCCCGATAGCCGCACCAGGGCGGAGGCCGGAACTCTGAACCCCTGCGTGCTCGCACCGGGCAAGGGCAGATAAGCCGTCACGGCCAACCCGGGTCGAAGTCCGAACTGCCCTTGCCGCAACCGGAACAGGAAGGATTCGCCCGGAGACCTCGGATCGACAACGGGAGTGGGGGCGATTCGGTCCGCCTGCAGAATGGCGTTTTCATGACCGGCGGCAACGATTCGTGCCACCTTTGTGTTCGCGGGCAAGCTTTGTCCGACGGGGAGATCGATTCGTGCTACGAGTCTGTCGAGCCGCGAGACCCTCAAGAGCGGCAGGCCGGCTTCCACCGATTCACCAGGCCGGGCCATAGTTTCAACGACGGTTCCGCCAACATCGACAGTCAACGGGGATGCCGCTGGGCCCGACGATCGAAGGGGGTTCTCCAGGGTTCGCACAGTAGTCCGCGCGGAGTTGAGGCGCGCGCGTTCCGATTCGAGCCGGGACCTTGCCTCGTCAAGAACACGATCCGACACATTCTTGTTGTCAGCATTAAGGATGCGGGCGCGCTCGAACGCGGCTCGCGCGGCTTCCTCGGCAGCCGCCGCAGAGTCGGCTTCAGAACGAGCACTGGCCAATTGCGTCGTCAGGCCAATCCGTTCCGTTGGAGCAATTCGCGGTTCGATTGAGCCCAGGGTCTGTCCGGCATCGACTACTTCGCCAACCGAAGGCCAGGAACGGTCCTTCGCGAGTCGGAGCGTGCCTGCCACAGGCGACCGGACCACGAAGCTTTGCGACGGATCTTCTTCGAGATGGCCATAGGCAATGATCTGGGGTTGCAGGGATGCGGGCGAGATGGCGGAAGTTTCGAGTCCAACACGGGACTGGGCCGCTTGGCCAATTCGGATCAGCGGATCCCCTTCGGGGGTGCGCGTAACGACAGCCGGATCAGCCTGTTTTTTCGGCTCGGCCTGCTGCCCGGTGTCCCGATTGCATCCAACCGAGGCGGCCAACGCAATAAGCAGGAGTGTCGCGAAGAAGTGTCGCATCATCAATGTCTCCCCGGTTGGCTGGGCGCCTGCTGTGCGGTGGTAGCGCTGCCGATCTCCAAGGCCGCTTCAAGCGGCTGCTGCATCGAATCCTCCGCAGCGGCGAGCGCCGTTGAGAGTCGCGCGAGGGCATCGAGTTGCGCCCGAGCAGCGGTTATGGACTCGAGGCGGACGACGGCCAGCCCGAGGCGGTCGCCTTCACCCGCCTCGAGCGCGCGGCGTGCCGCCGTCTCGCGCTGCGTTTGAATCTCGATGAGACGGTCTCCGGCAGTTTGCCACGCAAGGTACGCCGTTCTGTACTGCTCAAGAGCCCGGTCCATTTCTCCGATGGCCTGTGCTTGCAACGCCTCAAATTGCGTCGCGGCCCGTTCTCGCTCTGCCTCGGCGTGGGTAATCAGAGCCTTACTGCGCCGCCGAATCGCGGGGAAAGGCTGTACCGCCACACTGAGCACGTACCTTGCGAAGCCTTCCTCGAAGCTGTAGCTTGGGGTCAACTGAATGTCGGGATACTGCCTGGCGATTTCCAACCGAAGGACCGCATCCGCCGCGCCGTAGTCAGCGAGCGCGCGGCGAATGTCGGCGCGATGCAGCACCCCCGCCTTTTGGACGGACCGAATGGGCAACGCCGCTGGAGCGATTGGCGCATCGAGATCGGGCGCTTGGAACGAGACATCCTCCAGAGCCTCACCCGGCAGGCCGACGGCGCTCGCCAGCGCCATTCGCGCCTGTACGACATCGCCCCGTGCGGTTTCAAGGGCGGCTCGCGCATTGAGGAGGTCCACCCGGTAAATATCGAGTTCCGGACGAGGTGCCTCTCCAACGGACACACGCTTATCGAAAATGCCCACAATCTCGGCTCGGATGCTCACTTCCGTTTCAAGAAACTCCAGCCGGCGCTCGGCGATCAGGCAGTTGAAAAGGGATGTTCGTACCCGGCTGCGCAACAGCCAGCCCGACTCGGCGAAGCCAGCTCGCGCACTTTCGGCCAGCTTCTGTGCCTGAAGAATACGCAGACCGCGCTTGCCGGCGGTTTCGATCGTGAAAGAAGGAAATACGCCGTAAAGCACGCTCGATTCCGGATTGGGGTTATATCCTCCCTCCACGGCGACCGATGAGGCCGGCCTCAGTCCCGCGACTGCGACGCCCGCTTCGGCCGCGCTAAGCCGCGCTCGCGCCGCGGCGAAATCAGGGTTGTAGAAATAGGCGACCAATGCCAAAGTGCGAAGATCAAGAGAGGGGGGCCATAGAGTTACTGCGTGACCATTTTGCCGGAGGAACTCAACCAGGGCGGGATTTTTCAGTGAGCGCGCGCGATACTGTGTTTCCAGCGCAGGCGGATTCAGCGTTCGAGGCCGGTACTTTACACAGCCGGTGAGCGCCATCGCCACGAGTGCAACAATTGAAACTTTTCGAGCGCACATTTCCCATGCGAGTGTTGCAGACTTACCTGGACACGGACATGACGCGAAGATTACGATTTCGTCATCTGCGGGGGTTCAACCGCGATGTGGCGCAAACTATTAGAAGAGAGCCGTGCGACTACTGATTGTGGAGGATGAACCGAAGACGGCGGCCTATCTGAAGAAGGGCCTGAGCGAGAACGGGTTCGTTGTCGACGTGGCGCACGATGGTGACCAGGCAATTGCGTTTACCGAAGCTGGCACGTACGATTTGATCGTTCTCGATATCATGCTGCCGCGCCGGGACGGATGGTCGGTTCTCGCGCATCTGAGGTCAACTGGAAATCACACCCCGGTAGTCTGCCTGACCGCCCGCGACGCTGTCGACGACCGAGTCAAGGGCCTGAGGGCCGGGGCCGATGACTACCTGACGAAACCATTCGCCTTTTCAGAACTCCTGGCCCGGATTCATACCGTTCTTCGGCGGGTGCCGCAGCGGGCGCCCAATTGTATCCGGGTTGCCGATCTTGAATTGGACCTTGCCAAGCAGCGCGCCGTGCGCGCCGGCCATCGGCTGGATCTGACGCCGAAGGAATTCCTCCTGCTTTCGCTTCTGGCCAGAAACGCGGGGAATGTCCTGTCACGGACTGTGATTGCCGAGCAGGTTTGGGATATTAATTTCGATTGCGATACCAACGTAGTGGACGTGCATGTCAGGCGGCTTCGATCCAAGGTGGACGATCCCTTCCCACAGAAGTTGATCCGGACGGTTCGCGGCGTGGGTTACTCACTCAAGCTGGAAGAGTGACTATGGCGAGCGGACCGAAGAGGAGCATTGCGTGGCAACTCTCGGCGTGGTATGCCGGTTCGGCTTTTCTCCTGCTGGCCATTGGAACCGGATTTCTCTATTTCGTATTGGCGCGGAGCTTTGACCGCGAGAACACGGATTACCTCACTGAGAAGACCCGGACGCTAGAAACGCTCCTCAGGGAGCGGCCTGGGGAAGAGGCCACGGTTCGATGGGAGGTGGAAGGAGAGTCCGTCGCCCATCCATCGATTCGCCTACTATCACGCGTGCTCGCGCCGGATGGAACCATTGTGGTTCAGACGAGCGGGATGTCCGTGGACCTGCCGCCCGGTGTGTTTCCCGAGCCGAGTGATCTCCGTTCCGAAGACGCCCGGACGAAGGACGTCGAAACCCGCTCGGGCAAAACGTACCGGCTGATGGCAGCGAATGCCGCCAGGCCGGGCGACGCGCGTCCGTACACTCTTCAAGTAGCGATCGAGCTTACGTTTGAAGAGGATTTGCTTGCGGGATATCGACGCCAACTTTGGATTGTGCTCATAGCGGGTTTGATGGCGGCGATCTGGATCGGCCGTCGTATCGCCGTTCGCGGACTCCGTCCCTTGACCGAAATTTCGAAGACCGTGAGGCAAACACGATCCACCAATCTTACATCCCGCGTCGCCGTCGAAGACATGCCTTCCGAAGTCCACGAACTTGCCACGACGTTCAATGAGATGCTCGATCGCTTGGGCGATTCCTTCGTGCGGCTTTCGCAGTTCTCATCGGACATCGCACATGAACTGCGGACGCCAGTGAATAATCTCAGGGGCGAAATAGATCTCGCCCTGTCGAAGCGCCGAACCCCAGACGAGTATGCCGACTTGCTCGGTTCGCTGTCCGAGGAATGCGAACAACTCACACGTTTGATCGACAGTCTGTTGTTTCTGGCGCGGGCGGAACAACCGGCCATGCAGATTCACCGGGAGGACTTGGATGTTGGCCGCGAACTCGGACTGGTATGCGAGTTTTACGAACCTGCGGCCGCCGAGCAAGGTCTGCGGCTGGGCGTTCAGTCGCCTAGCGGATTGACCTTCTCGCTCGATCGAACGCTCTTTCAACGCGCCCTCGGGAACCTCGTGCAAAATGCGATCGTGCATACACCGCGTGACGGGGAAGTCCGCATCGAAGCGTGCGATAAAGAAGGGAATTTGGAGGTGCTGGTGAACGACACGGGCGCTGGCATCCCCGCGGCAGACCTGCCAAGGATCTTCGATCGGTTTTATCGATCTGATCCGGCCCGTTCGCGAAACAGAGGTGGAGCTGGTCTAGGGCTGGCCATCGTGCAGAGCATTGTTCATTTGCACGGCGGGAGGGCGGCATTGATAAGCGAGGTTGGACGAGGCACAACAGTGACACTGACATTCGCTCCCCACGCCGCGAGTGATGGCGGCCGACCCGCGACAGGGTGACCTTGGTCGAACAACTCAAGAGATGGGCAGACAGACGAAGATCGGGGCCCCTGACTATCTGGCAGCTCTCCAGAAATCTCGGGACTTCAAGTGCCGCTTCTCGCATGGCGTCGGGACACAGTGGGTCACGGCAACTCTATGGAGCGGTTGGAAGGCTACGCGTCGAGCCCGCGATCACTGTGGCGTTCGCTGGGCGATGAGTTCGGGCTACCGAAGCTTTGCCAGGACGATTGCGAGACTTTGGAACATGAGGCCCGCCTCATCACTGCCCAGTTTGTCCAGCCCGCGCTCGATATCGGGACTTACCCGCAGTTGGGTTGGCCGTCACAGCTTCAAGCCATACTAGCTCAGATCCTCGAGACAACAGTAGATCTGGCAGTCCCCCGGGCGCTCAGTCAAAGGAATCTAGTGTAGTGTCCAGCAACTAGCTGGACATTTGGGATACCGGGGGCATAATCAGTTATGCCGCGCGTCACCCAGCCACTCGTCTTGTCCCAGGACCAGCAGGAGCAACTCGAGCGTTGGTTGGCTGCGTTGGGTGCGTATTCCGGGCTATGCCGATCAGCGTTCCGAACTGATGTCGATCACGATTCCGAAGTGATGCCGATCAGCATTCCGAGCGGAAGCCGATCAGTTCTACGGCTGTAGTTCGGAACGATGATCG
>JAEZIJ010000056.1 GCA_023436715.1 Acidobacteriota bacterium
GCCCAGTGGGGCAGGGCCTCGCCCTGCGGCGGGCTCCCAGCCCGCCTGTGTGGCCGGCCTGAGAGGCCGGCGCAGCCCGAGGGGCTGCCCCACTCGCGATCGGAAGCAGCCGCGCGGTCTCGACCGATTTTCAACGGAGCGGTAAAGAACGCCCTCAGGATTTCGGATCGGCGCTTACGTGATTCAGGTGAGCCTCGAAGTAGTCGCGCAATTTGCGCGAAATGCGCCAACTATTCTCGGCCATCGATTCCCAATCGGGCAGAAAGAGCCCCGGCTCGATCTCCACGGCCAACCACTCCAGCGGCGCCAGGACGCCCGCGTCCCGCAGGGCGTAGTACACAAAAATCAGCCCCCCGCCGCAATGGCTTCGCCCAAAAAGATCGCATTCGAGGCAGGCGCGGTTCGGCGCCATCCCGTCAATGATCCGTAACAGGCTGACCTCCTCACGCGTCTCATAACGCAGCGGTAAAGGATCAGATGCGTTGTGGGGCGATTCGCCATAAGGAGCCGGAGGTCTGTTGAGCACCACATCCCAGCATTCCGAGTCGTTTACGGGCAGCACGCGCTCCCGGATCCGCCGGTCGAATTCAAGCAGTGCGTCCGTGATGCGTTCGCGGCGTACAAAGTCGGGCGTGAAGTCCTCGGACATAACCGGAGGGGGTAGCTTAACATAGTAGCTTGTCCCGCAATCAGACCCAGATGAAAGATGCATCGCGGAATTGGCCCCGGATATACCTTGGCGTCGGATTGACGACTCTGGCCACCCTGCTGCTTGAGCTGTCGCTGACTCGTATTTTTTCTGTCGTCTTCTATTACCATTTCGCGTTTCTGGCGATTTCCATCGCGCTGTTCGGGCTTGGCGCGGGCGGCGTGTTTTCGTATGTCGTCGCAGGCTGGCGGCGAAACTTCTACTCAAAACTCGGCGCAATCGCCATTTTGAATGCCGCCCTGGTGCTGATCGGGCTTGTGTTCGTCCTCACTCGGCAGGGCGAGCCGGGCTACTGGACGATCGCCGTTGTGTATTTCACGAGCGCGCTGCCGTTTTTCGCCGCGGGTGCCGTCATCTCGCTGGTGATCGCCGACACCATCGAGCGGGTGAACCGGGTCTACTTCGCCGACTTACTCGGAGCCGCAGTGGGCTGCCTGGTGCTGATCCCGCTCCTCAACTCCCTCGGCGGACCCAACACGGTGCTTGCCGCCGGCTTCCTGTACATAGTATCCGGAGTGATCTGGTTCGGGATTTCAGGGTCGCTGAAGTGGCGGAACGCGGCGATCGGTTTTGCCGCGCTTATGACTGCGGTGCTGGCGTTCAACATCTGGCGGCCTGTGCTCGATGTAAAGTATGCCAAGGGCAAGGAACTGAAAGACGAACACTTCGTCAAGTGGAACAGCTTCTCGCGCATCGGCGTGACGGGCGACCGCGGCTCGGCAATGATGTTTATCGATGCCGACGCCTCCACGGGAATCCCCGCCTTCGATCTCGGCAATCTCTCCGCGAGCGACCGTCAGGCCCTCCTGTATCAGGGCCCGGGGTTGCCGTACGCCTTTCACCCCGGCGCCAAAACGCTGATCATCGGCGCAGGCGGCGGCTGGGACGTGGCGCGCGCGCTCGCGTCGGGCAGCCGCGATGTGACCGGTGTTGAAATCAACCCGATCATCGCAACGACCGTCATGCGCGAGCGATTCCCGGAGTACAGCCTGCACCTCTACAACCGGCCCGACGTTCGCATCGTGGTTGAAGACGGCCGGAGCTTCGTGCGGCGCACGCAGGAAAAGTACCAGGTCATCCAGGCGACCCTGGTGGACACATGGGCTTCCACGGCCGCCGGCGCTTTCGCTCTGTCCGAAAACAACCTTTACACGACGGATGCTTTTTACGATTACCTCAGCCACCTCACGGATGACGGCATACTCGTCTTCACCCGTTGGGGAGTGAAGCCGCCGAGGGAATCGCTGCGGCTGATCACGCTCGCCATCGACGCGCTAGCGCGGCTCGGCGAGAAAGAGGCCTGGCGGCACGTCATGGTTGTTCGCGAGGGCACCGACCAGGATCTGGAGCGATGGGGAGCGCAGGACACGGTTCTGATCGCGCGCAAACCCATCCCGGCCGAACGCATCGCCCGCTTCCGCTCGGTGATTGCGAACGGCAAATTCCGGGTGGTCTACCTGCCGGATGAGAACCCGCCCAATCCCTTCACCGAACTGCTGCGCGGAACGGATCGCGCCGCGTTCGAGCGGAACTACGAGTTCGATATTTCCGCCGTCGGCGACAACCGGCCTTTCTTCTTCTACACGGTTCAGCCGCGCGACATCTGGCAGTTTCTGAGTAACGCATCGAAGCTGAGCGCCGATTACAAGATCAACCGCGCGGTGCCGCTGCTTTTCGGTCTCCTGCTGGTGAGCGCGCTTGCGACGGTTGTCATTCTGGCGCTACCACGGTTCCTGCTCGGCAGCCGTCTGCCGGGAGAGGCGGGCGTGGTGAAGTTTCTCTGGTACTTCATCGCGATCGGCGCGGGCTACACCGTAATCCAGGTAGCGCTGGTTCAGAAGTTCGTGCTGTTCCTCGGGCATCCCACCTACGCGCTCACTGTGATTATTTTTTCGATGCTGGTTTCGAGCGGTCTGGGCAGCTTCTTCAGCCAGCGAATCGCCGGGGCCTGCGACGTGCGGCTGGAGGCGGTGCTGGCCGCGGTGACGGGCGTGGTGGCAATCCTTGCGTTCTCGGTTTCTCCGCTGCTGGGCGCCTTGGTAGGCCTGCCCATGCCGGTGAAATTTGTTATCAGCACGCTCCTGATCGCGCCGGCCGGATTCCTGATGGGCATACCATTTCCCACCGGCCTCGACCGGCTCGAGCGGAGGCACAAACCTTCAGTACGGTGGGCATGGTCGCTGAACGCGGCCGCCAGCGTGCTCGGATCCGTGGGAGCGATCGTTCTGGCCATCTATTTCGGCCTGCGTGAAGCGATGCTGATCGGGGGCGCGCTTTACCTCGGCGCGCTGTTGTCGGTGCGCGCGACGCGAAACGCCGAGCCCGAAACAGTCGTTGCCATCGGGGCCGAAGCACCCGCACGGTAGATGGTAAAGCAGGTCTCCAGACCTGCGCCGGGCGTGCCCCGCGAACGGCCAAACCGCTCTCCCGAAAATCGCCGGGCGTGCGCCCGCGAAACCACGAAACCGCTGCCCTGAAAAGTCGAGCGATTGCGAGTGGGGCAGCCCCTCGGGCTGCGCCGGCCTCTCAGGCCGGCCAAGCTGGGCGGGCTGGGAGCCCGCCGCAGGGCACGGCCCCATAGGCGCTAAGTTTACAATGAAAGTGTATTAAGTTGTGGCCGGCGTGCTCGCGTGCGCTCGCGCAGTGTTAACCTGATCTGGTCCCACTGATCGAGCACCGATTGCAGCGTCTGCCGAGG
>JAEZIJ010000061.1 GCA_023436715.1 Acidobacteriota bacterium
GGCTTTCGACACTCCGCTCGGCTCGGTCGGATCTCTCCGCCCGGCTGGAGTCTGCTACCGGGCGCTCCGGCGCTTACCCGGACAGGACTTGCACCTGCTAGAACAACGCGTCTTTCAGGACGCACCATGATCGTCATTGTACTAAGCTGGATTTCGGAGAAAACCATGCGCAGACGCCTTTTCATCCAGAAGACGGCTGGTATTGCCGCCGGCCTGAGCGCGGCCAAGACAGTCGCCGCGCAGACTGCGGCGTCGAACTCCCGTGTCGCCGGCGCCAACGACCGCATTCGCGTTGCCCTCATCGGCTGCGGCGGCATGGGCAGCGGCGACCTCAGGGATTTCCTGCGGATCAAAAACACGCAATGCGTGGCGCTCTGCGACGTCGACCAGGCTCAGAGCGCGCGCGCCCTCAAGACGATTGCCGAGCCTGCTTCAGGTCCCGTCGATCTCGTCACCCAGGACTTCCGGCGCGTCCTCGACCGCAGGGATATCGACGCCGTCATCGTCGCCACGCCCGACCACTGGCACGCGCTCCCATCCATCATGGCGTGCCAGGCGGGAAAAGACGTCTACGTCGAAAAGCCGCTCTCGGTTTCCATCGCCGAGGGCCGTGTCATGGTAGCCGCCGCCCGCAAGTACGACCGCGTGGTCCAGATGGGCACGCAGCAGCGCAGCGCAAACCACTACACCGCCGCGATCAACTACGTGAAGAGCGGCCAACTGGGCAAAATCCGCCTCGTGCGCGCGTGGGCTTACCTCGACTGGGTGGGCGAAACCGCCGTGCTGCCGGATACCGATCCACCCGAAGGCGTCGATTACGACATGTGGCTCGGACCGGCCGTCAAGCGTCCCTTCAACAAGAACCGGTTCCACTTCAGCTTCCGCTGGTATTGGGACTACTCGGGCGGCCTCATGACCGACTGGGGCGCTCACATGATCGATATCGCGAACTGGGGCATGGGCATCAAGGCGCCGAGCTCGGCCGTGTCAGTCGGCGGCAAATTCGGCTACCCGAACGACGCCATGCAGACGCCCGACACCCAGCAGGTTATCTGGGAATTCCCGGACTTCAGCATGATCTGGGAGCACGCCCTCGGCGTGGGCCGCGGCCCCGAAGCGCGCGAGCACGGAGTTGCCTTTCACGGCAACAACGGCGTACTAGTCATCGACCGCGCAGGGTGGGAAGTCTATCCCGAGACCGACAAACTCGACAAACCCGTGCGCTCGTTCAAAACGGCCGGCCTGCCGCGCCAGGATGCCGGCAGCCAGGATTACCACCTGCTGCACGTCCAGAATTTCGTGGACTGCATGCGCAGCCGCCAGCGCCCGCGTTCGGACGTCGAGATCGGCCACAACTCGATGATCGCCTGCCACCTCGGCAACATCGCGTACCGGCTCGGCCGCCACGTGAAGTGGGATGTCGAGAATGAGCGCATGATTGACGATCCGGAAGCGCAGAAGTACGTGATGCGCGAATACCGGGCGCCCTGGAAGCTGCCGGAACTGTAGGGGGCCGGGCACGTCCGGCCCGCAGTGTGGTATCAATGTTCAACTGATGTGGCCACAACACTATACGCCGGTCGCCGATAGCCTTTGGGCCTCCGCACTGATCGCCGCGTTGCCGGTCTTTACGTTGCTTTACCTGCTCGGGGTGAAACGCCAGCCGGCATGGATCGCGTCGCTCTCAGGACTTGCGACTGCCGCAGGGGTGGCCCTGTTCGCTTACCGGATGCCCGCGGGCACAATGCTCGGCGCGGTGGGCTACGGCGCGGCGTTCGGCCTCTTCCCCATCGGTTGGGTTGTGTTCTGCGCCATCCTGCTTTACCGCGTAACGGTCGAGACGGGGAAGTTCGAGATCCTCAAAGACTCCATCGGCAGCCTCACAGCCGACCGCCGCCTCCAGGGCCTGCTGATCGCTTTCGCGTTCGGGGCGTTTATCGAAGGCGCCGCAGGCTTCGGAACGCCGGTCGCGGTGGCCGCCGCGATGCTCACGGGACTGGGCTTCTCCCCCTATTACGCCGCCGGCATCTGCCTTCTCGCCAACACCGCGCCGGTCGCGTTTGGGTCGATCGGTACGCCGATCCTCACGCTTTCGGCGGTCACCGGCCTGCCGATGAACAGCTTGAGCGCCGCCGTCGGCCGCATCTGCGCCCCCATTTCCCTGATCATCCCCGCCTACCTGATGGCCGTGATGGGCGGTTGGACCGGCCTCCGCGGGGTCCTGATCGGGACAACGGTCTGCGGCGTCTCCTTCGCCTCGGTGCAGTTTTTTGTCTCGAACTACGTCGGGCCGCAGCTTACCGACATTCTCAGTTCGCTCGCCGCGATGGCCTCGCTGGTCGTGCTGCTGCTGTTGTGGAAGCCCAAGGACGATTTCCAATTCAAAGGAAACGCCACGCCGATCCTGGCTGCGAAACGTCATGCACCCAGCGAAGTGCTGCTCGCCTGGGGACCCTACGCGCTGCTTGTGGTTTTCGTGCTGCTCTGGGGCTGGGAACCGGTCCGCGTGCTGTTGAACCGCGTGAACGTGGTATTCAACTGGCCTGGCCTGCATAACCTGATCGAGCGTGTCCCGCCGGTGGTGGCCACGTCCGCGCCGTACGCGGCGTCTTACAACTTCAACTGGCTGTCGGCTTCCGGGACGGCGTGCCTGCTTGCCGCGATCCTTTCCGCGGCTCTGCTGCGCATGTCTCCGCGCCAGTTCGCGCAGGTCTTCTGGAAGACGGTGAAGCAACTTGCGTTGCCGGAACTGACCATAGCCGCCGTACTCGCCCTGGCGTTCCTGATGAACTACTCCGGCGCTACCGCAACGCTCGGCCTCGCATCGGCCGCGACCGGCGCCTTGTTCCCGTTCTTCAGCGCGCTGCTCGGATGGCTTGGCGTCTTCCTGACCGGATCGGACACCTCCGCCAACGCCCTGTTCGGCAACCTCCAGGTGATTACCGCCACCCGCCTCAACTTCAGCCCCGTGCTGATGGCAGCGGCGAACTCGAGCGGCGGCGTGATGGGAAAAATGATCAGCCTTCAGAGCATCGCAGTCGCGGCCGCCGCCACCGGCCTCGACCGCAAGGAAGAGTCGAACCTCTTCCGCCTCACCCTACGCCATAGCGTGATCCTGGCGATCCTCATCGGGTTGATTACGATGCTTTACGCGTATACGGGCTGGGCGGGCTGAAATTCACGTCTTCACCCGAACATTTTGCGCTTTTCTTCGTCCAACTCTGAGCAGGAGGATTGTACCCGATGACCGCCGGCCTGCTACAGGACGTCCGATACGGCTTGCGCACGCTGCGCAAGAGCCCCGGATTCACCACCGTCGCCGTACTCTCGCTTGCGCTCGGGATTGGGGCGAATACAGCCATTTTCACCCTCATAGACGGCGCGATGCTCAAGGCGCTGCCAGTAAAGGACCCACATCAGCTCGTCTTCCTCTCCAACCCCGCAGCGGCCGGCGTCTCCGTGGGCATACAGACGGGTGTGCGCAGCCTGTTCACTTACGAGGAATTCGAGCAGATCCGCAGCGGCCAGCAGGCCTTTTCCGGAGTTTTCGCGGCGGAGAGCGGCCCGGATCGTGTCCAGGTTAGCTTTGGCGGCTCGGCACCTGAGCAGGCTCAGGCGAAGCTCGTCTCCGGCGATTACTTCGCCGTTCAGGGCGTTGACGCTTTACTTGGCCAGACCTTCACGTCAGCCGGCGAAAACGGGCCGGGCAGCACGCCCGTCGCGGTCATCAGCTACGGGTATTGGAAACGGAAATTCGGCCTCTCGTCTTCCGCCCTGGGCACAGGCATTCAGGTCAACGGCGTGCCCCTCACGATCGTCGGGATCGCGCCGCAGCGGTATTTCGGAGAGAGCGTCGGCGATGCGCCCGACCTTTGGATCCCCATGATGATGCAGCCGCAGATCAAGCGCGGCAGGTTCTGGCTGCGCGACGACGCCTCCAAGGCCGAGAAAGTGATGTGGCTGCACGTGGCCGGCCGGCTGAAACCCGGGGTCACCCGCGAGCAGGCGGAAGCGAACGTGAACCTCATCTTCCGCCAGGCGCTCGCAGCACGGGCGGGATCGAACCTCACACCGGACCGGAAGCGCGAAGTTATGGACCAGAAAATCAGGCTCCAGGACGGCGCCCGCGGTGCTTCCGCGTGGCGCGAAGAGTTCTCGCAGCCGCTGCTGGTCCTGATGTCCGTGGTCGGCCTGGTCCTGTTGATTGCGTGCGCCAACATTGCAAACCTTCTACTCGCCCGCGCGGCAGGGCGGCGGAAGGAAATCGGGATCAGGCTCGCGATGGGCGCAAGCCGCATCCGCCTCCTCCGCCAGTTGCTCACCGAGAGCATGCTCCTCTCGTTCGTGGGCGGCGCATTGGGCGTTCTGTTCGCCTACTGGGGCAGCGGCCTGCTTCTGCGCCAGGTGACCGCTGGTCCGAACCCGATCCAACTCGATATCACTCCCGACGCGCGCGTACTCGCCTTCACCGCCGCGGTCGCGGTGCTCACCGGACTGCTGTTCGGCCTCGCGCCCGCATTTCGCGCCACCCGCGCCGATGTGGGTTCCACGCTGAAGGAGAACTCGCGCGGACTGACGAGCAGCGCGGCACGCCTGGGCTTCGGAAAGGCGCTCGTTGCATCGCAGGTGGCCATCTCCCTGCTTCTGCTCATCGGCGCCGGACTGTTTTTGCGGACTTTGCACAATCTGCAGAACGTGAATCTCGGCTACAACCGTGAGAAACTCCTGCTCGTGCGGGTGGATGCCGTTGCGGCGGGCTACAAAGACACCGGGATCGCGGGGGTCTACCGCCAGTTGCTTGACCGCTTCCGCACGATCCCCGGCGTTCGCGCCGTTACGGCCTCCGGAAACGGTCTATTCAGCGGCACCGAATCCGGAGACCGGATCACGGTGGAAGGCTACACGCCGAAGAAGGACGGAGACGATTCAGCCCGCTTCGACCAGGTCGGCCCGAATTACTTTTCCGTGGTGGGCATCCCCGTGATCCTTGGGCGCGAGATTGGCCCCGAAGACAACGAGACCTCCGCCCCCGTCTGCGTAATCAACGATGCGATGGCGCGTTTCTACTTCGCCGGGCGCAACCCCATCGGCATGCACATCACGGACGAATTTCCCGACACCCGCACCACTTTTCGCATCGTAGGAGTTGCGAAGGACGCCAGGGATCACCGCCTCCGCGGCGAGATCCCGCGCCGGTTCTATATCCCGCTCTTCCACCCGCTCGGCGATTACCCGCCATCCGTCTACTTCGAACTCCGAACCTTCGCCGATCCGGAGGCGATCATGACCGCCGTCCGCCGCGAGATTCAATCGGTGGATAAATCCCTGCCCATCGTTTCCTTGAGAACCTTGACCGATCTACTCGACCGCTCAACGCAGCAGGAGCGCCTGGTCGCGCAGCTTTCGACGTTCTTCGGAATGCTGGCGCTCGCGCTCGCCTCGATCGGCCTCTATGGAGTGCTCTCATACGCTGTCGGCCGCCGCACGAACGAGATCGGGATTCGCATGGCGCTGGGCGCACGGCCGGGCGCGGTCGTCTGGATGTTTCTGCGGGAAACGCTCGCGTTGATCGCCTCGGGGTGCGTGGTGGGCCTCGTGGCCGCCTTCGCTGCAACGCGTCTGGTAGCAAGCAACCTGTTCGGCGTAAAGCCTGCCGACCCGGTCACACTGGCCGCGGCGACCGCCGTAATTGCCTGTGTCGCCGCCCTTGCGGGCTACCTGCCCGCACGCCGTGCGGCGGCGGTGGACCCCGTCACGTCACTACGCTGCGAATAGCTTACGGGAAGATCGGCAGCGTGGCCGCTTCTCGCAGCCCGGCCGCGCTCACCGCGCCGATTTGCACGTCGATCAGCCGGTTCGGCTCCCGCTCCGAATCGAGCTCTATTTTGAGGTAATTGCCGCTTAACGCGATGCCGCGCTGCTCGAGCGTGACCGCGGAGAGCGCCTTTCCGACCATGCCGCGGCGAAACGCCAGGTTCTTCTCAGCCGCCAGTTCGCGCAGGATACGGTTCCGCTCCTTCCGAACGGGTATCGGCACGTGCGAGGCGGCCTCCGCGGCGGGCGTGCCCGGACGCTCGGAGTATGTGAACACGTGCAGGTAGGTGAATGGCAGGCTCTCGATGAACGCCCGGTTCTCCTCGAACTCCGCATCGGATTCGCACGGGAAGCCCACCATCACGTCCGCGCCGATCGCGGCGTCGGGCATCAGCGCGCGGGCCTTCCGGATGCGGTCTTCATAGTGCCGCGGCCGGTACTTGCGATGCATGCGCCGCAGCACGGTGTCCGACCCGGTCTGGAGCGGCGCGTGTACATGCTTCGCCACGCGGCTGGATTCCGCCATCAGCCCCAGCAAATCGTCCGACCAGTCCATCGGCTCCACCGAACTCAACCTGAGCCTTTCCACGCCGGTTTCGTCGAGCAGCCGCTTTACGAGTCCGGCCAGGCGCAGCCGCCCGCCATCCAAATCGCGCCCCCAACGCCCGAGGTTGATTCCGCTCAACACCACCTCGCGGTAGCGCGCACCCAGCCGTCCGACCTGCTCGATAACCCATTCCGGACGCGCGCTGCGGCTCCGCCCGCGCACGAACGGGATGATGCAGAACGAGCACCGGTTATTGCACCCGTCCTGAATCTTGAGGTTCGGGCGCGTGCGGTCGCCGCTTGCATCCTCGACGACGGCCGCAAGAAACTCCTGCTGCTCGAAGATGTCGCCCACGCGGATCTGCCCGTGGTAAGGCGTGCCCTCGGACACCTCGGAGGCCAGCATGTCCGCGATCTGCCCTTTGTGGGAGTTGCCGACCACCCAATCTACCCCGGGCAGCGCAGCCACTTCCTCGGGCGCCCGCTGAGCGTAGCATCCGGTAACGACAATCCGCGCGTCCGGGTTTTCGCGCCTCACCCGTCGCACTGCGTGCCGCACGTCGTCGTCCGCCGCGGACGTGACCGTGCAGGTGTTCAGGATCACCAGGTCGGCGCAATCCCGCCCGGCGGCGGCAAAACCCCGTGCCAGCAGCGCGGCCTCCAAAGCCGCGCCGTCAGCCTGAGTCGCCCGGCACCCGAAATTCTGGATAAAAAAGGAACTGCCCACTTCTTTGATTATAGAGGCCGGCCTAAAGTGAGATCCCCGGCCTGCCGATCAGGTAGCTTGACCGTGGTCCACGCATGCGTGGTGTCCTGTAGGGGCCGGGCATGCCCGGCCCGCTTCCGCAGAGCGGCAACAGGCCTTTAAATGAAGATGCTGGTATTGGTTCCGATTGCCTGTGGGGCAGCCCCTCGGGCTGCGCCGGCCTCTCAGGCCGGCTGCACGCTGGCGGGCTGGGAGCCCGCCGCAGGGCGCGGCCCTGCCCCACTGAGCCGGGTGCATTTTCGACGGAGCGGTCAACCAGAGGTAAGGGGCGAACTGGCTACGGGCCGGGCATGCCCGGCCCCTACAGGAACGTAGGAGAACACCATTGGACCGCTCGCTATCCCAGGAGGAAATTGACAGCGTATTTAGTTCGGTGCAGGGCAAGAAGCCCGAGGAAGCCAAGGCTGTCGCCTACGACTTCCGCCGCCCGGACCGCATCGCCAAGGACCAGCTTCGCGCCATCCACGTCCTGCACGATAACTTCGCGCGCAACCTGGCCTCCAGCCTCTCGGCCTACCTGCGCGCGTACGCCATGGTCACCCTGGTGTCGGTCGAACAGCTCTCCTTTTCCGAATTCTCCCAGTGCCTTCCCTCGCCTTCCTGCCTCGTCTCACTCGCGATGAAACCCTACGAGGGGAACGCCGTCCTGGAGATCAACTCCTCGCTGGTTTTTCCCATTCTCGAGATGCTGCTTGGCGGCAACGGCAAGGCAAGCTGCAAGATCACCCGCGAGGTCACGGAAATCGAACAGGTCGTTCTCGACGGACTCTACCGGATCATACTGCACGACCTCAGGCAGGCGTGGAGTTCCATCACCCCCATCGAGTTCACGATCGAGGCGCGCGAAACCGAGCCGCAACTACTGCAGATCATGGCGCCCAATGAGGCCGTTGTCACCATCGGCCTCGAAGTCCGCATCGCCGAGTGCTCCGGGCTGATCAACATCGGCATGCCCTCGATCATTATCAAGATGCTGCGCCAGAAGTTCGACCAGCAGTGGTCGGTCCGGCGGGCCGAATCGAGCCAGGAAGAGCAGGCACGGATGCTGAAGCTCCTGCAGTCATCGAGCACCCTGCTCGACGCCCGCCTGCAAGGCCCCACGATTCCCGTTGAGGACATGCTGCGGCTGGACGTCGGAGATGTTCTGACGTTCGACTATCCGGTGGAGCGGCCGCTGAACTTCCTCGTAAACGGAAAACTGAAGTACCGCGGCTTCGTCGCCGGCGCCGGCCGCAAGAAAGCCTTCATGATCGAGGAACTGCACAAGCCGGGGTAGTTCGGCTAACGAATCAAGCGCCGCTGCCGTAGATACGCCGGGGTATCCAGGTCGTCGAGGTCCTCTTCCTCAACGGGCGCGGCAACCTCGGGCTCGGGTTCGGG
>JAEZIJ010000070.1 GCA_023436715.1 Acidobacteriota bacterium
GGCTTTCGACACTCCGCTCGGCTCGGTCGGATCTCTCCGCCCGGCTGGAGTCTGCTACCGGGCGCTCCGGCGCTTACCCGGACAGGACTTGCACCTGCTAGAACAACGCGTCTTTCAGGACGCACCACGTTCGCCATTGTATCTTGAATACTGACCTGGAAACCGGAAATGATGATCTCCGTTCTGACGGCTCTCGTCTTGCTGCCGCTGCTCGTCCGGGCGCAGGATCCTTACGCGGAGAAGCGGGCGCACATGGTCCGCACGCAGATCGAGGACCGCGGCGTGCGAAACCCTGATGTGCTGCGCGTCATCGAAAGCGTGCCCCGCCACTTGTTCATGCCCGAAAACGTACGGGGACTGGCCTACGGCGATCACCCCGTGAGGTTGGGCTACGGCCAGACGATCTCGCAGCCCTACATCGTGGGCCTTATGACCGAACTGCTCGCTGCCGGACGAACCCATACGGTGCTGGAGGTCGGCACGGGATCGGGCTACCAGGCGGCTGTGCTCTCTAAGTTGGCACAGAGCGTCTATTCCATTGAAATCGTCCCCGAACTCGCGCGTTCGGCGGCGGCGACGCTGAAGAATCTCGGCTACGACAACGTCACTGTGCGGCTCGGCGATGGCTATCGGGGCTGGCCTGAGCAAGCCCCGTTCGACCGCGTGATCCTCACCGCCGCCCCGCCTCGGATCCCGCAGGAATTGATTGACCAACTCAAGCCCGGCGGCAGGTTGGTGGCCCCCGAGGGCTCGTCCGCCGTTGGCCAGCAGTTGGTGGTTATTGGCAAGAGCGCGGACGGGAAGATCACAAGGAAAGCGGTCTTACCGGTCATGTTCGTGCCCATGGTGCCGGGCAAGTAATGTGCACATGGGCCTTGTATCAGGGCACGGCTTCAGCCGTGCCGCAAAGCGCTGGCAAACCACGGGCTTCAGCCCCTGCGCCGAGCCGCTGACCCGGTGGCGAGAGCCCTCGTTTTCCCGCCCGTTTCCGGCTGAAGCCGTGCCCTGATGCGAAAGGGCTGATTTCCTGCTTTTCGGCTATGATGGAACTAGATCGGGCGCCGATCTGGGAATGTCGGCCCACGTAATCCGCTGAAGTTCATCTCCGCCCGCAACGCCATTTCACGATCGACTCCCGTACTGATGAACGGAGGGACTCTAATATGGCGACCAACGAACCGACCCGGCCCCCTGAGCCAATGACAACGGGTGCTACGCCGGCCGGCGGAGGCGCTGCGCGCGCGTTCGAGCGCCCTGAGGCGGATGTAGCGCCTTACCGCCCCGGTGCGCCGCGGAACCGTCTGGTATCGATGTCCCGTTCGGTGGGCCACTACACGGGAACCGCAGTGGGCATGCTCCGCGGGACGCGGCGCCGGTCTATGCGTCAGGGAATTCGCGAACAGGTTGAGCACATGGTGCGCGAACATCCCTCGGTGCTGGCCGGCGCGGCAGTCTTGGGCTTTGTTGTGGGACGCGTGCTGAGGGGACGCTGAAATGGCACAGCGCTATGAACCGATCTCCGGTGATCGTTCTACGGCCGACCTCATCAGGGATGTGGTGACCAGCATTCAGGGCATCATCCGCTCGGAAATCCGGCTGGCGAACGTCGAGATGAAGGAGAAAGCGAGCAAGGCGAGCAGGGCCGGCATCGTCCTGGCGGGTGGCGGCGTCCTGCTCCTGTACGCGTTGGGCTTCCTGTTCACCAGCATCTATCACGCGCTCAACATCGCACTGAGACCTTGGCTCTCGGCACTCCTCGTTTTCGCCGTTCTCGCTATCGTCGGGGGAGTGATGCTCTCCATTGGCAGAAGACGTCTGAAGCAGATCGATCCGAAACCGCAAATGACGGTCGAAGCCGTAAAGGAAAACGTGCAATGGCTGAGAACCCAGACCAGATAAAGCGTGAGATCGAAGCGCAACGCGAGGCGCTCGGAGTGAACTTACAGCATCTCGAGAACCGGTTCAGAACGGCGACGAACTGGCGCACATGGCTGGACAGGAAGCCGCTAGTTGCGCTCGGTATTGCATTCGGAGGCGGTCTGCTGCTGGCAACCAGGCGTTGAGCAACGGAGCGGTTTCCTATCCCAACAAATCCAGCGCGGCCTCCAGTTCGCTCCGCGCGTGCTGGTCCCCTATGCGTCCGGAAGCCTCGACGCCCTGGGCGTACATCTCGCGTGCCTCCTCCGCCCGCCCCAGCCTCTCCAGCGCCTGCCCGCCCTGGAAATAGGCGTAGGCATAGTCCGGATTATTGGCCACCAACGCCCGATACTCTGCCACCGCATCCTCAAGGCGCCCCGCTTTCCCGTATTCCATCGCCAATCCGTAGCGGGCCAGAGTGTTCTTCGGGTCCTGCGCCAGGATACCCTTCAGCAGTTCCAGACGTTCCTTCATGATTCCTTCCCTGGGAGGATGTGCCTTCTATGCTAATATACCTGCGATGGCGTGTCCGTATTTCTACCCCCAGGAACGGTCTGAAAACAAGGGTAAACACCCCAGGTTGCCGCTAGGTGACCCCTACACGGGGCTGTGCATGGCTGACCCGATGCGAAGCTGGCGGCCCGACGACTCCGTGCTCCGCGAGTCCTGCAATCTCGGCTATGCGCGCGACAAATGCCCCCGCTTTCCCAAGGGCTCCGGACCGGACGCCATCCGCTTCAGCGTTACCGGCGATCAGGACGGCGTGCTGAAGATCTTCTATATCTCCGAGCGGAATCACGAAGCGCTCGAACACGGCACGCTCGAGTACTCCATCGAGGAAGGCAAACTCCTCACGGGCGAGATCAACAATCTGTTGCACAAACAGGTGCAGGCATACGTGGATAGCTACCTCCTGCGTAAACACCAGCCGGAAGAACAGGCGAAGAACCCACATCGCCGGTGATCAAATTGTGAACCCATCTTCGAAGTTCGCGCGCGAGAGCGGCATTCCGGCGAGCCCGCAAAACGAATTCCTCATAGCCCGGCCGGTGTGCGAGTCCAAGTCCGAGTATTCCGAACTCGCACTACCCAACGATGCGAACGCGTTCGGCTTCCTGCTCGGCGGCAAGGTGATGCATCTGGTCGATCTCGCCGCCGCCATGGCCGCCATGCGCCACGCCCGCCGGCCTGTGGTCACCGCCTCGGTGGACCACATGAACTTTCTCCACCCCATCCACATCGGGCAGCTCGTCATTCTGAAATCCTCCGTGAACCGCGTCTTCAAGACTTCGATGGAAGTTGGAGTGAAGGTATTCGTCGAGGACCTCATGACGGGCGAGCACAAACACACCTCGTCCGCGTATCTGACTTTCGTGGCGATCAATCCGGAGGGGAGTGCAATTCTCATTCCGCCCGCGATCCCGGAATCGGATGAGGAAAAACGCCGCTTTGATGAGGCGGGACAGCGGCGTGCGTACCGCCTCGAACTGAAGAAGCGGTACGCTAAGTAACGCCCAAACCAACTTACCCTGAAACTTTGTACATGT
Organism: Acidobacteriota bacterium; assembly: GCA_023436715.1. Classification (GTDB taxonomy): domain Bacteria; phylum Acidobacteriota; class Terriglobia; order Bryobacterales; family Bryobacteraceae; genus Fen-330. Next base: position 3,465 of record JAEZIJ010000070.1, read on the forward strand.
ACTTGATCGCCGGCTTATACACGAGCAGGTTCGGCTCGCCTTCCCGGTGAATCTTCAGGCAGTTCTTGTCATACCACTCGATGATTCCCTCGATTGTCTCCCCGTCCTGGAAGACGAAAACCATCGGCGTCTTCGCCTGCATTTGCTTCAGATAGTAAAAGTTCTCCGCGTTCGTCTGCTCGGGGGGGATAACTTTCTTCTGTTGGCTCTGGTTCGGATTTTGGTTCGCAACGTTGCGGCGATTTGCTGGGTTCATCTGATCCTTCATTTCAACCAGGGACGGACGGATTAGTCGGCGGTTGGCAGGCTCCATAGCAAGCCTCTCCTTTATGAAGAAAAGTTAATAAATATATCGCAGGGCTCGGACTACGGGAGCCGGGCGGTAAGTTTGGACTTATGTCTTATGTATACGAATAACACAACCCCACATACCTCGCAAGCACAAGTTCCAAACCGGATCTGGAACTCCTGGTCAATCGACGGCCTATAGCCGGGGCCGCGCTTCGATTTCTCCGGCCAGCGGTCGAACGTAGTCCAGAAACTCGGGCGACACATCGTTTCCCTCGAGGTGAATCCATTCCGCGGGGAACCGCCGCTCCGTATACGCCACGTCTTCGAGCTCCGCCAACCCGGTCGTCGAACGGTACGGGGTATTGGATTCTCGCACCAGCGTCACCATCTTGCCGGTCGTTCCCTCGACGGCCGCGGCAACGGCCGCGCGACCGCACAGGCGCGCTTCGTCGCGGTCCACGCGGGAAGCGAACGCGCCGCTCGACCGGCCCAGCACACCGGGTTTCTCGCTGCGCGCACGAATTTTGAGCCTGTCCAGGATCAACTGCGCCAGCACGTGCCCGAGATTCGCCGACAGCGTCCGTTGGAACCCGTCCGGAGCGAATTGGTCGGCGCCGAACTGTCCCCCTTTGTCGTCTGTCTGCCCCTCGCAGACGGCCACGACAGCGTATCCCAGCCGTCCGTATACGCGCTCGACATCCGCCAGGAACTTCTCCGGGGACAACGGTCGTTCAGGGAAGTAGATGAGGTGCGGAGGGTCGTCTGGAACACGCCGCGCCAGCGCCGTCGCCGCCACGAGCCAACCCACGTTCCGGCCCATCACCTCGACCACGCTCACGCGTCCCGGCAACTCGCGAATATCCGAGCCGATGTCGCGCACGGCGCACGCGAAAAACCGCGCTGTGGAGCCGTACCCGGGTGTGTGGTCGGTCCCAACGATGTCGTTATCGATCGTCTTCGGTATCCCGACGACCCGCAGTTCGTAACCCGCCTCGCGGGCGGCGCGGCCGATGCGCATTGCCAGGTACATCGAGCCGTTCCCGCCGTTGTAAAAGAAATACCGAACGCCGCGCTTTCGGAAGACCTCCAGCACGCGCTCGTACTCCTCTTCCCGAACCCCGCGGCGGCAGGACCCGAGCGCCGAGCCGGGCGTCTCCCCGACGCCTTCGATGAGGGCCGGGTCCAGACGATAGAGATCGATGAAATCGTCTTCGAGCACGCCTTGGATGCCCCGGCGCGCGCCATAGAGAGCGGTGATTTCGCCGTGCCGCCGGCACTCCTCCACCACCCCCGCCAGGCTCGCGTTCATCACGATGGTCGGCCCGCCACCGTGTGCAACCACTGCCGTGCTACCCATAGATTCCCTTCCGCATTTGTACTGCTACAGCCTGGAATCTTGGACCGTAAAAGCTCTTGTGGGGCAGGCCCTCGGCCTGCGGCGGCCTCTCAGGCCGCCTTCGAACCGCTTGCCGCATCACCTACATGTGATCGCGAAAAGGCACCGACTCCGCCCGCCATCGCTGAGCCTTGCCGCAAGAGCGGATGATTATGCGGTCCAACGCAGGGCGGCCTGAGAGCCGCCGCAGGCCGAGGGCCTGCCCCACGAATTACGCCGCCCGCAACTCGACAATCATCGCGTCGAGTGCGATGTTCTTCTGAATGTTCCGCCGCACGAGTTCCGAAAGCTCATCCACCTTCGCCACGGCTTTCCGCATCCACGCAAAGCTGACCCGCTCCGCAAGCGCCGCTAACTGCTCCCGTACCTCGGCGTTCCGTATCGCGCCCCCGCCATGTTGGATTCGCAGCATGTCCTCCAGCAGCGAGTACAGCGTCCGCAGCAGAGGCTCCAGCTTCTCCTGCCGGCTCGCGCCCGACTCCGCGTACTTTACCCACGCCGCGAACGGCGCCGCTCCCGCGGCCACTTCGAGCAGCGTGAGCATCGCCGCGCGGCGTCTGTCATAGACCTCCAGGTCGATCGAGACCGAGAGCCCCGGGCTGCCCTGCGCCAGTTCGATGCGCCTGCTCGCTTCCGCAAGCTGTCGAGAAGCGGCGAATCGCCGCATCTCCTCGTCGCCCAAAGGCCCGAGGTGCAGCAACACCGCCCGCGAGCGGATCGTCGGAAGCAGGTCGTACGGGTTCGTCGCGGTGAGGAACAGGATCAGATGATCGGGCGGCTCTTCGAGCGTCTTGAGAAGCGAGTTCGCGGCCTGCTCGCCCGCGCGGTCGATCTGATCGATCAGAAAAACGCGCCGGCTGCCCTTGAGCGGCTTGAATTGCGCACGCTCCTTGAGCAGCCTCATCTGCGGAATGGATATCTGCCGCAACGGCCCGTCCGGCGCGAATGTCACGAAGTCGGCATAGGACGCGAACAGCAGCGGGTCGTCATTGCGCTTGTCGGCGGGCCACTTTTCCCGCTCGGCTATGGTGTCGAGGTTCTCGGGCCGGCTGAGGTCGTCCTTTTCGATGAGGTCCGCGTGCCCCATCAGCTTTGCGGCAAACCGCCGCGCCAGCGTGGCCTTGCCGGCGCCCTCCAGCCCGGCCAGCAGTATGGTTTGCGGAATGCGGCCGCTCTCGAGCATTTGCTCGAGCGCCTCAACCACCGCACAGTTGCCGTAGTAATCCTCAAACATCGATGATCGTCACCAGAGGGCGCACGGCATCCCAAACCGCGGCCGCCACCGTCCCGACACTCGCCCGCCCATCGATCACACGGAACCGCCTCGGCTCTCGGCCCGCCATCCGTTTGTACGCCTGGCGCACGCGGTGATGGAACTCCAGCGCCTGCTCGTCCATGCGAGTCTCGGTATGGCTCAGGTTGCGCTCCCGGGCGCGCGCAAGGCTGGTCTCAATGTCGATGTCGATGAGGATCGTCACATCCGGCATCAGCCCGTGGCACGCGATGCGGTCGAGCGCCAGCACCGCGTCCTCGCCCAAACCGCGCCCGTAGCCCTGGTACGCCATCGAGGAATCCGTGAAGCGGTCCGACAGCACGATCGTTCCCTGCTCCAGCGCGGGGAGAATCAACTCCTCCACGTTCTGCGCGCGGCTCGCGAAGTAGAGCAGCAGTTCGGGCGTGGCGCGCAAGTCCTGGTTTGCCGAATCGAGCAGAATCCGCCGGATCTGTTCCCCGATCCGCGTGCCGCCCGGCTCCACCGTCTCAAGCACGCTCCGGCCCTCGGCCCGCAGCCGTTCGGCCAGCAGCCGCATCTGCGTGCTCTTGCCGCAGCCGTCGCCGCCTTCGAATGTGATGAATACGCCGCGGCGCTTAGTCATAAACGAAGTGCAGAACTTTCTTCAAGTCTTCCCAAGCCTCGCGCTTGGCATCCTGGTTATACGGCCTGAGCAGGTAAGAAGGGTGGTATGTGACCATTACCGGAATCTCGCGCCACTTATACCAATTCCCGCGCATTCGCGTGACGCCCTCGCGCCGGTCCAGCAGTGCCTTCGCAGCCGTGCCGCCGAGCGCGCAGATCGCCTTCGGGCGTATTACTTCGAGCTGCCGGAACAGGAACGGTCCGCATATCTCCATCTCCTCCGGCTCGGGAGTGCGATTGCCTGGCGGCCGGCACTTCACCACGTTGCAGATGTAGACGTCTTTCCGCTCGATCGGCATTCCTTCGCGCCGCGCCGTGCCGTCGATCATCTGCGTCAGCAACTGCCCCGCCCTGCCCACGAACGGTATGCCTTGCGCGTCCTCATCCGCTCCCGGACCTTCGCCGACGAACACCAGTTTCGCCTCGGTATTCCCTACCCCGAAGACGACCTGCGTCCGCTGTGCGTGCAGCGGGCAGCGGCGGCACTCGCCGATATCCGCACGTATGTCGTCGAGCGATTCACCCGCGACGGCCGGCGGAGCGGGCTGCTCCACTGGAGCGGCCGGCTGCTCCACCACGTCGTTGACAGGCTCGGGCGCGGCAACCGCACGCGCAGCCCGTCTGTAGAGAGTCTTCACACCGAGATCCTGGTAATACTCGAGGTATTGGCGCAGCGTTCCCGGATTCATTGTGCGGCCGGAACCATCGTGCGCAGCTTCAGAAGGTGATCGAAAATGCGGTCGGCGATTTCCCGCTTGGCCGCGCGCGGAAGCTCTACGGCTTCACCCGTGCGCAGTGCCAGCACGACTTCGTTGTCGTCGGACCCGAACCCTAAACCCTCGCGATCCACGCGGTTTCCCACAACCATGTCGCAGTTCTTCGAGTCCATCTTGCGCCGCGCCTCGGGAAGCGGGTCGCCCGTCTCGGCGGCGAAGCCCACCAGCAGGCGGTTCCCCTTGACGTACCCGAGTTCGGAGAGGATGTCCGGAGTCGGCTCAAGTTGTAGCGCAAGCTTGGCTTCGCGTTTCTTGATCTTGCTGGGCGCGGGATCGGCCACGCGGTAGTCGGCCACCGCCGCAGCCTTGATGACGATCGTAGCCTCGTCCAGGTGCGCCATCACCGCCGTGCGCATCTGCTCCGCAGTCTGAACGTTGACCACCGTGACGCCGAAAGGCGGGCTGAGACGCACCGGCCCGGAGACCAGCACCACGCGCGCTCCGCGCGAAGCCGCTGCTTCCGCGATCGCGTAGCCCATCTTTCCACTGGAACGGTTCGAAAGGAAACGGACGGGATCCACCGGCTCTTCGGTTGGTCCGGCCGTCACCAGAACGGTCTCGCCCTCCAGGTCGTGCCTGCGCGCCAGAACCGGCATCACCGCGTCCGCGATGCGCTCCGGCTCAGCCAGCCGCCCCGGACCCACCATCCCGCAAGCCAGCATTCCCGACCCCGGCTCTACGATGATGTGGCCGCGCCCGCGCAGGGTCTCCAGGTTATGCTGCGTCGCCGGATGAGTCCACATGTTCGTATTCATCGCGGGCGCCAGCACCACGGGCCCCGTGAAGGCCAGGTACATGGTCGAGAGGAAATCGTCCGCGAGCCCGTTGGCGAACTTCGCCATCAGATTCGCCGTTGCCGGCGCCACCACGAGCGCTTCGGCCTCCTGCGCCACGCGAATGTGCTCCACCGCGCTCGCCAGCGTCTCGTCGCCAACCTGCGCGAACATGTCCGTGATGACTTTCCGCCCGGTGAGCGCGGCAAACGTGAGCGGGCGCACGAACTCCTGCGCCGCCCGAGTCATCACTACCTGAACGGTGACCTCGCGCTCCATCAGCGTGCGGGCGAGTTCCGCGGCCTTGTAGGCCGCAATCCCGCCCCCGATCCCGAGGACGATATGGCGGCTGGTTCCAGTCACGCAGATCTGATCAGGCTAAATGCTGTCGGCGGGAGCCGCCTCTTCCTGCTCGGGCGTCTCGGGCGCCTTGTCTTCGTATTTCACCAGGCCGCGGCGGACTTCCTCGATCGCGGTGACTGTCGGCTTTTTCGAAGTGGTCGGCAGGAAAGGACGTGCTCCGCCCTGAAGCTGCCGCGCGCGCTTTGCGGCGACGATGATGAAACGGTAGGTGCTCTGAGCCGGGTCGTCCGGGATCGCGGCAACCACGTTGTGGCGTTGCGTTTCGGTCATGGCAAAACCTCTCTTCGGATCTATTTGAACGTCGCCAGGATGCGGCGGACTTCCTCCTCCATCCTGGTGCGCCGGACACGCTCGGCTTTCACGATTGAAGCCAGAGTGTCTACGGATTTCTCCAGATCCTGGTTGACCAGCACGTAATCGTACCGGAAATAGTCCCGGATTTCCTTGGCCGCCCCTTGCAGCCGGCGCTGGATAACTTCTTCAGAATCTTCTGATCGCGCGCGTAAACGTGCTTCCAAATCGCTGCGGGAGGGTGCAAGGATAAATATGCTTACCGCGTCCGGAACCTTAGCCTTTAATTGTGCCGCACCTTGCACGTCGATGTCCAGTACGAGATCCTTACCCTCTTCTCCCGCTCTCTCGAGCTCACTCTGGTGCGTACCGTAGTAGTTCCCAAAGACTTCCGCGTGCTCCAGAAACTCGCCCCGTCCGGCGGCGGCTTCGAACTCCTCGCGGGACACATAGTAGTAGTCGTGCCCGGGCTGCTCCTTGCCGCGCGGCGCCCTTGTCGTGCAGGATACTGAAAATACGAGACTTGAATCCTGATCCAGCAGCCGGCGCACCAGCGTGGACTTCCCGGAGCCGGACGGAGCGGAAACCACGAACACGATGCTCATTCCAGGTTCAGCCCCTGCTCGCGGATCTTCTCGATTTCCGCCTTCACCGTAAGACCGAGTTCGCTGATATCCAGTCCGGGCTCGCCAACCCCGGTCGATTTCGAAAGTATGGTGTTCGTCTCCCGGTGCATCTCCTGGAGGAGGAAGTCCACCTTCTTGCCGACCTCGCCGCCGCCTTCGAGCAGATCGTTCAACTGCACCGCATGGACCTTGAGCCGGGTGAGTTCCTCGCTGATGTCCGTGCGATCCACCAGGAAGGCAACTTCCTGGGCCAGGCGCTGCGGATCGATTACGACGCCCTTCAGCAGTTCATCCAGCTTCTCTTGCAGCTTCTTCTGGAATTCCGGCACGGCGCGCGACCGGATCTCGGCCATCTCCCGAGCGCACCGCAGCACGGTGGTGTTGCGCTCCTTCATATCCGCCGAGATCTCGGCGCCTTCCCGCTGCTTGAACTCGTTGAGCATGTCGAGCGCCTCGTCCAGCGCCGCCACGAGCACTCCCTCAAGTCCCGGATCGGGCTCCTGCTCGGGAGCTTCGAACACTCCCGGAACACGAAGGGCCGCGTTCAAATCCGGCTCGCCGGTCAACCCGTGCACGGCGGCCATGCGGCGGAAAGCCGTGATGTACGCTTCGACCACGCCCGGATTGACGTTCGACGGCGCCGCGCTGCGCGCCCCGGCAACACGCACCTGAACCTGAACGTGCCCGCGTCCCACGCGACGCTTCACTGCGTTACGCATGGCGCTCTCGAACGGATCGAGTTCCGGCGGCATGCGGAAGTGTACGTCCAGTCCGCGATGATTCACACTCTTCAGGCTGATTACGATTTCCCGGTCTTCGACCAGTTTTCGGATACGGGCATAGCCCGTCATACTGCGTGGAGTCATTGATTATTCACCACCGATCTGCGTGGGGCAGGGCCTCGCCCTGCGGCGGGCTCCCAGCCCGCCTGCGTGGCCGGCCTGAGAGGCCGGCGCAGCCCGAGGGGCTGCCCCACTTTCCAGATCATTGATTATTCACCACCGAATCCGGCTCGAGGAATTGCAACGTGTGCAGCCGCTGATACACCCCGCCGCCGTTTACCAGTTCATCGTGCGTACCCACCTCGGAAATGCGGCCCTGGTCGATGACCACGATCTTGTCGGCCCGCCGCACCGTGGAGAGCCTGTGCGCGATCACGATTACCGTGCGGCCGCTGATCAGGTTAGCCAGCGCGCGCTGCACGAGCATCTCCGATTCCGTGTCGAGGTGGGATGTCGCTTCGTCCAAAATCAAAATGGGCGCGTTCTTCAGAAGCGCTCGCGCGATCGCGATGCGCTGCCTCTGCCCGCCGCTCAACTTCACGCCGCGCTCTCCGATCACGGTGTCGTAGCCTTCCGACAGCGCCAGGATGAACTCCTCGGCCAGCGCGTTGCGGGCGGCTTCACGGACCTCGTCCAGCGTCGCTCCCGGTTTGCCGTAGCGGATGTTGCCCGCGACGGTGTCGTTGAACAGGAACGTATCCTGCGCGACGATGCCGATCTTCTCACGCACCGAGGCCAGCGCAAGATCGCGGACGTCTGTCCCGTCGATCAGAACGCGTCCTTCCGATACATCGTAGAACCGCGGCACCAGGTTCACCAGCGTCGTCTTCCCCGCCCCGCTCGGACCCACCAGCGCCACGATCTCGCCCGCCTTCACTTCAAGTGCGAGCGATTGCAGCAGAAATCCGTTCGGCGAGCCCGGATACCGGAAGCTCACATCTTCGAACGCAATCGCCTTCGCGAATTGCTTCAGCGGGCGTGCGGAGGGCTTGTCCGTGATGTCGTCTTGCCGGTCGAGATACTCGAATACCTTCTGGGACGCCCCAAGCGCCTGCTGGAAAATGTTGTGTATCCCGGTGAGCCGCTTCACGGGCTCATAGAGCATCAGCAGCGCGATCAGGAACGTGGTGAAGCCCTCGATGTTCATCGCGCCGGACTTGATCTGATTGCGTGCGTACGCCAGCAGGCACACAATCGTCAGCGCGCCGAAAACCTCGATAATGGGCGAAGCCAGCGCCTGCTGCGCCGTGTATTTCAGGTTGCTCCCCCGCAACTTCCGGGCAGCTCGCCGGAACCGTCGAGACTCGTACCCCTCGGCGTTGAACGACTTCACCACCTGATGGCCGCTGAGGCTTTCCTGGAGAATCTGGTTCATCTCGGCGGCGTTATCCTGCGCGCGCCGCGTCGTGCGGCGAATCCGCCTGCCCAGCCGTGCCGTCGGCAAAAGCACAAACGGCAGCAGCGTCAGGCTGATGACAGCGAGCTTCCAATCCTTCGAGACGATCACCACCAGCAGCGCCACAGCGGTGAAGGCCTGGCGCAGGAAGTCCGCCAGCATGTGCGAGGTGCCCACCTGGATCTTCTCGATGTCATTCATGATCGACGACATCAGCTTGCCGGTCGAGTGCGTCTCGAAAAACTGAGCACCTTGCCGCAGCACCTTGTCGAACACCCGCTGTCTCAGGTCGGTAACGGCAGAGACCCCGACGTAGTTGATGAGGAAGTTGCCCGCGTAATCGCAGACGCCTTTAGTGATAAAGGTAGCCAGGATCGCGTACGCGATCATCGTCCAGACGTTGTTGATCCATCCGGGCGTGATCTGTTCCAGGTAAATGGTCTGCTCGATGATCGGGATCGTGAACAGATCCACCGGCATATCCGGCGCGTCCGGCTTGAGCACGCGGCCGAACACCTGGCCCACGAGCAGCGTCACCATGCCGTGCGCCGCACCGACCACCACCATCAGAATGACGGAAAGGATCAGCGCCCACCAGTACGGTGCAACGAAGCGCAGCAGTCGTCCGAATTCCCTCATTGGGCGGCCCCTTCTGCTGCGGGGCCGGCAGGGGCTGAAGCCCGTGGCTTGTCAGCGTTTTGCGGCACGACTGAAGTCGTGCCCTGATACAAAGCACTCATTGGGCAGCCCTCAACAGACCGCGGAAAGCACTTCGGTCACGGAAAGCGCGCCGATGCCGTCGCGGGCTATCAGCAGTTCTGACCGGCCGTGGCTTATCAGCGTCTTGCGGCACGACTGAAGTCGTGCCCTGATACGAAGCGCTCATTGGGCAGCCCTCAGCCGACCGCGGCCGCCGATGCCGTCGCGGGCGATCAGCAGTTCGGACCGGCCGTGGCTTATCAGCGTCTTGCGGCACGACTGAAGTCGTGCCCTGATACAAAGCGCTCATTGGGCAGCCCTCAGCCGACCGCGGAAAGCACTTCGCCGCGTCGCGCTCATTGTGCAGTCCTCAACCGTTCGAGCGCGGCAATCACTTCGGCCACGGGAAGCGCGCCTATGCCATCACGGGCAACCAGCATCTCGGACCGGGTCCGCCACGGGTACCAGACGTCCGGGTCGGAGGCGCCGAACATAACCAGCACCGGCACCTGGAACGCCGCAGCCATGTGAGCCGGCCCGGAATCGTTGCCGACAAACAGCGAAGCCCCTGCGATCAGGGATTTGATCTCGGCGAGCGAAGCGCCAACTACAGTTTTCGAGCCATCGAACGCGGTCAGGTCCTCACCAGGCCCGGCAATGAAAACCGGCTCCAGGCCCCAGCAATCGCGCAAGTGGTTCGCCACCGCCTTGAAGTTGCCGGCAGGCCAGGTTTTCGATGCCGCGGAGGCCATCGGGTGCAACACCGCGTAAGGAGCGACCGCCGGCCGGGGTTCGGCAAACAGTCTGGAACGCGGGATGTCGCCCTCCCCCGCCCCGAGATAGAACATCGCCGAGGCGAGGTGCTCGGCCGTGTGTACCTTCCGCTCGACGCCGAGGATCTCCTGCGCCGTGGGGATTCGCACGTTGTAAATCGATGAGTACCGGTGATGCGCAAAGCCGGCCCGGAAACGCGCACCGGAACCCACCGTGAGCGCCATGCTCCGCGTGCCGCCGTGCAGGTTCAGGCACAAATCCGCCCGCCATCGGGCGAGGCGGGCCGCAGACGGCTCCAGGAGCACGCCGGCATCGGGGTTGTTTTCAAAAATCGGTTTGAAGCGTTCTTCCACGACCACCGCGATATTGAGGTCGGGCCGGCTCCGTTTGAGGATTTCCAGGGCCGGGGTCGTCAAAACGCAGTCCCCCAGCGAGCGCAGGCGGATCACGGCGACCCGTGCGCCGCTGGGGAGCTGCTCCAGTACGGTTGCCATTCCGGCGGGCTACTCTTCGACCTTAGCCTCGTCGATCAGCATCACCGGGATGTCTTCCCGGATCGGATAAACCCGCTTGCACTGGACGCACTTCAGGCCGCTCTCGTCCGGCTTGAGTTCGACTGGCGCCTTGCAGAGCGGGCACACCAATATTTCCAGCAGTTCCTTGCTAATAGCCATAATCAACCGGCTACTAAGTTTACCAGAATGAACCGGGCGGCAAAATGAGGCAGCAGCCCGGCAGGGGCTAAAGCCCGTGGCTTGGCAACGGCTTTGCGGCACGGCTGAAGCCGTGCCCTGATACAAGGCCCACCTCGCCTTGGCGATGACGACGCGGGGCTGAAGCCGTGCCCTGATACAAGGCCCACCCTCGCTGAAACTGTGCCTTGATATAAACCAAGCCACGGACTAACCCTAGACTAGGCTGCGGCAGCCTTCATTTCCGCCTTCGCCTTGGCGATGACGGCCAGGTACTGACGCGCGCGCTCCTCGATGATGTCGAGCCGGCCTTCCTTGATCGTCTTGGCATCGACCAGTTCGCCGCCAACCGCAACCGCACAAGCGCCCGCCTTCAGGAAGTCGCCCGCGGTGTCCAGGTTGACGCCGCCGGTCGGGCACATCTTGATCTGCGGATAGGGTCCCTTCAACGCTTTGATGTACTTGGGCCCGCCGACGTTGCCGCACGGGAAGATCTTCACGATGTCCGCGCCCGCTTCCCAAGCCGTCAGGACTTCAGTCGGCGTAAGCGCGCCCGGCAGCACCACCTTCGAGTAGCGCTGCGTCATCTCGATGGTCGAGAGCCTCAGGTTCGGCGATACGAAGAACTGCGCACCCGCCAGCATGCAGGCGCGGGCTGTCTCGGGATCGAGCACGGTCCCGGCGCCCAGCACGAGCTTGTCACCGAAAGCATCGGCGACTTTCTCCAGCGCCTTGATGGCTCCCGGCACCGTCATCGTGATCTCCGCGGCGCGGATCCCGCCCCGGTAGATCGCATCAATCGCCTGGATCGCGCTTTCGGCGCTCGGTGTCCGCACCACCGGCACGATCCCTACATCAGTGATGAAAGAGAGGATTTGGTCTTTTGTCATGAACCTAGATATTACCAGCTTGAGCCGAAACCTGAAACGCCGGGCCGCACGCTACAACGGTTTTCCCTTAGAATAGCGGCAGTCAGGAGGTCACGTGCGAACGCGATTGACTCTCGCGATTCATTGCTGCTGCCTGACAGGGATCTATGCCCAGGTAAAGCCCCCGGCGGCCGCCCCTGTTTTGACGCTCCAGGATGCCGTCCGCGAGGCCGTCGAGCACAATCTGGGATTGCTGGCGGAGCGTTTCAATATCCCCGTCGCCCAGGCCCGCGTCGTACAGGCCCGCCTGCGCCCCAACCCGATCCTCATGGCCGGCCTCGATTACCAGGACTGGCTGGGTACGGGCTTCACTTTTGAAAACGCCGCCGGGCCTCCGGAATTCACCACTCGTCTGGACGTGCCGATTGAGACGGCGCACAAACGGCGGTACCGGACGGAGGTGGCGCAACAGGCGTTGTCGGTAGCCCAACTGCAACTTGCCAATACGACGCGGCAAGTGATCCTCGACGTGCAAAATGCCTTCACGGACGTAGTTGCGGCAAAGCAAGCCCTCGATCTCGCCCGGCAGAACCTGAAGGCGCTCGACGCCATCGTCGAGGTGAACGCCAACAGAGTGCGGGCGGGCGATTTGGCGAAGGTGGAACTGCTGCGGTCCCGTCTGGCCGCTCTGCAGTTCAACAACGCGGTGCGGCAAGCCGAACTGCGGCTGGCAACCTCGCGCAAGCAGCTTCAACTGCTGCTCGGCCGCGGCGGGCCGCCTGTCGTCGATGTGGCGCCGCCGCCCGTCCCCAGCATCAACTTGCCGCCTCTCGCGGAGCTCATTACGGAATCGATTCGCTACCGCCCGGATCTCGAAGCCCTTCGCCGCGACCAGGCGCGCTCGCTGGCGGACGTGCGCCTGCAGATTGCCCAAGGGAAGGTCGATTTCGATATCGGCGTACAGTATCACCATCAATACGACACGGCCCACGGCGACGCCCTGGCTGTGTTCGCGACGGCTCCTCTGCCGGTCTGGAACCGCAACCAGGGCGAGATCGCGAGGGCCAGAGTCGAGAGCAACCAAGCGGCGGCCCGCATCAAGGCACAGCAGGCCGCGATCACCAACGAAGTGGAGAATGCGTACGCCCAATACACCACGTCACGGGCACTGCTCGAAACCATCGAGAGCGAGATGTTGCAGCAGGCGCGCGACGTGCGCGAAACCATGGAGTATTCCTACCGCCGCGGCGAAGCATCCCTGATCGAATTCCTCGACGCGCAACGCGCCTTCAACGACACGATGCAGAGCTACTACGACGCGCGCGCCGATTATGCCCGCAGCCTGTATCTGCTCGAATCGACAACAGGAAGGACGGTGAACCCATAATGTAGAAACATGCTTGTTTCGGTGAGAGTAAAGCCGAACTCGAAGAATCCGCGGATCGAGGCCGGGGCGGACGGCAGCCTGACGGTGTACCTGAAATCGCCACCGGTGGAGGGCAAAGCCAACGAGGAGCTGATCGCCCGGGTGGCCGAGCGGTTCGGGGTGCCGAAATCGCGCGTTCGGATCAAATCGGGGTTGTCTTCCAAGACGAAGGTGCTGGAAGTGACTCAATAGTCCCGGGCCGCCCAATGGAGGGCGATGCCGCCGAAGATGAAGCGGCGCACGGCCACATCGCGATAGCCCGTTTTGCGCAGCACGGAGCAGAGCTCATCCGCCGAGACGAAGCCGCGGAGCGAATCGGGGATGTAGGTGTAAGTGCGGGGGCGCCCGTGCAGAAGGAAGCCCCAGAGCCAGCCCTGAAGAAACAGGTAACCGAGGTAGATCTGCCGCAGCACCGGGTTGGCCGGCAGGAAAAAATCCAGGGTCACGAGCATGCCGCCCGGCCGCAGCACGCGGCGAATCTCAGCGATGGCTTCGGCGAGGCGGGGAAAGTTGCGCAGGCCGTAGCCGACGAACACGACGTCAAACGCGGCATCCCGGAACGGCAGGCGCATGGCGTCGGCGCAGGCGACGCGCTCGATGCTGTTTTCCCGGGCGCGAAGGAGCATTCCGTGGGTGAGGTCGGCCGCCACGACCTTGGCGCCAGGGAGCCGGCCGGCGGCCAGCCTGGCGAAATCGCCCGTCCCGCAGGCGAGGTCGAGGATTGCAGGGTTTGGCGGGAAACTGGCGCGCTCGAATGCCTGCCGCTTCCAGCCGCGGTCCATGCCATAAGAGAAGGCTCGGGTGATGAAGTCATACCGCGGCGCTACGGCGCCGAACATCTGCCGCATGAGGCGGGAATCGTTCTTTTCCGGGGGAGGACGCCTCAATTGAGTGATCCGGGACAGCTTTCGATGATAGTATACATTTCGGCTCGGAATATGCCTCCCATAATTCAGGTACTCGTTGCGGCGATGGTGATGGTCGCGGGTGTGTATGACATACGCTACCGGCGAATCCCGAACTGGCTGGTGCTGCCGGCGGTGTTGGTGGGGTTCGCGTTGAACGCCTTTCTCTTCGGCCTGGCGGGGCTGAGCCATGCCGGCCTGGGGTTCGGCCTCGCCGTGCTGATCTACATGCCTCTGTACGTGCTGCGCGGAATGGGAGCGGGCGACGTGAAGCTTGCGGCCGCGCTCGGCGCCTTCCTGGGCTGGCAGAACTGGCTGATGCTATTCATGCTTGCGGCCGTGATCGGCGGCGTGCTCGCGGTGGTTCTGATGATTGTGTGCGGGCGTTTCCGCAAGACGCTGTGGAACACGGCGTACATTCTCTGGGAGCTGGTACACCTGCGTTCACCCCACCACCGAAGCGAGGAACTGGATGTGAAGAGCCCGCGTGCATTCAGGCTGCCGCACGGGGCTGTGCTGGCGCTCGGCACGCTGACTCTGGTAGGCGTGCGGGTGTTTCTGCCGAGCTAGGCGGGATTCCAGCCTCCTCAAGAACAGGCGGCCTGAGAGGCCGCCGCAGGCCGGGGGCCTGCCCCACATTGGGGACAGGCTGCTCTGGCCGCTCGCTTTGCTCTGTCCCCGTTTTCGCGCTTTCCGGCTCTGTCCCACTCGGGGTGTCCGATTTTGGGACTAGGTTCGTTTCGCAGTTTGATGGCGGCGGGGCTTGGGCCTTTATTAGCAGCAGGTTATGGAGTGCCCGTTGGAAGACACGGTGGAGGCGCGCTTCGTAGCGGTGGAGGAGGCCGAGTTGGGGCTGGGCGGCCAGGGCGGCAAAGGCCTGGGCGATCTGGGCTCGCTGGCCGAATTCGGGGTCCTGGGCGGCGACGGCATCGTCCATGAGTTTCGTTTCAATGGCCCAAGCGCGGCGCTGACGCCAGAGGGCCGCTAACATTTCCTCAACAAATCCGACTTCGACGCTGTCGGCGGGATTGAAGCGTTCCGCGAAACCGGCCGCGAGGGTATCAAAGCCCTCGCGCGATTCGGATTCGAGAACGACACAACGCGCGAGCAGTCCGTGGCGGATGGCATTGGTGGACGAGCGCTTCTTGCCGGCCTCGGTGACAGGTCCCTTGGACCGTGCTCCGTTGGCGCGCGAGGCGATTTTTCGCCTTAGTGAAGACATCAGTAACCTCCGATTCCAGGTTATCTCATGCCAGGGTAGCAAACCCATATAAATGCAATTGAATCATAGACATATGTGTTGTGACCGGCCCTGGCGGCAAGGCCCGGAAACCGGTGAAACGGCGCGAACAGCGGGTATGCTGTGTTACGGGATGTGGAACACAGGGTACAACAACGACGCGCGCGGGCGGCGCAAGGGAAAGCGGGCACCGGCGGTGGGCGCCTCGGACTGGGCGAGGGAGGCACTGGGATTCAGCCCGGACGAAGCTCAGGCGCAGGTGCTTTCGAGCGCAACGAAACACGGACTGCTCAACTGCACCCGGCAATGGGGAAAGTCCACGGTGACGGCAGTGAAGGCGGTACACCAGGCGTGGACGTCCGCACGGAGCCTGACGCTGGTGGTGAGCCCGAGCGCGCGGCAGAGCGGGGAGTTCGTGCGGAAGGCGGCGGAGTTCGTGCGGAGGCTGAAGACACCGGTGCGGGGGGACGGCGACAACGAAATCTCGATCGAGCTGCCGAACAGGTCGCGGATCGTGGGGCTGCCGGGGAACGAGGCGACCGCGCGGGGATTCTCGGCGGTATCCCTGCTGCTGGTGGACGAGGCGGCGCGGGTGAGCGACGAGTTATACCTGGCGATCCGGCCGATGCTGGCCGTGAGCGGAGGGAGCCTGTGGCTGATGAGCACGCCGTTCGGGAAGCGGGGCTTCTTCTGGGAAGCGTGGGAGCGCGGCGGTCCGGAGTGGGAGCGGATCCGGGTGCCGGCGACGGAATGCAGGCGGATCCGGCCGGAGGTGCTGGAGGCGGACCGGCGGACGATGGGGGAGGCGTGGTTCCGGCAGGAGTACATGTGCGAATTCGTGGACAAGGTGAGCGGGGTGTTCGACGGGGATCTGGTGGAGGCCGCGGTGACGGATGAGTTCGGGGAGCTGAGTTTCTGATGGTGGAACGGGGACCGTGGGGAAGGCTGGTGCCTCGACACGGGGTTAAGCGGGGATCTCCACTACCCTCAGAGTTCCCTTGCCGGCAAGCTCCTTTGCGACTTCGAGGTATTCACGAATTGCATCCCGAATGTTGGCCAGCGCTTCTTCTTCGCTTGCTCCCTGGGACCAGCAGCCCGGGAGGCCGGGGCAGGATACGCTGTAGCCCTCCTCCGTGCGCAGAAGAGAGACGGGGTATTTCATTTCTATATCCTAGGCGAAACAGCGACGACCAGTGGGGCGCAAGTCTTGGGGACAGGATCGTGGAACGTGGATCGTAGATCGGGGGAAAGTTCAGTGATGCGCGTAGTGGGAGATTCCCATTTTTTTGTCGGGTTGGACTTGGGACAGGTGCAGGACTTCACGGCGGTGGCGGTAGTGGAGCGCGCGGAGTTGGTTGGGGAGTGGGACCCGGTGATGACCGGGTTTAGGAGGTACGCCGAGCTTCGTACGCGGTTTCTGGAGCGAATGGAACTGGGGACGCCGTATCCGGAGGTCGTGCGGCGGGTCGGGGAGATCACGCGATCGGCGGACCTGCGGGGCCGGTGCCACCTGGCGGTGGACTCGACCGGGGTGGGGCGGCCGGTGGTGGACATGCTGCGGAGAGCGGGGCTCGGGTGCATCATGATGCCGGTCACGATCACCTGGGGCTCCTCCGCATCGAGGATGGCGGACGGGCAGTACCACGTTCCCAAGCGGGACTTGATCACCGGGGTGCAGATTCTGCTGCAATCGGGCGGGCTCAGGATCGCCCGGAGCTTGAAGCACGGGCCGGCCCTGGCGGCGGAGATGGCCGAGATGCGCGTGAAGATCACCGCGGCCGGCAATACGCAGTTCGGCAGTTGGCGCGAAGGGTCGCACGACGATCTGGTTCTGGCTCTGGCGCTGGCGTGCTGGAGCGCCCGGCAGGTGTATCCGAACGGGCCGTATGGGGAGGAGGGGCACTGGCAGAGGAAGGACCAGGGGGAGTGGGAGAAGGGGTTCAGGGAGTGGGCGAGGGAGAGGGGGTAGGCTGGAACTCGAACACGTGTTCGGCACTGCTTGGTAAACTTATCAGAACCAAACGGAGGTGTGGTGCCTTGAGTCCGAATCAAAGCCGATGGGCAGTGAGGGCGATTCTGTTCGCCATTGCCGTCGCACTCATTCTAGACGCCGCTGTACTCCTCGCAAGAACCCCAAAAGGCCACGCAGCCTGGCTCTACTTCAGGGGGCGCGCGGGCGCGTGCACCCTCTCGCAATCGCTTGAAGCCGCAGAACTGAGTACCCAGCAGCTCGCTGCTGTGGAGCGAATCCACTCCAAAACGGCACTTATCGAAACCGATCGGAACGGATTCGAATGTTGGGACACACCGCGCGGCCGATTCTGGATGGCTGGGGGCGGCAGCACCGCGTTGGAGTATGATCTGGCTGAACAGGATCGAAAAATCTATGGCGGGCACGGCAGAGGCGAACGTCGCGGCGATGTCGTGCTCGATTGCGGAGCCAATGTGGGCGTGTATGCCACGGCAGCTCTGGTAGCTGGAGCCAGCCTCGTGGTCGCGATTGAGCCTGGCCCGGAGAACCTCGAATGCCTCCGCCGCAACCTCGCAAAAGAAATCACAGAACGCAGGGTGATTGTGCTTGAAAAGGGAGTCTGGAACAAAGATGACACCTTGACGCTGAACTCAGATCCCCGAAACCCCGCGCGGGACAGCTTTTACATCCTCGATGGCCCGGGTATCAAGAGCGTACGAGCGCACCTGACCACCATAGACAACCTGGTCGCCACCTTGGGGCTGTCTCGTGTTGATTTCATCAAGATGGATATCGAAGGTTCGGAAAAGCAGGCTCTACAGGGCGCCCGCGAAACAATCAAAAAGTTCAGGCCGCGCATGGCTGTCTGCACCTATCACCGTTCAGAAGATCCGACAACACTCCCAAGCCAAGTGCGTTCAATCGAGCCCAGCTACAGCGTGACTTTCCAGGGACTGTTAACACAAGATCAAGTCGTAACTGAGGTTGCCCACTTTTCAATTCGGCGATGACCGGGAGTAGAGGAGCCTTCGAAGCTGGTTCATTAGCAACTCGCATCGCTCCGTGAGGCGATTCCGAGCGCTGCTGCGCGGTAGTTCTCGGGGATGCCCAAAAGGTCTATCCAAATGGGCCGTATGGCGAGGACGCGTACTGGCGAAGGAAAGACCACGGGGAGTGGGAGAACGAGTTCAGGGAGTGGGGGAGGGAGAGAGGATGGTTTCGAAAAGTGAGAGGAATCGGGTGTGGCGTGTTCGGCCGAAAGGCTTATCGCGTGCAGTAATAACGCCAACTGATCCAGCGCGGGCCGGCGTCAGGCGCTTGCTCTTTGAGCAGCACGCGCCCGCCTGCCGATTCGACAGCTTCGCGCACCTTCGATTCGCAGTGCCCGTACATGTCGAGCTTGCGGATCGGGCGCAGCACCCAGGCGGGAGCCACGCGGAGGATGGTTCCTAGCACGCCTGGCGCAGGCTTTTCGGGGATGTCGAAGATGGCCATGCCGTCTGACCTCAAGAGCCGAATGAACTCGCCGACATAGACCAACGCGAGGGACGGCGCCACATGTTGAAGAGTGATTGCCGAATGCACGAGGTCGAACGAACCGCTTGAGAATCGCTCCAGATTAGGGGCGGCGTTCAGAATGTAGGAACAACGGTGTGTATGGCGGTTCATGGTAACGGCTTTAGCGAGCATCACCGGGGAGATATCCACGCCGATGACTGCCTTGAACCGCTCCGACAGCGCCTGTGCGATCCGGCCTGGGCCGCAGCCAAAATCGAGGGCCGCGTCGAAGCGGTGTACCCTCAAACCGCTGGCCGTTTCAAGAATCTTCGCGGCAAGCGCCCGTCCGCTCGAATAGAACTCCTCGTCGGTCCAGTTGTCGCGATGGGTGAGCGCCGCCCAATAGGGATCGCGTCGGGCCATGCGGTTGAACGTTTCCGGAAGCTTCCGAATGTCCATGGCCTCTTTTTATATCACGGACGAAAGGCTCTGGCCGGGCTAAAGGACAATTCAGTGCATATGCCCCCGGCAAGGAAAGGGACCCACTCAATCCGGCGCTCAAGAGTGCGGGCCCACAGTGGCGTCCGTTTTACGAAGGGCGGAATGACGAAAAGAAAGTTCTCTTTCTGAACTCGCCAGCCTGCTTCCAGAGCCACTCGTCTAAACTCGCCTGGGCGGAAATTCTGCTCGCCATCTCTGAGACCCTGGCGGATAAACGTGTATGGGTTATAGGGATTCGGCTCTATAGCCAGCCATCGGCAGGCTGGAGAAGCAACTCGCGCCAGCGCCTTGGCCACCACGTCTAGCCGGTCCACATGGTGTAGCACATCGTTCGAAAGCACAACATCAAATGGAATCGGCAGCGCAAGATCGACCCGCTCAGCCACATCCCGCACAAATCGCACGTTAGGAGCGGAGCAACGAGATTGCGCGAACGCGACATAATCGGCGATTGGTTCCAACCCCCAAAAGCGCAATCCCGGGAACCGGCCGGCCAGTTCAGAGATGAGGTAGCCAGTCCCGGCCCCAATCTCAAGCACCGAGGCTCCCGGATTGAAGACCTCCGCGCCGATCCACTCGGAGATGAAGTCCAGCCTGCGTTCGTTCATACACGAACGCCGGAGACTATCGTACTCCGCGGGAAACCGATCATAGCGTGCGTTGAATGGCATTTCAGTCCGCCGATCGAAGCTACTGGTTCACCATCCCGGTGAACCGGCCCACGATACCATGACTGAAGCGCCCAAGGCATCCGTGCTAACCAATGGCCAACCGCCCAGATAACCGACGGCAAGATGCCTGAGCCGCCCGAAACAGCTAGACTAGTTTGGTTCGCGCGAGGTGGCTAGCAACTTATGCAGGATGTCGTTGACGAGGCCCATCCTGAGGTGGCCGCGCCGCATCGGGGGCTTGTTCCGCGCTGCCGGCGCACAGCGATGCGAGCGTCGGACCTTCTCCTCAGGCATTATCGGCTCGCTCTTGGTCTTTTTTCTATTGCCTATGTTGAGATGACAGTTCTGAGGGCCTTGCGACCCCTCTGGTTTGACGAGTTGTACACTCTGTATCTATGCCGACTGCCGGATCTGGGCTCCATGTGGAGCGCGCTCAAGGACGGCGCTGACTTCAATCCACCGCTTCTCTACTTCGTGACTCATTCATTGTTCCGGCTGGCCGGCGACAGCGCGATTGTGAGCCGGCTTCCGGCCATGGTGGGCTTTTATGTAATGTGCTTCTGCCTGTACAGGGTCGTATCGAACAGGTGCGGTCCCGTCTATGGACTTGCGGCGATGGTTTTCCCGCTGCTTAGTCCGGCGTACTACTACGCGGCAGAAGCCCGGCCATACGGGCTGGTACTCGGCTTCTCCGGGCTTGCGCTTCTCTCGTGGCAGGAACTGGCGGAGGGCCGGCGCCGCTGGTTCTTTGTACCATTGTTCGGGATTTCGATGCTGGGCGCCGTCCAGTCGCACTGCTATGCCGTCCTTCTACTCATTCCGTTTGGAGTTGCCGAGGTGATTCGAGCAATCACAAGGAAAAGAGCCGACGCGCTGGCAGTTGGGTGCCTCGTTTGCGCAGCAGCCTCGACTCTTGTCTACTTGCCGCTGCTCTCTGCCATCGGACGGTACCGGCGGCTGCCGACGTACTTCTTTGCGCCGCGACTTTCGTCGATCGCCGAAGGTATTCAGGGCCTTTTCGGCTTGGGCGTCTGGCCGGTTCTGCTGGTATTCGTATTCGCCTGTGCGACGGGCGGCCGCAGAGCGAACCGGATCAACACGGGAAAAGTGGCACCGCATGAGATTGCGTGCTACTCGCTCCTTGCCCTCATGCCTCTTTGGGTCTTCGCCGTCTCTCTCGCAACGAACGGTTCCTTCATGCCGCGGTATGCTGTCCCGGCAGTAATCGGCCTCAGTGTACTCTTGTGCCTCCTCGTCCATCACTCAACAGCCGGCGATCGCGCCACGGCGGGAGTGATGGCACATGTGTTCTTTATCTCCTGGCTCGCGCTCTCCGTGCCCTGGCCCTGGACGCGTGCCGAGGCCGCCCCTGCGTACGCTTTGCCAGCAGCGAGCATCGCGGATTTCAGACCCGACTTGCCGATTGTGGTCTCGAACGCTCTGACCTTCCTTGAATCGGATCACGATCTGGCGAAAGAAGCCGCCGCCCGGCTGGTCTTCTTAACGGACGCGAACTTTGCGCTTGCTTATACAGGGACAGAGGTCTTCGACAAAGCATTCTATACACTGAGTAAGTGGTTTCCGATTCGGGGCACCGTCACGGACTATGAAACATTTCTTGCCGCGCACCGCCGTTTCCTGGTGTTTGGCCCTTACACATACCCTGAAGACTGGTTGATCCCAAGACTTTTGCGTGAACAAATCAAGCTGACACTCAGGGGCCAATTTCGCGGCCGGTACGGCGATTATGTTCTGCTCGAAGCAGAGCTTCCTGAGTTCAGTCAAGGCCCAGCACGATGAGCGAAACAGAATCTGACACTTCCCCGCGCGCCGTCTTGACACAAGAGAGCCTCCGGGCCGTCGTGAAACCGCACTTTCTGAGGGAGGCCGCCTATGCAACAAGGCCCCTCCACTGGGTAAAGAATCTGCTCCTGTTCGTGCCGCTAATTGCGGCACACGAACTCTTGGACACCGAACGGTTGGTCCGGGTTGTCCTTGCATTTGGGGCGTTCTGTCTGATTGCGTCCGGCTCCTATGTAGTAAACGATCTGGTAGATGCCGAATCGGATCGATTACACGCGACCAAAAGAAACCGCGCGGTCGCACGGCGCGCTTTTTCGCGCGGCAAAGGTTGGGGTCTCTCACTCGCGCTCGCCATAGGGGGATTCGCGGCCGGCGCGGCGGTGTCCGGATCGTTCTTGCTGTTTGTCGCCTCATACCTGTCTGTGGTTGTGCTTTACACTCTGAAGTTGAAGGCTTCGACACCTGCCGATGTGTTCGTGCTAGCAGGATTCTATATTCTGCGGATCTTTGCCGGCGCTGACGCCGCAGGGATTCCAGTGTCTTTCTGGCTCACTGCCGCCTCGGCTTGTTTTTTCCTGAGCCTGGCGCTTATAAAGCGGTTCGCTGAGCTAGCGTCGCTGGCACGGGACAGATTCGCAATCCCCGGGCGGGACTACTCGTCCGCCGATCTGCCACTTGTCGCAGCGGCCGGAATCGCGAGCGGATATATGTCGGTGGTAGTACTTGCTCTATACATCAACAGCGCCGAGGTCAAGAACTTGTATGCAAATCCGGGTTTTCTTTGGACTGTCTGTGCGTTGGCCCAATTCTGGCTTACCCGGATTTGGCTACTTGCGGGCCGCAATCGTCTCCCATGCGATCCGGTTTTGTTCGCGGTGAAAGATCGCACGAGCTACTTGATAGCCGGTGCAGCGTTGTTGTCCTGTCTTCTGGCGGCCCGCAAGTTCTGAGCTTCAAACAACCTGCGAGGTGTGGGTTGAATAGTCGACGCAACGGCATCTGTAGTCAAAACGGCATGGTGGCACCTGCGCGAATCGAGCGCAGGGCTGACACTTCAGGTCCCGCCTCCTGATAACGAAACTCGGGTTTCCAAGCGGCGCCCATTTTTCGTCCCACTGTGCAGTAAAGACCGCGGTTGCGGGGACACCGTAGTACGACGCGATATGCAGAAACCCGCCATCAACGGTAAAGACATCCTCCGCGCTGCTGATAAGTTCACACAATTCGGGAAACTCACCCTGGAATAGCGTTGCGCGCTTTCCAAGACGCGAGCACAACTCGCGGGCAAAGGGTTCATCAACCGCGGTTGGGCAGACGACGAAGTCGCGCAGGCCAGCCCAACTCCGAACAAAGCCAAACCATTCATCAAGAGAGAATCGCCGAGCACTCGATTGCAGCCCAGCAATCCCGACGACCGGTGGCCGGGTGGCGGGTACGCGGCGTTGGCGAATCGGGCGGGAGGCAAGAGGTTTGGAGGACAATCCGAGCCCTGCATACAGGAGCCGACTGAACTGGATCGACTCGTGTGTCCCACCCGGGTCGTACGCGACGCGCATGTCAGCCCAGGCCGAGCCGCGGTTTGTACTAAAGCAGACCAGTTTTCCGCCGGGCGCTCTGGCCAGAATGCCGGCAGATTGAGCCAACCCGAAGTATTGTTCGGTGTTGATCACCGTCGCGAACGCAGCAGCCAGGGCCAGACAGGCGGTGGGCTGGCCGTCGTAGCATAAATATCGCAAACCGAGGTGGCGCGCCCACTTTGCCGACCTGCTTTCGATGAGCCAATAAAGCTGTTGTGGAGGTAATCCGAGTTCCTCGCATGCAATGCACAGCAAGATCAGATCCCCCATTCCCCCTGGCCGAATTATCAAGGCCTCGCCTTGTTCCGGACGCTTGGTGGAAGCCATGAGCTTATTTGCAAGCAGCGCCGATGGCATTCCGATCAGGGACAAGGGTCTGTCGAGCGCCTTTAGGGCAGCCGGGCTGAACACTGTGTTTTCCTTTCGGGGCGATTTGAGGCTGCTTTCTCGACCTGTATCATTGTCTATTCCACTCCGTGGTCAGCCTGCAGAATCAGTGCACCCGAACCGTACAACTCCTTTAGCTTCGAATGTCCTCGAACGGTGCTCACGGGGTCTGCCGCATTCAGCAGAATGTAGTCAAGTCCTTGGGCGTGCGAATAAGCGGCGAGGCGGGACGCGAGGTCGATTGGTTTTCCCGAGTCCCCCAAGTACATCTCCCGCGGCGAACCAATCAGTGTACAGGCTTTCCTACCGGTGTACAGGTAGAACACAGGGTCGGCGCCGGTCAGAAACGTGGCGTTCCTGGGCAGGTTGGCCTGGATCCAGCGGAAGGCGGCGCGGTCCTGATCGAGGTTCTTGCGCTCTCGGGCAATCGAACCCGGCGCAGTCAGGAGCGTTCGCACAGGTCCAGCCGCGATCGGGAGCGCCAGTCCGGCGACGGCGACGCCAGCCAGACACGCAGCCGCCATGCGCACTACGCTGTCGCTGTCGTACCAGCGGCGGGCCGCGACCATGCAATCCGACAAGAGATCGAATAGCCCCGCGGCGAGGAGCGGAAGAAGCGGAAGGATCATGCGCATGTAGCGGTCGCCCGCACACAGGTGCCACGGCAACAGCATCAGGATCAGCCCGCCGCCATAGAGGTGATACGGACTCAGCCCCGTGCGCCGGACCATTCGAGCCGCCCCGGCAAACACGAAAGAGCCGAGAATTACGGAGACAGCCCCCTCCCGCAGGCCCGCCACGAGGTCCCCCGCTCCCGCCAGCATGCCGGCGGCATTCTTCCACACCAGCACAGGGACATCGCGCAAGCTGAAACTCGCCAGATGAAAGCCGAGGTAGTTCGTGTAATAGAGCGAGGTCAGGTCCGTGGCCAGGAGCATATGGCGGTTCGTCCACCAAGTCCATGCGACAATCGCCGGCGCCATGCCGCACACAAACAACGCCGCCCGGCTGTACTGGCGGCGAAGGGCGAAGTAGAGCGGGCCCGATGCGAGCAGCGGCAATCCGGAGCTACGCGTCAGGTAAGCGGCGCCGGCCAGGAGACCCGCCGCCAGCGCGACCCAGCGGGCCGAACCCGGCTCGCCGGCGCGGTGTATGACCAGAATGCAGCCGAGCAGAATGCAAGAAAACCAGAGTTCCGACATGAGGCTGGTGCTGTAATTGAGCACGTACGGGTTCAGGGCGAGGACGGCACAAATCGCGGCGGCGGATGCGGACCCGAACCCCATCGTCCTCAAAAGCCGGGCGGCAAGCAGGAGGCAGACCGGCAGCGCGATCCAGCAGACGACGGTAGCCAGGCGGAGGTTGTGCGGAAAGCTTGGGTCCAGTTTCCATACCCCGGCCAACAGCAGAGGGAAGAGCGGAGGGTACTTGGTCTGGTACGGCTCCCCCGGAAGACTCAGAATCCGATAGCCGGAGCCCTCGGCAAGCGACTTCGCCGAAATCCAGTACAGCCCCTCATCATGGAAGTGGCCCAATTGGGGCATATCGAGGGCAGCAACGGCCAGCCATAACGAGGGCACGAGCGCGGCAATGATCACCAGGAGAGCCGCTTTGCCGAGCCGGTTACTCGATGGCATAGATAGAAGTCCTTGGCGAGTCGTACACGAGCCGCAAGTCCCGCGGCGGGTTCACGAACTCGCCGCTCATCACATACCGCCCCTCCGACTTGCGGACGGCCATGTAGCTCAGCCCCTGCCCGCGCGCGACCTGGGGAGCGGAGTCCATGAACCGCGCGATGTCTTGAGGGCTACCCAGGTAAAGCAGCCGGGGAGGAACAATCAGACCGCAAGCTCGGCGGCCGGTGTGAAGATAGACGAGGGGGTCCGTGTCGGTGAGCAGCGCCCGACCGGGAGGAATGTTGGAAGCGATCCAATCATAGTCCGGGCGCGCCCCGGCCAGTTGCACTCTGTTGGCTTGGATGAACCCCGGGAAGTGGCAGACCATCGAGATCCAGGTGAGACCGCATAGCAGGGCGGCAAACCCCAGGGTGGCGAGCCCGAGCGGAGCGATTCCTGATGAAAGGCCCGAGCCGGTTCGGAAGCGTTGTGCAAGCCATCGCCAGACTTCGGCGAACTCCGCGACGACGCTTGCGAAGAGAAGCGGAAAAAGGGGAAAGAGCAAGCGCTGAACGCGTTCGTGATTGCCGAGTTGCCAAGGCAGGAGCATCGCCAAGTAGAAAGCGGCAAACAGATGATACGGGCCGGCGCCGTTCCGTTTTGCGAAGCGAATGACGGCGAGAATGGCGGCCGCGGCGAGGAAGGGGAAAACGCTTCCCTCGAACATGCCGGCACCCTGGGGCAGAAGGAAAATACTCCCGATTCCGGGAAAGTACTCAAGGGCGTTTTTCCAAACAACGAAGGGGGTTTCTCCTATCGCGAAATTGGCGAAATGATAGCGGGTGTAGTCGGTGTAGTAGAGCAGGAGCGGATCGGCCCCGGAGGCCGGGTGTGCCCGCACCCAGAGACTCCAACCGGCGACGGAGGGCGACATAACGGTGAAGAACAACGCCGCGGCAGCGAATCTCCGCCTCCAGAGGAGCCAGAGAGGAACGGAAACGAGCAGCGGGAGCGCTGAATTGCGGGTGAGAAAGGCGACCGCACCGAGCGCGCCGGCCGCCGCGGCAAGCCACCACGGCGACTGGCGGTTTCCGGCTCTCATGGCTAGAAGCAAACAGCCGAATAGCAGACAGCAAAACGGCAACTCCGACATCAGGCTCACGGAGTAGAGAACCACGAACGGGTTGAGAGCAAGCAACACGCACGCCACCACGCCCTGACGCGGCGAGAGGCCGAGGCGGGGCAGCAACTTCCACACAAGCGCGAGGAAAACCGGCAGAAACGCCCAGCAAAAAGCCATCGCGAGCGGGAGGTTGCCGGGGAACCGGGGGACCGCTCTCCAAATGAGCGACAGCGCCAGCGGGTACAAGGGCGGGTACTTTGTCTGAAAGGGCTCGCCCGGCAGACTCAGAATGCGGTAACCCGCCCCCTGCGCCAGGGATTTGGCGGATACCCAGTAGATGGCGTCATCATGCGCAGCCCCCAGGTGCGGCATGTCGCGCGAGTACAGAGCAATCAGCGCGGACGGGATCAGCGCCGCTACGAGAATCGCGATTACAACCCATCGCCTCATGACGTCACAACCGCACAGACGCGAATTCCGGAATCAAGTCAAAACGGGTCCTCGCGGAGGCGAGCGATTCGCCGATTTGCGCGACATCACTCTCGGCGAGGCGATCGCCCGCGGCGATTTGGAGATAGGAAACCTTTACCGGATCGATTCCCATTATTCGGCAACAGGTGGCGTCCACAGCCGCCACATCCTCACCTGCTACGATCACGCCGGCCGATTTGGCGCGTCCCTGAATGGGTCCGTTCCCCTCCATACCCACGATCCCGTCGACAATAGCGAACTTTCGTGGGAACGCGCGGTGGAGATCGGCAATCGATTCGTTGATGCCCGCCCAGTGGAGGACGTTTTTCGGCCAGCCATAGACGGCGCCCGGAACTACACCGAACAGGTTTTTCATGGCCAGTGTGGCGGCCGCCCAGTGGTGAGTTTTCATTTTGGGAATGGAGACCAACAGGTCGGCGCCGAGCGCGGTATTCGGGAGATAGAGCGAGTCGAGCTTCGAGGCGGGGTGAACCAGGCGGATGCGGGAGACCTCGTCCAGGTTGAGATCCGTGAAGCGGCGCTCGAACCCAGGGACAGTCGAGAAGTAGCCGGCCGCTTCCGCCATGTCGAGCGTATCCCGGCGGTGCCCGGGACCCTCGGCAATACGGACCTCGGCCGCTCCCATGGCCAGGAAAGCGTCGAACGCCGCATGCACAACGATGGGGTGTGTATTGATGGGAGTGGACGCATCAAACTCGACCAGGTTGGGCTTGAGCACCACGCGTTTGCCGCGCACGTCGAGTTTGTGGGCGGCAAGGACCCGCCGGACTGCTTCATAGACGGACTGGTTGTAGGCGGCGAGCCGGATGATCGAGACCTTCGGCTTCGGTCCTGGAGGGCGACGGGAGCAACCGGCCAGGGACAGCGATCCCAGAGAGGAGAGCACCGCGCGACGGTCGAGAGGGCGGATCATATGGCAATGGCGCTTAGCTTTTGAGAAGCCGGGCAGAAGCCCGGCTGCAGCCCAGAAGGGCCGCCCCACAAAGCGGAAGTAGTCAGCTCAGGAATACGTCGTTTCCCCCTTCGGTGCTTGCGATCACGTGCAAGGCGGCATCGATAGTGGTCCGAAACACAGGGGCTGCGGCGGGAGCGGGCGAAGTCCGGCCGTGCGCGCGCAAACCGATGCAAAGCCAACTGCGCGCTCCTGCCGAACTACAGGAGGCCAGATGCTGTTCGGCCCTGCTTATTCCGTTGTCGATGGCGGGTCCCCGCGCACCATGTAGGGCGAGGAGAGCCAGGCCGGTTGTCTCGGGGTACGAGCCAAGATCAAAGCCGAGCGCGCGGTTCGAACCGTGATTCCAGCCGCCATCCCTACACGCACGAGCCAGCAGGAACTTCCGGCCGGTCTCTATACGAGGCCGAGCCCGGGAATCGGGACGCACGCCGCCGGCCTTCTCAAGCGCCATAACCGTGAACGCGGTGGGAGCGACCCAAGCCGCGGTACCGGGATACCACGGCCAACCGCTGTGGCTTGCGTCCCCGGCGATCCGCCCACTCAGCATCCATTCACGAATCCTGTATATGTAACCCGATTCGCGACCGGATTGCGCGAGCAGCCACGCACGCGCTTTCTCGAGATCGGCAGGTCTCATGCGATCAGCCATGGCAAGGAGAGCCAGCGCCGTCACCCAGGTACTCTGGCCTATGGAGGAGTGGGGCGGCCACCCGCCATCCTGGCGCTGAAGTTTCTCCAGGTACGACAGGCCGCGGGCGAATGCGGCATCCATCCTTCCCGCGGCGCGCAGGGCCAGGAGGACATAGGCAGCCGGTTCGGTCCAGGAACCGCCGCGGTTATAACCCCAGCCTCCGTCGCCGTTTTGCAGTTCGACAAGGTTGGAGAGAGTGCTAGAAACATCGGACTGCATAGGTTGCGGGGCGGGGGCGCCCCGCCCCGGGAAGTGTGTAAAAAAACAGGGGCCCCCCGA
>JAEZIJ010000169.1 GCA_023436715.1 Acidobacteriota bacterium
GACCAGGTCCAACAGGACCCCTCCAACCCGAACTTCGGCACAATCTTCCCGCACCTTGTTTCAACGCAGAACATTCTGCCGCGTCAGATCCAGGTGCGGTTTAAGGTCAACTGGTAGAGAGCGTAGAGTGAGAGGCGGATCTCAGTGTCCGCCTCTCATAGTCCAGCCGAGCTAGCCAATCGGCTGCACATGGAGGCGTTCAAGAGAGCCGATCGAGGAGAGAGGCGCCGAACCAGCTTGCGCCGAGGGTCAGAGCGCGAAAACCCGGCTTGGGGCGCCGTGCGGCTGAGTTCTTTTTCGAGTAGAATAAAAGGTGAAAGGGGGCGTAACGGATTCGACGGGATTGTATCTGAGGTGAAGAGGCGTGCCGGGTTCCGAGCTCCCGTAAAACGATCGGAAAACAACAACTGCCAACACGCAGTTTGCATACGCTGCCTAATTAATTAGGTAGCCGCTCCGGCTGGTGGGCCCGCCCGCCGGTTAGCGAGCGTCATCAATGCGGGATAGGCGAAAGGCTCCGGTCCGAAGCCCCAAGCCGAAATCAACCGGACTAGGGTGTTGTCGCTCTTGCCGACTCTGACGGTGGCGCCCGAAATAAACGAATCGGCTACGCACGTAGGCTCCCACGTTGGACTTTCTCGGACGCGGGTTCGACTCCCGCCGCCTCCACCATTCTATCTCCTTTATCTCCAATCAATTAGGGCGCTCCTCGGTTCTGTGCACCTTATACGTACCCTTCGTTTCGGCAAGGGCGATCGGGCCTCGATCGCGCCGCCCGCGTGGACCGCTGAGCGGCACTCCGATGCGAATAGACGCCGTACTTATTGAATCAGGATCTGGAGGGTGTTCGACTCCCTGCCGTCCGCTACAACGGTCACATCTACGAGGCCCCGACCCGCCAGGGAGCGCGGAAGCTCTACGTTAATCTGGTCCAGCCCGGCGAACGTCGGCTGCGCCCCCGCGAACAGAGGTGTGATGAGTGCGTCGCCGACACGAACCTGCACGCTCTCGAGCGACGACCGACCGCGTAATGCCGTGCCGTACAGTACCAGAAAGAGGTGGCTGCCCTCGGCTCCCATGTCCACCCGGACTGGCGTCACCCGCCCGTTGACAGGATCGACCGTTGCCAATGCTTGCTCCGAGCGCGTCCCGTCCGGGCCTACCAGGAGGGCGGAGCCCGCCGGCATACCGGCCCCGGTTGAATCCGCAGAGAACAGGCCGGGGGCGGCAGCGGCGATCACCAATGTGGCTGTGACCTGCTGGCCCGCCTTGTTAGTGAGCTTCAGGGTAGCCGTGCCTGGTGTCAGGCCCGATGGAAGGAGCAGATTCACCTGACCGGGAGAGGCATAGTTCAACAGGGCCGGCTTGCCGACCCCGGTCGAGTCGGTGACCGTGACCGAGGTACCGGCCAAAGTCTGCTGGAGTTCGCCGACAGCCATCTCGGTGTCTCCGGCCATGTTCCAGCCAAACAGAGTGACCCACGCGCCTCCCGATCCTTCCCCGCGGTAGCTCCCTGCATTCACAACCGAGCCGATGCGGGGCGCCTCAACCAACAGGACGAATCTGAGAGTGGATCCCCCGCCGGGACCTGCGAGGGTGGCGGTGGCTGTGTAAGTCCCGCTCTCGAGCTTCACCGCGACGGTGCGGATTACTTCCACCCGGAGAAGATTGCTTCCAGCGCTGACAACGTTCAGCCATTCAGGCACGCGCCCTCCCGCTGAAGCCAAAGACCACGTCGCTTGTCCAGAGCCGTCGGGTACGGGCACCACGGCCGAGGAGACGTCCAGGTTTCCACCGCGGATCGAGAACACCCATGTGGTAGCCGGAGCCGGCGGGAGGGGCCGGAACGTCGCGACGGCTACCTGGTTCCCGGAAATGGTTAACCACTGGATCGGGTTCGTTCCGGCGACGTCGCCCTTGAAAGCCACGAACTCGAAACCGCTTGCCGGGACCGCGCGCACCTGCACAACGGTGCCGGGCGTATAGCCGCCGTCGGCCGCCGCCGGCGTGACGAGGACCGAGCCCCCGTAGGACGGGCTGGCACTCACGGTCAAGGACGGGCGGATAACAGTCTGCGTCACTTGGAAAGACTGCGTCACCTCGGCAGCCGGTTCGAATGCGGAGTTGCCGGCCTGTGATGCGACGACGGTCACGGCACCGACGCCGCTTATCCGCATCCGGTTGCCTTCGATGCTTGCCGGCCCGGATGCGATTCGGAACGCGACCGGCAGACCCGAGGTCGCCGTCGCCCAAAGCTCGAAGGGCACATCACCTTCCAAGTGGTTCCCAATAGGAGCGAAAGCGATGCTCTGCTGCGCTCTCCGTACAACCAGCCTTCGCGCACTCGCTACGCCTTGGAACCCGGGACCGAGCGGCGTGAATGTCACCCTGAGAATGTGCTCTCCGGGCGCGAGAATGGCGCCGGGAGCCGGATCGTAGAAGAAAGCGCCTTCCACGTCGGCCACGGCATTGAGCTGGGCGCCCGAAAGCGGCGTGCCATAGACGATTGGGGCCGGTTCCAGCCAGACGATGTTAGCCTCACCGCTCAGCACCGAGACGCGGATCTCGACGGCCGGGGCGGGTTCATAGCGATCATCGCCGCCCTGTGTGAGCGTGATCGTAATCACGCCCACGCCGCCGATCGTGACCACATTACCGGAAAGGCTGGCTGGTCCAGAGACCGCGAGCGCGACCGGCAGTCCCGAACTAGCATGAGCGGAAACGGCGAACGGCGGCGCGTCGAACCGCATGTCCGGAATCGCCGGGGCGGAGATCTGTTGTTTTGCGCGAGCTACGTTGAACTGCCGTAGGACATCAACGGCGGGCCTGAAGTTCGCGTTGCCCTCCTGCACCGCCCGTAAAACCACCGTACCCGCCCGAGTAAACGTGACCTGCCCGGAGTGGATGACTGCCGGCCCGGATACGACAGTGATCGTCACCGGAAGTCCTGAACTTGCCGAAGCGCTCGGCGTTAGCGTCGCTCCAAAGACCTGGTCGGCAATGGCCTGGAACGTGATCGTCTGATCGGCAAGGGTGATCAAGAAGGTTCGCGTCACAGCCGCGGCCGCTTCGTAGTTGGCGTTGCCCGGCTGAGAGGCCACAACCGAGCACTGGCCCGCCCCGGTGAGTGACAGCGCAGTCGTACCTTCGAGGCGGCACGCGCCCGAGACCGTGGACTGCAGGATCAGCCCTGAACTTGCCGAAGCGTTGAGGACTATGGACGGGCCGCCGTACACCACGTCGGCCATCGGCGGGAACGTTATCGTCTGCGTCGCCTTGGCGATGGCGAAAGACTGTCTCACGTCGGGGGCACCTTCGTAGGTGGCGTTGCCCGCTTGAGAGGCCGTGATGGTGCAGGTGCCGACCCCGGTAACGGCAACGCTCGACCCGGTGATCGTGCAGTCTCCCGAAGCCGAGAACGAGACGGGCAAGCCAGAGGTCGCGGTGGCGCTGACCGCGAACGGCGCGCTGCTATACGTTCTGCCGGCGATTGGCCCGAAATCAATGGATTGACCCAGTTTTGCTATTGCGAACGTGCGCGCGACTTCAGCGGCCGGCGCATAGGTACCGTCGCCCGGCTGCGAAGCCGTTATCGTGCAGGCGCCCGCACCCGTAATCGTCACTTGCGCGCCGGTGGCGGTGCAATTCCCCGCGGCCGCGAGTTGCACGGCCAGACCCGAACTGGACGATACCGCGACCATGAACGGCGCGTCGCTGACAGTCTTGTCCGCTATCGCCGCGAACGTGATCGTCTGCGGCAACTTGGTGATCTCAAACGACCGCAACACGCTTGCCGCCGCGCTGTAGTTCGAATCTCCCGGTTGCGACGCAGTAATCTGGCAGGTGCCCGCACCCACGATCGTCAGGGTGTTTCCGGACAGGTTGCATGGGCCCGCCGCTTCGAATTGTACTGGCAGACCCGAACTTGCCGTACCTGTGAGCGCGAACGGAGCGTCCGTGACCTGCCGTCCCGGCAAGGGAGCGAACGTGATCGTTTGCGCCGCCTTCGCAATCGCAAACGTGCGCTGCACGGCAGGCGCCGCGTTCCAGTTTCCGTCGCCTGTCTGGGCAGCCGTAATCTCGCAAGTGCCCGCCCCGGTTATCGATACCGTCGCTGCGGAAACCGAACATTGCCCGACGGCCGCGAACGTTACCGGGAGACCCGAAGTCGCCGTCGCGGCAATGACGAATTGAGGATCGCCGAAAGTCTTGTCGTCAAGTGACGCGAAGGTGATTGTCTGTTCTTTCTTCGCGATGGTGAACGTGCGGGCAACCTCAGGCGCGGCGTTCCAATCCGCGTTGCCCGACTGGTTTGCCCTGATCGTGCACGATCCTACTGCCAATATGGTAACGGTCGACCCCAAAATCGAACACTGCCCGGTTGCGGTGAACGCCACCGGCAGCCCGGAGTTAGTGCTCGCCGAAACCGCAAATGGCGGATCTGCCGGCATCTTGTCGCTGAGAGTTCCGAAAGTAATGCTCTGGTCGCCTTTGGCGATTGAGAAGGCCTGTTGTACTGCTGGAGCCGCGGCCCAGACCCCGTCGCCCGCCTGGTTCGCCGTGATTGTGCATGTCCCGGCTCCCGTAATTGTGACGGTCGAACCTGCGACCGTGCACTTCCCGCTGGCGGTAAACGAAATCGGCAGTCCCGACGTTGCCGTTGCGGAAACGGTGAACGCCCCGGTTCCATATACCCTGTCAGGCAAAGTGTCGAACGAGATCGTCTGGACCTTCAGGAAATTCGCCGTCAGGTTCCGGGGAGCCGACATCGTTACCTGCGCCGGGTTCATGGAACTCAGGGGGCCGGCGTAACTGCCGAACACGAAACCTCCGGCCGCGTTCGCTGTAAGCGAAACGACGGTGCCCTGGTTGAAGAAAACATCGTCCTCGGGTGCCGGAGACAGCGATACAGTTCCGCTCAGAGCCGGCGAGATGTTCACCGTGAGCGCGTGCTGGGTCTGGAAAGTCGCGGTGTAGGCGGCGGTCGAAACACAACCAGGCACCGTGATCGAGTGGGTCATTGCGCCGCCGTCCGACCAGCTCAGAAACTTGTGGCGGGTATCCACGCCACCTTGTATTGCCGTGGTGCCGACAGTGTGCTGCGTGCCGCTCTCCAGGCTCAACGTCGTCGGCGTGGTATACGGCGTTCCGTCCACGGTCACGGTCCGGCCAGCAGGCAAGGACGTGAAAGTCAAGGCCACGATATTCGGTACGCGGCGGATGCGGTTGTTGCCCGAATCGGCAATGTAGATGTGGCACTGCGAATCGTACGTGACGCCCTGAGGGTCCGCGAGTTCCGCGGATGTGGCCGGCCCTCCGTCTCCCAGGAAGCCGCGCGTTCCCGTGCCGGCGACGCGCGTTCCCGTGCCTCCGGACGCTTTGTATATGCCGCTCGAATCGGTGTACAGGACCCATCCCGAGTCGCTGACGGCCGAACTCCAGATCGTGCCGGCAGTAGTCGCCAATTGACTGTTGGATGGCGCCACCTGCCGGACGATGCTGGCACCGCCCAGGCTTCCGTGCGTTGCCACAACTTGGCCGGTGGTAGGACTCGACCCGATACCCCACGGAGCGAGCATCACAGACTGTTCTCCGGTACCGTACACCGTCCAAATGGTTCCCCCGACCGTGAATGCGCGGACTCTGTTATGCCCTCCGTCGCTGATATACACGGTTCCGGCGTTGTTTATGGCGATTCCGTTAATGAACTGGAACTGAGCGTTCAAAGACGGACCGCCGTCTCCGTTCGGGAGATAGGCCGAGCCGGTGTTGCCGTCGCCCGCCACTGGAGTCATGTTCTCGACGCCGGGTTTGAAGCGCCATACCCGGTTGTTGGTTTCCGCTATGTAAACGTAATCGCCGGGCCCGACTGCGATGTCATTGATGGAGATGCCTGTGGAGGTCGGAGCGGCGCCGGGAGTTGGAGGCCCGTATTGGCCGGCCATGCCGGCAACGGTCGTGATCAGACCGGACGCCTTGTCGACCTTGCGGATGACGTTGTTGCCCACGTCCGCGATGTACATGTTGCCGGCACTGTCGAACGCGACTTTTCTCGGACTGTTCAGGTATGCGGCCAGCGCGTCGCCGTCGTCGCCGCCATATGTCACGAGCGTCCCGCTGGCGAACTCTTCGATGGCGCCCCCGTCCTGAAAACGCCGGATCCCGGCCTCCGGAAACGAGGAGCTCAGGTAGATCCAACCGCCGTAGTTCGAGATGCTGTTTGTGTATGCAAGTGCGGCACTGGTAGCTGCGCCGCCGTCCCCGGCGGGCGAGGACCCATCGCCGCCGCTTCCGGCCACGCTGACGACTGTGCCCGTGCCGTCCTGGTTGAACCTGCCAATGCGATATCCGGAGGCAGCGAAGTAGACGTAAGGTCCGACGGCTTCAATGTCGTTGATCGTGCCCAAGGCCAGCGCGCCCGGCGCCGTTGGGGTTCCGTCCCACGTACCCGAGTTGCCGTTGCCCGCCGCACTCGAGATGTTCCCGACGGTCCCGCCCGCGACCGAAAACGTACGGATTTGCCGGTAAGCGGCGACGTACACGGTGGAGTTCGCCCCGACGGTGATCGCGCGCAGCTGCCGAAAAGTTGCTGAGGTTGCAACTCCCCCGTCTCCCGCCTCCGCACTGCACGTCCCATTGCCCGCGACGGTTGAGATCGTGCCACCCAGAATCTTGCGCACCCGGCAGCTCCCTGTGTGCTCGGCAACGAACAACGCTCCGGTGGCTGGATCGAGCGCTACGTCGGTCGGGTAGCTCAATTGCGCTGAAGCTGCGACTCCTTCGCCACTATAGCCCGCGGTGCCCGTACCGGCTACCGTGGTGATGGTACCGGTGAGTGCGTCCACGTGTCGCACGCGGTGGTTGCTGCTATCGGCAATGTAGACGTTCCCGGCTGGGTCAACCGCAACCCCGCTCGGTCCGTTCAACTTAGCACCGACAGCCAGCCGGTTGTCACCGTTGTAGCCGCCCTGAGACGCGCCGGCGAAGACGCTCACCGACCCGGCTGGGGTTATCTTCAGAACGTAATTACGATCGCAGACGAAGGCGTTCCCGGAGGCGTCGAATGCCGATCTCCCCGGTTGGACGATGGTGAGGGGAGGGTCGGTGCCCACAACTGTGGTGATAGCTGGCTCCTGTGCGAGTGCAGCTGTAGCAAGGATGAGCACCGACAGGTAGCGATTCGGAAGAGTGCGTACAGGGACGCCAAAAACTGCGTGAACGGGAGCCATTCTGATTCCTTGGGCGTAGGGTGCGGCTGAGTTTTCGACCAACGGTAGCGATCAGGATTTCTGGCAGTTTCGGTTTGGGAGCAAGAGCTACTTTGCCAGTATGAGACCCATTGATCTGCAATTTGGATTATAGCAGTAAATCCCATGTTTTCATTTAGATTTCCCATGCCTGACGGTTTATGTGTCAGCGGTAGAGCTACTAGGAAATCAACCCCACCTGTGTCCTAAGAGGGACCCCGCGTTTGCGACCGCGTGGCAGCCGACAAGGCTTACCAGAACGCCCAGAAGCACTTCGACAGGCAGAACGCCCGCATTGAGCACGACAAGGCACGGACCTCCTGTCCGACCATACAGAGCTTTTCAAGCGGTTCAGTGACAACCCGTCGTTCCGGAAGTGGCTGGCGGACACGGTGTTTTCGTCCACATACGAGGCTGTCGGAAACAGTTCGTGTTTCCCGTCGCGGCCAGCTTCATTGAGTGGAATACATCGCCGTTGCAGCGTGCAGAAAGAAGGGGAGGCGGCCTGAAAGGCCGCCGCAGGCTGAGAGCCTGCCCCACAAATTAAGTAGCCCCTCAACTCTCCCGATATAGCATCAGTACGGCGCCTATCAGTACGAAGCAGACCGGCCAGATCCAGGCAGTTGCCCGCGTCCGCTGACCGGGGAGCCGGATCTCGAGCCAGCGGGACCAGCCGGCGATGACGGCAAAGATCGCCAGCGGGATGTGGCTCAGCTCAACAAGGAACTCCTCTTTCACGTTGCCCAGCGAGTGCGAGTGGGTGAGCAGCAACGCACCGCCCACCGCGCACACTAAGGGAAAGACCAGCCCCGCGCGCCGCGAGCCGATACGCTCGGTCTGGACCGCCCACTCGAACACCGCAAACGCCACGATGAGCAGCACGAATACCCGGTGCTGCGCGACCTCGGCCACCTGAAAGCTCTCCCAGAACCCGCGCGGCCCGAGCGGCCAGTTCTCCGAATCGGAGCGGATCAACAGGAAGACGGCCAGCCCGAAAAACGCCAGCGGCCAGTGGCGCGCCCAGCGGAACCGCCGCGAGAGCAGCGCCAGCAACCCCGCGGCGAGCACGATCATCCCCGCCCAGTGGTGATTGTATTCGGACCACGCGATATCAGCCTCGTTGTTAGGCTGCGTTTGCTGCCCCGGCACGAAGGACCCCGGCAGAATGGAGTCCTGCGGCAACGAGAGCGAGCTGGCCGGCGAGAGTTCGGCGAGGGCGGGAGTTTTCATGCGCGGCCAGCGCGGCGTCATTCGCTGCACAATGTCCCGCGCCGCCACGCGGTCGGCCTGAACGTCGATGGCGGGCGGCGTGGATGTCAGCGATGCTGCCGCGAGCAGCACCGTGAGTCCGATTCCCAATTCAGCTTCCGCGAAGCGCCTGAGCGGCAGCAGGTCCGGCGCCCCTCCTCGCCGCACGGCGCGCACGATGTTCAGGTTCATCGCGCCCAGCAGCAGCAGTATCCCGGTCAGCACGATTTTCGCTGCCAGCATGGCGCCGTAGGTGGTTCCGCCCAAGGCCGCCGGGGAACCCACGTACAAAGACGCCATGCCCGCGCCCGCGGCGACTAGCGCCGCCACCGACATCATGGCCAGCCGCGAGAAGCGGTCTACGACAGCGCGGGCCGGACATGCCCGGCTCTTAAACGAAGACAGGAGGTAGGGCAAGCCGCCGATCCATGCCGCGCCCGCCGCGTGGTGGACGAGCGTCAACGCCATTAGGGGCAACCGCCACTCGACGCGCGCCGCCGAGTGGCTCATCATGGTGGATCCGAGGAGTATCGAGACGGACGCGAGCGTGGCGGACAGCCGGCTTCGAGGCAGCGCAAGAATCGTCATCGCGCCGGCCACGACGAGCAGAGTGGCCCGGCAAAAATCCGCGCCAAGAATTTCGGCCGGCCGCAGGCCCGTGCTTCCCATCAGGATTGCAACGTCGGCGCCCGCGACGCACAACTGCGTGACGGCCAACAGCACCGCCGTGCAACTCACCCATCGCCAGGCGTGTTTGAGCGCGTGTTCCCTAGCGACACAGAACTGAAAGACAATGCCGCCGACAGTCAAGGCCTCGAACACGAGAGCCAGGCCGCGCAGCACGACCGAGAGGAATCCGAAGATGTCGAGGAATTGCGTCAAGCTTACTTCACGCTAAATGGCACTTCCCCGCGAGTGATGTGCCCGTCGCTCGCCAGTACCTGCCACCGCAGAATGTAGGAGCCGCTCTTCAATCCCTTCGCTATGGAGGCGAGGGAATCCCCCGCTGGCGCCTCTTTGATCGCCAGGATGCGCCGCTCGCCAGCGGGCGTCATCAGGATCAGCGTCGAACGTTTGCCGTCGACTCGCGAATTGAATCGGAGCTTCACGGCAACGTCCGGGCCGCTTACGGTTTCGTGCAGCGCCGGTTTTGTAAACAGCGCGATTGCATGGCCGTAGGAAGCTTGCGCTGAAAGAAAAAGACTTACGGCCAGGATCGGCACCCCGCTTTTCAAACCCCGCATTGATTTAACAGATGCAACGCCGGGCGGAGCGGATTCATTTTCGGGAGGCTTGCAAGAAGCGGAGCCGGTGCCCGTTTAGCGGAGCCTGTATGGCCGGCCGCGGTACATGCCTGTGCGTTCGACGCTGGCTACTCGGATTGCCTGAGCGGTGATATTGTCCCGGCCATCCCGCTGGTTCGCGAGGGCGATGAGTTGGCGCGCGGCCGTTTCGAGATCCTCAGTTGGACCGAGGTACCGCGCGAGGTCCGGTTGACGTACCGAATTGTGCAGCCCGTCGGAGCAAAGCAGAAGGACATCGCCGGGCAGCAACGCGTGATCGGCGATATCGACGCTCACGAAGAGGTTGTTTCCCAACGAACGGCTGAGCCGCTCGCCGGAAACGGTATGATCGCGCGTGAGCGCCGAGGCTCGCCCGTTCCGGACCAGATAACACCTGGAGTCGCCCACATGGGCAACGACAACACGGTCATGGCGCAACGTGCAGGCGACGACTGTCGTCGCCATCGCGGTTCCGCCCGGGCTTGCCGCGCGACCGCGTTCGTAAACATCTTGATTCGCAGCCTGGATGAGCCGGCGCAGGAGAGAAGCATGGGATTCGCCGCCCGCGGACCGGCTGAAATTGGCGAGCAAGCTCTCGACGGCGGTCCGGGAAGCGACCTCGCCCAGATCCTGCCCGCCAACTCCATCGGCAAGGGCAAACAACCAGCCGTGCGACCGGGCTTGGGCCGGCGTGGAAGGCTGGACGAACCCCGCGTAGTCCTCGTTGTGGGCACGAACCCGCCCTTTGTCCGAGAACTGGGCGAACTCCAGTTCCAGACCAGAGTGCGGGATCGTGCCAGGCATCTGCATTATGCGGACTGCTCGCGCAGTTTACTCAGGTAGTCAGTGATAGCCTCCCGCAGCAGGGCCGACAGCAACTGGTTCGGCTCGCCGGCAATTTTTCGACGAGCCGATTCCTGAATGAGCACGCGATAGGCCCATTGCGGGACTGTCGTAGTGATCTTTCGATACCCGACTTTCTCTTCGTCTCGTTTCATCGGAACGGCCCCAGTGGTCGCGACCCGCCTATTCGGCGAACCCCGTCGCTCTCTGATGCGGCTGGACGATTGTGGTGCGGCCTGTAAGCTTGCTCGACCGAATGAAGTAGATCAGCCCGTACGTGAACCAAACC
The DNA here is from genome assembly GCA_023436715.1 of Acidobacteriota bacterium. Lineage (GTDB taxonomy): Bacteria > Acidobacteriota > Terriglobia > Bryobacterales > Bryobacteraceae > Fen-330. The sequence goes on from JAEZIJ010000169.1 coordinate 10,911, forward strand.
AGGGCGATTCCCAGCGCCGCGAGCGGTTCCATTTTCGTGCCGTACCCCATAAACGGACCAACCACGTAGAACGACATGCACACAATGTTGGCCGCGAGCCCGAAGACCGGGATGAACAGGTGGCGCAGCGCACTGAACTTCGGGTGGCCGTGGTACGCGACGATACAGATGATGCAGCTCAGCGCGTACAGGAGAAAGGTGCCGAAGTTGGAGGCGAGCGTCATGGTGAGGAGCGAGTTGGGCAGGGCCGCCATCGCGTCGTGCGAGAGGTAGCCGAAACTCGACCAGAAGCCCTGCGGCAAGGCTTTGATAACTGAATCCTGCAGCGCGGCGGCATCGCCGAAAACGTTCGCCACGGAAATGCAGCCGACCAGCGCCGAGATCGCCGCGAGAGTCCAGATCGCGCGGTGTGGCGTCAGGTTCCGGGAGTGCAGCATGCCCATGGAATCGGGCAATTCCTGGTCCTTGCCCATTGCGTATGTGACGCGGGCGCCGGTGTTCATGCACGAGAGGGTGGTCCCGATGATCGCGAGGAACACGGTGAAGGCTTCGGCCAGCATGAAAAGACGGCCGTTACCCGGACCGAGAATCGCGTTGCCAACGACCACCATCATGTCTCCGACCGGGGCCGCCGATCCGGTAGCGCTTTGCATCGTGTAGCCGCTGTTGAGGAAATAGTTCGCGGCAAAATACTCGAACAGGTAACAGAACATGCCCTGAACCAGCAGGGAGGTAACCACCGCGATGGGCACATTGCGTTTGGGGTTCTTGGCTTCGCCCCCCATCGAAGTTACCGATTCGAACCCTACCAGAATCAGGATGGCGACGGTGGCTTGCACGAACATCCATCCGAAGTTGTGGATCCCGACGACTGAGGACGCGCTTGGATGCGAGAGGAAATTGCCCTTGTCGTCCTTCTCCGGGTAGGCAATCCGAAACGGGACGGGTTGGCCGGAGGCGTCCAGCTTCGGCTTAGGAACACCGTTCGCATCGCGGAGGATTACGTCGGTAGACTGCCCGTTCGCGACCTGCTTTTCCGTGGCGAATTCGTAGGTATACGCGTCGCCGGAGGCGGAATCGAACTGGTAGGCCACACTCCCCGGAGGGTGATTCCATCGATAGCCTAGGGCGAGTATGGAGAAGACCACGAGCGCGGATATCTGGATCACGTTGATGGCGACGTTAACGGAAGTCGCACCCGTGACGCCGCGGTGCGCGATGTACGCGATGGCGAAGGAGAACACAGTAGCGATGACCATCATGAACATCGGTCCGGGATTCGAAGCGCTCATGAAAGCCGGCCAGATGGTTCCCGCCAGGAACCCGCACAGTATCCCCATGACGCCGACCATCACGCCCGGGTAAATCCAGTAATACAGGTGCGAGCCCCAGCCAACCACGAACTTACAGATTCTGGCGTAAGGCCACGCCTTGTCGTGGTTGAGAAAGGACTGTTCCGCGAAGTAGTAAGAGCTCCCGGTACCCGGATACAGCTTGGCCATTTCCGCATAGCAGACTGCTGTTGCCAGGCACAGCACCAAGGCCAGGACGACGCCGGCCCACATGGCCGGGGCCGTGGAGCCGGTGGTCGCCTGGACCAGAAACGTCAGCCAAAGGAACGCGCCGGGCGCTATCAGCGCCATGGCGTTCATCGTCAAACCAGTGAGCCCAAGTGTGGGCTTCATCTCGGGTGCGGAGTTCTCCGCCATGTCAATTCTCCTTTGTGCGATGGGATTGGGATATGGCCGTGGCGGGGGCCTGGAGACGGACATTCCGGGTCCGGCTAATCTTACTATCGAGGCAACAGAGCTCAACTCCAAGCGGAAATTTCTTATTGCCGAAATAAGCCCCGTCTATGGCGCAAGCAGGTGCGGGCGGATGAGCGGAAAGCCCAATCGTGACAAGGACAGAGCGGGAATTCGTGTCCTCACATAGAGGATTTCGATAGGCGCTATCGAAATCTTTTGGGCTTTTCCGCAAGGCGCCGCTTGCGGGATACTGAGCCATAGAAGCAGCCGAACCGGCCAGACGATGTCGCGCGGAGGGGCGGAAGAACTTGTCAACCAGTGCTGCGTGGCGCGAGGTGGAGCGGGAGTTCCTGGCAACGGGATGGGCAGAGGGAGTCCAGCGCGCCCTGGCTCAATCGACCGACGGTGCAGTCATCGAAGCGTTTGAGTCTGCATTGGCTCCGGTACTCGGGGAGGGCGCGGCGATACTTGCGGCCGGCAGCTATGCGCGCCGCGAGTTGTTCCCGTTCTCCGAAGTCGAAATCGTCATCGTGAGCGCAGGTGAACCCCCGACTGGACACGACGAGGCAGTGGCCGGATTCGTGCGCTTGCTGTGGGAGCGGGGCGTTCGGCCCAACCACAGGATCTGCACCGCCGGGGAGTGCCTGGCAGCACCCCAACAGAACGACGATCTCGGCATCAAGTTGCTGGACCGGCGGCTGCTCGCCGGCGATGCCGCTGTGGCGAAGATGCTGGAGGATGAACTGGCAGGCCCTTTCGCCAGGCACGGACGGCAACTCGGCGAGGGACTCGCCGCCGCGGCGCGCTCTCGCCACGCGAAGTATCGAAACACGCCGTTTCACCGGGAGCCCGACGTAGAAAATGGGCCGGGGGGCCTGCGAGACCTGCGCCTCATCGCGACACTGGCGAAACTGTTCACGCAGCAGGCGGGATCGGAAGAGACACTCGGCAGGGCCGCGACGTTTCTCTCGATGGTCCGCTGCTTCCTGCACTACCGGGCGCGAGAGGATCGCAACGTTCTCGACGCCGCGGCGCAGCAGGCTATCGTCGAGCAATTCGCACGAGGCACGGAGGCCAGGCTCTGGATGCGCGAGTACTTCAGTCATGCACGCGTGGTGTTCAATGAGGCGCGGTACGCGGTGGACTCGTGCGAGGCCGGTGCCGGGACGCTGGCCGAGGCGGTCCTCGACAGGCAGTCGCGGCTTTCAAACGAGGAGTTCACGGTGCTGCGCGGGCGCGTTTACCTGCGAAGACCGGGCAACCTGGGCGCAGATCCGGGCATGGTATTCCGCTTGATCGAGTTTCTCGCACGGCACGAGATCTCGCCGGCGCCTGAGACGGAACGGCAACTCGAAGCGGCGAGCGTTATCGTGGCCTCGTGCTGCGAACAGCAGCAGGCTGTCTGGACAACCCTGAAAGCGATCCTCTCGTTGCCGCACGCGGCGGGAGCGTTTCGCGCGCTTTCGAATGCGGGACTGCTCTCATCGGTTTTTCCCGATTGGGCGCGCATTGAAGGTGTGCCCGCGGACGGCCCGGATCAGCTCTATACGGTCGATGAGCACACACTCATGGTGATGGAGCGGATCTGCGATTTGCGGGCAAGCACGGAGCCGGCGCTGCGGCGGTTCGCCGATCTGCTTTCCGGGGCCGAGGATCAGGCGGTGCTGCTGTTCGCCGTGCTGTTCCATCAGATGGGCCGGCCGCTCGCCGGAGCAGCGCTGGCGGGTGCGGCGGGGGCGCGTCTCGAAATGCCCGCCTCCGATAGGGAGACAGTGGAGTTCCTGATCGAGCATCAGACCGCTCTCTCGCAAGCGGTGAGCGGCCGTGACGTGGACGACCCGGCAACCGTCCGCTCGCTCTCCGGCACGATCGGAACGGCCGAGCGGCTGAGGCTGCTTACCGCGCTCACTTATGCCGATATCGCGGCGACTCAGTCCGTAGCGATGCTGCCGCTGCGGCTGGAGCAACTCTGGCGCGCCTATGCCGCGGCGGAACGCGAGCTGACGCGCGAACTCGAGACCGATCGAATCCGGGAACTGCCCGCGAGCCTACCGGCCGAGACGGCGGAGTTCATCACGGGGTTTCCGATGAGATACCTGCGCGCACGTACGGACGCGGAGATCGAAGCGCATGCGCGGCTCTACGAGATGAGCCGGCCAAGCGGCGTCGCAGTGCAGCTTGATCGATCCGGAGGCGGATATAGACTGACCGTGGTCGCCCGGGACCAGCCGACCTTGTTCGCTTCGCTGGCCGGAGCCATCTCCAGCTTCGGTCTGGATATCGTGAAGGCCGAGGCTTTCTCCAATTCGAGAGGCACCATCCTCGACAGCTTTGTCTTCACCGACCCAAAGCGCACGCTGGAGCTGAATCCGCCCGAAACGGAGCGCTTGCAGGATTTGATCCGGCACGTGGCGTCCGGGAAAACGGAGGCCAGACGGCTGATCCGGAACCGGCCCCGGCAAGACACGAAGAGGCAATCCATCGAACCTCAGGTCAAGTTCGATTCCGAGGCGTGCGAGTCGGCGACGCTCGTCGAGATTGTGGCGGAAGACCGGATGGGGCTTCTGTACAGCCTGGCGGCGGTGTTGTCGTCCAATGCTTGCGACATCGACGTGGTGCTCGTAGATACGAGGGGAAACCGCGCGATGGATGTTTTCTACGTGACCCGGAGCGGCGGGAAACTGCCTTCCGAAGTGCAAACGATGTTGCAGGAGCAACTCCTGTCGGCGTGCCGGGGCGGCTGAACGAGGGTGGGAGCCACGTGACAGAAACGACGGCCGCATTCTGCCTGCTCTGCCTTCTGCTGATGCCGTGCGCCCTGGCCGGGCTGGCAGTGATCAACGCCGGGCTGGGCCGCTCGCGGAATGTGGCGCACTCGTTGCTGAGCACGCTCTGTGTCGCTGGGGTGGCGGCGCTGGTCTACTTCGCCGCGGGATCGGCCTGGCAGGGATATCCTGGCCGGCAGGGCGCCGAGCGGTTTCTTCTACGCGGAATTGAAGCTGACGGCTCGGCGTACTCCCTGGCGGTGGTGTTTGGAATGTTCGCGGTCAGCCTCGCAGCGACAATTCCCCTGGGGGCTGCCGCGGAGCGCTGGCGGCTAGGTGCGAGTTGCGCTTCGACGGTGTTGCTTGCCGGCTTGACGTATCCGCTGTTCGCACACTGGGTGTGGGGCGGCGGGTGGCTGGCGCAACTCGGAGTCAATCACCATTTGGGCCGCGGCTTGATCGATTCCGGCGGAGCGAGCTCCATTCAGGCGGTCGGCGGGCTGACGGCGCTAGCAATCGCATGGATCCTGGGCCCGCGACTCGGCAAATACCAGGCGGAAGGGATGCCTGCCGCGTTTCCGGCGCATGATGCCGCCCTGGTGCTCTTCGGCTGTTTTCTCTCGTGGCTGGGATTCCTGGGGCTCGATTGCGCAGGCGCGATCCTGTTTACCGGCGTAGATGCACGAGGGGCGTCAATCGTTCCGCTGAACGCGACGCTTGCCTCCGCATCCGCGTTGCTGGCGGCTGCCGGAGTGACGCGCAGCCGTTTCGGGAAGGCGGATGCCTCGCTCTGCGCTAACGCGTGGGTGGCCGGGCTGGTTGCGAGCAGCGCCGGATGCGCGGTAATCCGGCCCGCGGGCGCAGTCCTGACCGGTCTTGTAGCCGGCGTTCTGGTGGTGTACGCGGTCGAGTGGATCGAGCTGCGATTCAGGGTGGACGATCCGGGCGGCGCCATCGCAGTTCACGCATTCGGAGGTCTCTGGGGCGTGCTGGCGGCCGGCGTGTTCGAAGCTGCCGGAAAACGAAGCGCCCCGGATCAGTGGCTGTCGCAGGTGGTGGGAATCGCCACACTGATCGGTTTCGTCCTTCCCGCGGCGTACGCGTCGAACCGGCTGCTCGACCGGTTTCTTCCGCAGCGAGTGGCCCCGGAGGGCGAGCGCCAGGGCTTGGACCTGTACGAACTCGGTGCCGGCGCGTATCCCGATTTCATGACTCACAGGGACGATTACTGACCAGACCGCTCCGTTGAAAGTCAGCGTTACCCGGGAGCCGCCCACGGGCGACGCATGCGTCGCCCCTACAAGACGCATCCTGTAGGGG
>JAEZIJ010000127.1 GCA_023436715.1 Acidobacteriota bacterium
CCCGCAGCGTCTCCAGGTACTGCTCGCGTGAGTGCATGTCCATTCTGCCGGAGTGTTCGGCAGTTCACGGCAGCTCTGTGCAGCTCACACGTTTCGGTCACATTCTTAGTTGGCGCAACAGGTGCCATTTCAGTCATATTTTACGTGGCGCAATTCGCTATCACAGACACTCGGCGCGTGGCAGAGTATAATCAAAGCACCGTAAAGGGAGCTTTGCCGTGCCTGGGTACGCAGTCGGATGGGCTCGCCTTCAATTTGCGTTCACCATAACTTTTCACTACCTGTTCCCGCAGGTAACGATGGGGCTGGCCCTCATCATCTTTATCCTCACGACCATAGCTTTGCGCACCGGCCGGGCTCACTTCTGGAATTCGGCGCGCTTTCTCACCAAACTGCTGGCGATCAGTTTCGCCGCCGGGGTGGCGACCGGCATCCCGATGGAGTTCCAGTTCGGCACAAACTGGGCGCACCTTTCGGCCTATTCCGGATCGATTATCGGGCAGACGCTGGCGCTCGAAGGCGTGATGGCGTTCTTCGGCGAGTCGATTTTCCTTGGGCTTCTGTTGTTCCAAAAGGGACTGGGACCGAAGCGGCGCTGGGCCTATACCACCGCGGTCTTCGTGGGTTCATGGATCTCCGGATTCTTCATTACAGCGACGAACGCGTGGATGCAGCATCCGGTCGGATACACGCGGGGAGCGGCCGGCGCCGCTGAGCTTTCCGGGCTCGGGGCGATGCTGTCGAACCCGTGGCTCGTCTGGCAATACCCGCACACAATGAATGGCGCTGTCATCACCGGCGCATTCATCCTGATGGGAATCGGCGCCTTCTATTTGCTTTCGGGCTGGCACGAGGAATACGGGCGGCGGTTCGTGCAGGTCGGAGTCATCACGGGATGCATCGCTTCCATCCTGCAGCTTTACCCACTCGGAGATTCGCAGGGCAAGAACGTCGCCAGATATCAGCCGGTGACGCTCTCGGCGATGGAAGGCCTGTTCGAGACCAGGGAAGGCGCACCGATCGTCATCCTCGGACAGCCTGATATGGAGGCGCTCGAACTCATGAACCCGGTCGAGGTGCCCAGGGCGCTGAGCTTTCTGACGTATCGAAGCTGGAACGCGAGGATCCTGGGGCTCAAGTCGTACCCTCGGCACCTATGGCCCGATCACGTGCCGCTGCTGTATTACTCCTACCGCATCATGGTGGGACTGGGGACGATCTTCATCGCGCTGACGGTCATTGCGGCGTATGCTTTGTGGCGCCGCACCATCTATCGTCTGCGGCCGCTCCTATGGGCACTGCTGATCGCTTCGCCTTTTCCGTTCGTATCGAATTCGGCCGGATGGCTGACGGCGGAGCTCGGCCGGCAGCCGTGGCTGGTTTATGGCCTGTTGCACACGCATGATGGCGCCTCCCCGCAAGTCTCGGGCGGCAACATCGTTTTCACTTTGCTCGGATTCATGGGAGCGTACCTGATCATGGCCGTCCTGGTGCTTTTCCTGGTGGGGTACGTGATCGTGCGTGGTCCGGAGCCGTCGGGAGAGCAAGCCTGATGCAGATTACCTGGCTTTGCCTTCTGACCTTCATGGCCGTTGCCTGGGTGATTCTGGACGGCTACGTTTTCGGGACTGGCATCATCTATCCTGGTGTCGCGAAATCGGAACCCGAGCGCCAACAGGTTCTCCAGACCGTATTGCCGCTGTGGGACGGGGACGAAGTCTGGCTGGTGGCGCTCGGTGCGGCGATGGTCTTCAGCTTTCCCGGCCTGTACGCCTCGGCTTTCAGCGGGCTCTATTTTCCTCTCATCATTCTGCTGTGGCTGTTTATGATGCGGGGGTTCGCGCTCGAACTCCGCGAGCGTCTGGAGCACCGGTTCTGGCAGTCATTCTGGGATGGGTGCCTGGTTGTATCGAGCGCTTTGGCCACGTTCTTCTTCGGAGTTGCGGTCGGAAACATGCTACGCGGCGTACCGCTCGGCGATGCCGGCTATTTCTTCCTCCCGCTGTGGACGGACCTGAGGCTCAGCCCGTCACCCGGAATTTTCGATTGGTACACGGCGCTCATCGGCTTGTTGGTGCTCTTCGCGATCACAACGCACGGTGCAGCATGGGTGGCATTCCGAACTGACGGCGAACCGCGGCGGCGCGCGCTCAGAACTGCACGCCGCATTTGGCCCGCCGTCGTCGTCCTGACCATCGTTGATTCGGCCCTCACGTTCGGTGTGCAACCTCAAATTCCGGCCAACTTCGCCAAACACCCCTGGGGCGTTATCTTCCCGCTCTTGGCGGTGGCGGGCTTGGCGGCCGTTGCGGTCTTCACCTGGATTGAAGCGGATCTCATGGCGTTCAATGCATCTTCGCTGTACCTGTTCGGCATGCTCTGCTGCGTCGCCTTCGGATTGTTTCCCTACGTTCTGCCTGCCTCGAACGGACGGGAGGGCCTCACGATCTACAACACGGCATCCGGCCGCTACTCGCAGGTGATCGCGCTGGCGTGGTTCATTCCCGGCATGCTGGTGGTGCTCGCGTTCAATGCCTACGCGCACTGGCGGAACGCGGGCAAGGTGCGGGTGGAGGCGTGAAGGTTTTCGGCGCCTGGCTGACGATTTTCATCGGCATCTCCGTGCTGCTGTGGATCGCTACGCAGTATTGGGGCCGCAATCTGAAGCTCGCGGTGCCACCCGGAGCCGCGGCGGTACAAGCCCGTGTACGCGTGCTTCCGCCGCCCAACAACGCGCCGGTGTTGGATCTTGAGGAGGTCACGGAGTCGAACGCGAAGCCGTCTTTCGTGGGCAGGAGGGTTCAGTTCGATGATGTCACGGTCACGGAAGCCGGCGAGCGGACGTTCCGCGTGGGGCGTGGCGAGGGGAAGACGCTAATGGCTACGTCTCACCAGCCGGAACGCCCGGATGTGAAGGTCGGAGAGAAGGTGTTTGTGAGCGGATTGATTTTGAATGTGCCGGATGCCGCTACCGTTCAGAAGGACTGGCTGCTTGATTCCGCTCAGGCCGCAAAGCTGGAGAGCGAGCAGGTATATCTTCGGGCATCGACGATCGAGAAGCGCTGAATGATGGAAACATCGGCGTGCATCGGCGTTTATCGGCGGCCGATAAAGGCATTTTGGCCGCAGATGAACGCGGATCAACGCCGATGTCTGGTCATTTTCAGGGGAGTGCCGATGGCCCTGCGGGCCGCCAATAGCGATGAAAGCCGGCGTGAGTTGCCGCATGCGTGGCCCGTGGCCGGTCCCCCTGGTAATGGTGACTTTCAACGGAGTGCCGCATGGGCCTGCGGCCCACCAAAGGTGATGAAAATTGAGGCGGGCAGGACCGCTTCCGGTGATTTTCAACGGAGCGGTCTATGGCACTCTCACGAGGCCTGAGTCCGCGCGAGTACGGCGTCGGTTCCGTACGGGGCTCTTTGTTTCCTGGCGAGCAGACCGTTCGCCTCGGCGTCGTTCACGAAGCGCTCGTGTTCCGGGTCCCATGTGAGTTTGCGTCTCAGCTTCATCGCGGCCCATGCGATCAGGCAGGCGCTGCATGAGCGGTGGCCGGCCTCGGCCGGCGCAACCGGCTCGGTGCGGCCGCGGATGCTGCTCAGCCAATCGAGGTGGTGATCGTTGCGCGGGCTCACGTGCAAGCGCGTCTCGCCGGGCTTGAAGCCGGACGTAAGGATTTTGGGATCGCTCGCATCGAGCGAAGCCCCGCGCGTCACCCAGATCCATCCCTCTTCGCCGATGAAGCGGAGGCCGTTCGGATATTTCTCACTGATGTACATCTCGACGCCGTTGGCGTATCGGGCGGAGACATGGTAGGGACCGTGGACATCCCAAAGGCCCTTCTTCGGAAACTCGGCGGATGCAAGCACCTCGACCGGGCCGGTGAACTCCGTGCCCATGGCCCAATGTGCGGTGTCGATGTGGTGGGCGCCCCATCCGGTGATCATTCCGGCGCCGAACTGCTCGCAGCGCAGCCAGCCGGGCCGGTCGTAGCGTACTTTCAAGTCGTTCGATTGCGGATGGACGCGCTTCTCCGTGTAGTAAGCGGCGGGCGTCGAACCCAGCCACATGTCGTAATCGAGGTTCGAGGGCACCGGCATCTCGCGCGCTTCCTCGCCGGCCGGGTCTTCGGGCAGCCCGATAAAGATCTGCTTGATCTTGCCGATCCGGCCGTTACGCACTAACTCGCAGGCCAGGCGGAAGTGCGCGTCCGAGCGCTGCTGGCTCCCGAGTTGAAGAACGCGGCGCGTCTTCTTAATCACGTCGGCCATCTGGCGGCCTTCCCGGATTGTCAATGACGCTGGCTTTTGCAGGTAGATGTCCTTCCCCGCGAGGGCGGCTTCGATTGCCGGCTGCGCGTGCCAGTGATCCGGAGTGCTGATTGCAACGGCGTCGATGCTCTTGTCTTCGAGCATTTCGCGATAGTCGCGATACGTTTTGACGGAGGCGTACCCGCCGCTCGCGAACTTGGACGCGTACGCGCGCTCCACCAACTCCTTCGCGTCGTTGAGGCGCACGGTGTCCAAATCGCACACGGCAACGAAGCGTGCGACGTCGCTGTGCCGAAGTATGCCTGGGAACTCCGAGGCCCGCGCAATCCGGCCGCAACCAATCTGCGCCACCTGGATCAGGTTGCTGGGAGCGCTCCTCCCAAGGACCCGCGATGGGACGATGGCCGGGAACGCGGCGGCTGCTTTCACGAAGTCGCGCCGTGACAAGCGGTTGCTGGACATGGAGATATAATACACTTCTCAAATGCGACGCAGAACCTTTCTCACCTCTACCGCCGCAGTTCCTTACGTGGTCCCCGCTTCCGTGCTGGGCCGTGAGGGCGCTACGCCTCCGAGCGACCGGATCGCGCTCGGCGTTATCGGCTGCGGCAATCAGGGCACGGGCGATATGTTCGGCTTCCTCGACGACCCGCGGGTGCGAGTGGCCGCCGTTTGCGATGTGAACCGCGAGGGCGCCGGGTATTGGGCCGGCGCGTTTGCGGGGCGCGAGCCCGCGCGCAAAATCGTCGAGTGGAACTATGCGCGCGAAAAGCGGTCCGGCATCTACAAGGGTTGCGCCGCATACGAGGACTTCCGGCACTTGCTGGGCCGTAAGGATATCGATGCCGTTCTGATCGCTGTACCCGACCACTGGCACGCGAAGCTCGCGATCGAGGCCGCGCGTGCGGGCAAGGACATCTACGGCGAGAAGCCGCTTGCCCTCACCATCGCGCAAGGGCGTGCGATGAGCGAGGCCATCCGCAAGTACAACCGCGTCTTCCAGTGCGGCAGCCAGCAGCGTTCCGACCGCCGATTCCGGTTTGCCTGCGAACTGGTGCGCAACGGCCGCATCGGCAAACTTCAGACGGTGAAGTGCGGGCTGCCGGGCGGCACGCCGGATATCGCCCGCACAGGCGATCGCAAAGATCCCGAGCCCGTGCCGGAAGGCTTCAACTACAAGATGTGGCTCGGCCCCGCGCCGGACGCGCCCTACTGCCCGGCGCGCTGCCATGTGAACTTCCGATGGATTCTCGACTACTCGGGCGGCCAGATCACCGATTGGGGCGGGCATCACCCCGACATCGCCCAGTGGGGAATGGACACCGAAAGGACCGGCCCGATAGAGATCCGCAACGCCCGCGGCGAGTTCGCCAAGGACAAGCTCTGGAACACGGCCACTGACTTCTACTTCGAGTGCATCTACAAGAACGGCGTAAAGCTGATCGTCTCAAACAAGGTTTTCGGCGGCGTCAAGTTCGAGGGTTCGGAAGGATGGGTGGCGGTGAACCGCGGATGGATCGATGCGGAGCCGAAATCGCTGCTCGAATCGAAGATCGGCCCGGATGAGATCCACCTCTACGAGAGCTCGAACCACTTCAGGAACTTCATAGATTGTGTGCTCTCGCGCAAAGAGCCGATCGCACCCGTCGAGACCGCGCACCGGTCGATCACGATCTCGCACCTGGGCAACATCAGCCTGCGCGTTGGCCGGGACCTCAAGTGGGACCCGGACAACGAGCGCATTCTCGGAGACGACGAGGCGAACCGGATGCTGTCGCGCCCGATGCGCGACCCGTGGGCGATCTGACTGTAGGGGCCGGGGCATGCCCGGCCCGCATCAATCTTCAGAGCTTCAACCCGCGCTTTTCGAGCAGCGGCTCTACAGACGGCTCGTGCCCGCGGAAGCTCTTATACATCTCCATCGCGTCGGCGGTGCCGCCCCGTTCCAGAATCTTCTTGCGAAACGCGGTGGCGGTAGCCGGGTCGAACAGCCCTTTCTCCTTGAACGCCTGGAACGCGTCGCTGTCCAGCACTTCACTCCAGATGTAGCTGTAGTAGCCGGCGGCATAACCGCTCGAGAAGATGTGCTGGAAGTACGGGCTGCGGTAGCGGGCAATGATCTCCGGCATCATGCGCATCTTCGCCAGCGAAGCCTTCTCGAATGCCGCGGCTTCCGGAGCCTGCCCTGCCGAAATCGTGTGCCAGTCCATGTCCAGCAGCGATGCCGCGAGATACTCCACCGTGGCGAATCCCTGATTGAACTTGCCCGCGTTACTGATCTTCTTCACCAGGTCGTCGGGAATCACGGCGCCCGTGCGGTAGTGCTTCGCGTAGACCTTCAGCACCTCCGGCTCGAACGCCCAGTTTTCCATGATCTGCGAGGGCAATTCGACGAAATCGCGCGGCACCGAAGCCAGGCTCTGGTAGTGAACTCGCGAGAGCAGTGAGTGTAGGGCATGGCCGAATTCGTGGAAGAGGGTCTCGACTTCCTCCTGGCTCAGAAGCGCCGGTTGACCGGCTGCCGGCCGCGTGAAGTTGCAGACATTGACGACGATGGGGCGAATGTCCTTGCCGTTTTTGAACTGCTGGCCGCGGTAGCGGCTGGACCACGCGCCGCCGCGTTTCCCGGCCCGCGGGTGGAAATCCACCAGAAACAGCCCGAGGTGCGAGCCGTCGGCATCGAAGACCTCAAAGGCGCGAACTTCGGGGTTGTACTTCGGCAGTTGGGTTCGTTCGGCAAATTTGAGTCCGTACAGCTTGCTGGCGACGTAGAAGGCGCCTTCCCGTGCGTTGTCGAGCGTGAAGTACTGGCGCACCTCGTTTTCGTCCAGATCGTACTTCGCCTTCTTGACGCGCTCGGCGTAGTATCGCCAGTCCCACGGCTCCAGCTTGAAATTCCCGCCCTGCTCGCCGATCATGCGCTGGAGCGCGGCGGCTTCCTGGTGGGCAACCTTCAGCGCGGGTTCCCAAAGCTGGTTGAGCAGACCGTAAACCTTTGCGGGATCCTTCGCCATGCGCTCTTCGAGGGCGAAGTGCGCGTACGTGGGGTAACCCAGAAGCTTCACGCGCTCGGCGCGCAGGGCCGCGATGCGGGACAGGATCTGTTTGTTGTCCTGCTCGTTCCCATTGTCGCCGCGGTTCGCGTATGCCGTGAGGATCTGCCGCCGCAGCTCGCGATTGTCTGCATAGGTAAGGAACGGCCAGATGCTCGGCGCCTGGAGAGTGAAAATCCATTTCCCCGGCTGGCCGGCGGCTTTGGCCACGTCGGCGGCTGCCGCAACCACAGTCTCAGGCAAACCCGCCAGATCCGCCTTGTTATCGATGATCAGCTTGTAGGCGTTGGTCTCTTTCAGCAGGTTGTTCGAGAAGCGGACGCTCTGCACCGAAAGCTCCGCGTTGATCTCGCGATACCGCTTCTTCTGCTCCTCGCCGAGATTCGCGCCGCCGCGGACAAAGCTCTTGTAAGTCTCCTCCAGCAGCCTACGTTGATCGGCGTTGAGCTTGAGCTTGTCCCGCTGTTCCCAAACCACCTTCACGCGCGCGAAAAGACGCTGGTCGAGGGCGATGTCGTCGCGCAAAGCGGCCAGGAGCGGTGCGGTCTCGCGCTGGACCTGCTGGAGCCGGTCGTTCGTCTCGGCACCGGTGAGGTTCGCGAACACGCCTTCGACTTTGTCGAGTAGCTCGCCCGCAGAGTCCAGCGCCTCTATGGTGTTGGCGAAGGTTGCCGGCTTCGGGTTCGCGGCGATCGCCTGCACCTCGCGCCGCTGCTCTTCGATACCTTTCTTCAGAGCGGGCAGGAAGTGCTCGTCTTTGATCTCATTGAACGGGGGCACGCCGAACGGCGTCTTCCATTCCTTAAAGAACGGGTTCGAGTCTTGAGCGACTGCCAACAGAGGGCACGCGCAGATCGCGGCCACTATCACGCGAAGTGATTTCATGAGTCTGATCCTTTTCTGATCGCCTGCTAAGCCGGAAGGAACTGCCGCAGGTAAGCGGCGCTTTGCCGAACCGCGGCCTTTCTGTTCTCGACCGACCCTTCGTACGCGCGGTCCTCGACTTCGATGCAGAACGCGCCCTGATAGCCGGTATCCGTAAGCTCGGAGATCAGCCGGCCCCAGTTCACGTCGCCCAGCCCGGGCAGTTTCGGCGTGTGGAACTCGAGCGGTGTGGCGAGAATCCCGACTTCATCCAGCCTGTGCTGCTCCAGCCGTGCGTCCTTGGCGTGTACATGGAAGATTCGGCCGGCGAACTCCCGCACCGCGCGCAGGTAGTCCATACGCTGCCACACGAAGTGCGAGGGGTCGAAGTTGAGGCCGAAGTTCTCCTCCGGGATATCGTTGAACATGCGCCGCCAGATTGCGGGCGTGTGGGCGAGGTTCTTGCCGCCGGGCCATTCATCACGCGTGAACAGCATCGGACAGTTTTCGATGGCGATGCGAATGCCGTGATCGGCCGCAAAGCATATGAGCGGCCGCCAGACTTCGAGGAAGCGCGGCCAGTTCTCGTCCACCGAGCGCGTCCAGTCGCGGCCGATGAACGTGTTCGCCACGCCCACGCCGAGGTGTTCGGCGGCGAGAATGATCTTCCGTATATGGTCGATGTAAATCTGCGCCTCTTCATGGTCCGGCGTGAGCGGATTGGGATAGTAGCCGAGCCCGCTGATCGCGACGCCTAGACTGTCCGCGCGTTCGGAGATCTGGGCCGCGGCCTCCGGCGTGAGACCGGCCACGTCGATGTGAGTGACGCCCGCATAGCGGCGCTCGGCCTTGCCCTTAGGCCAGCACATCAGTTCGACACAGGAGAGGCGCTCGGCAGAGGAGAACTGAAGCACCTCGTCGACCGAAAGATCTGGCAGAATTGCGCTGACGAATCCAAGTTTCATGAGATCACCTCGGCTCGAGCTGCTTCCTGCACGCGTCTAGCATTTCCACCGTTCGAGACGCGCCGCAACGCGCGACGCCCAGGGCGCGAACTTCAAGCAGCCCTTCAAACGTGCGCACGCCGCCCGCGGCCTTCACTTTGACGTTCGGGGGCGAATGCTTGCGCATGAGCTTCAGGTCCGCGGGCGTCGCCCCGCCGCTGCCGTATCCGGTGGACGTCTTCACGAAATCCGCGCCCACTTCCGCGCAGATCTCGCACAGCTTGATCTTGTGGCTGTCCTCCAGGTAGCAGTTCTCGAAGATCACCTTGACGATTGCGCCTGCCTGGTGCGTCCGCTCGATGACGGCACGGAGGTCCTGGCGAACGTAGTCCCAGTCTCCGCTGAGCACCTTGCCGACGTTCACCACCATGTCCAACTCGGTGCCGCCGTCCGCGAGCGCCTGCTCGGCCTCAGCCAGCTTGATGGATGTCGTGTTCCCGCCGTGCGGAAACCCGATCACGGTGCTGGGAGCAACGGTGCTTCCCGCCAGCAGTTCCGCGCAACGCTTCAGGTAGTAGGGCTTGATGCAGACCGAAGCTACATCGTAGTCCAGTGCGATCCGGCAACCCTTCTCGAGTTCCTCATCCGTCATCACGGGATTGAGGAGCGAGTGGTCGATCATCTTCGCGATATCGAGGTAGTTATATGCGGTCATGAGAGGTACCCTGAATTGTATCGTATATAACAAAAGGGGCGCGAAGGGTTGTCCTCCGCGCCCCAAGGGGAAGGTCAGGCGGAATTCTAGTCCGAGATCGGAATGGAAGATGCTCTGCTATCGACGCGCTCGCTCTTGTCCGTCACAACGGCAACCACGAGCGGAACGGCGTCGCCGATTAGCGCGTCGGCCGGGACCTGGAAGGTCACGATGAACACGCCGATCTGGTTCTGCGCGTACTCCGCGGTCACTCCAGGCGCGCCTGAGCCGCCCAACTGCACGGAGGTAGCGAAGAACGGCTTCTGCCCACGATAGCCGGGCTGGTTTGTTTTCACCGCCGGCAGCACTGGCCCGAGCCCGGTAGTGAAGATGCGGATCGCTTCGCCGCGCCTCGCCCGGTTCGCCGGGGACACGACACTCCCGTCCGGACGAAGGGCGACGGCCGCCTGGGTGCTGTACTCGAAAATGCCCGGCTGAGCGTTCGTGATTTGCACGTCGTTGACGAAGATGGTCTTCTCCGACGGAGCTCCGATTCCGGTCCTCACCATCACGGTGATTCTCGCGGGCGCCAGTTCAAAGGGCGCCTGCACATTCACTTGGCCGGTGCCGTCCGATCCCTTGCAGACGGCGAAAATCGGCGCCAACTGCGTGCTGAACTGAACCGAGATGCCGGCCAGTTGAGTCGGCAACCCGTGCTCGAGATTGCCGTCCGGCGCTCCGCTCACGCAGACTCCCGGCGGGATGGTCAACCCGGTGGCGAGGCCCTCGCCCTTAATGGCAACGATGCTGCCGTAAGCCAGGCCGGCGCCCGACTGCATGCTGGCGCCGTTCAGGAATGAGTTCGCCGTGAGCACAGGCGCGGGCGTTCTGGCGGTCAGGCTAAACGTGGCACTCGCGTTTCCGGCGGTGACGCGAACAGTAGCGGGTCCGGCACTGGACCCGAGGATAGCGCCGGTTGAGGCGCGCCCATCGGAGCCAGTCGTGGCGCTCGTCGGTGCAACCAACTGCACTGGGCCGGAAACGGTCCACGCCACCACGGTGTCTGGTATCGGGTTCCCCAGTTGGTCCTTTACCAACACAACCAAAGGCTGAAGAGCCTGTCCAATCGAGCCATTCTGCTTGTCTCCGGAGACGATCGCCACAGTGGTTGGCACCGCAGCCGGGGGTGCAACCGGAGTCACTTCCAGGGTCAGCGGATAGGCTGTGGCGCCGCCGAAAATAGCGTAGATCGGATATGCGCCCGGTGCTGTGTTGGCCGGCACGACGAGATCGCAGGTTACGGTCCCATCGTTTCCCGACAGTGGAATCCAATCGGAACAGTAAGCAGGGGTTGGCTGTGTCCTGTCGTAGCGTTCCTTGCCGAGGACCATCAGACCGACATTCGGCACCGCAAACTCAGGTAGCGCGGCAGAGTGCGCATACACACGCGCCCTAATCGCACCCTGAAGCGTTTTCCCCGCCTGCACGGTCATCGGGGTTAGCATGTTCGCGGGAGCATAAAACCTCTCCCGGACCTCGTAGGTAAAGCTGCCGCCGGCCGGTGCGGGTGTCCAGGTCTCGTGGAAGGTGACCGTTTGGTCCGGCACTCCGTCTACTCCGGCGACAGACGCCGTCACCGTAGTTTGCTGAAATGGAATCCCCCCGGTCAGAGGTGGTGTGGTGAAGGAAGCGGAGGCGATGCCATCGGTGTCAGTCTCACAGGCTAGTGTCTGCGGGGCGGTTTGCGCGCAGTTGGCGCCGCTGAGGTTGCCGCCCACGAAGCCTGCGATCGTGTACCTGACCACAGCGCCCGCCACCGGTTCTCCATTCGCGCCCGTAACTCTCACCGTGAGCGGCTCGGCCTCGGGCTGCCCGCCCGTTATCACCTGGCCATCACCGGCGAGAATGGTCATCCCGGCTGCGCCGGGGGCTGGGCCCGGAATCGTTCCGCCACCCGACTCTGCCGTCCGCAGGGAAAAGGTCGCGGCTGCCGCGCCGTCGAACGCGACTCTTACCGAGAAGGCCCCCTCTTCCTGCGGAGCCTTCACGATCGCCTCGGCGTAGCCGTCGCCGTTCGTCGCGCTCATTGCTTTCACAATGGAGCCCGCCGATGGAGTGAACGTCACCTTGGCGCCGCTGATCGGCCTTCCGCTCCAGTCCACGGCCCGGGCTACAAGCGGTGCGGAGATGCCAGCCTTCCTCAGCACCTGGCCGCCTCCGTATTGAAGCGTGGAAACAACCGTGCTGTTGGTCGAGGGCGAGATGAAATACAGGCCGCCGGGAGAAGGCGGGGACAGTGGAAGACTCTGGACGATCTGCGCGCCGGTCCCTCCCGGCGGTGGATTCAGGTCTATCCGGTACAGCGCAGCCCGCCCGACTACGAACAGGTATTTCGGACCGGTGATGCCGTAGGAATTCGGCAGTTCCGAAGATGTGAAGGCGGAGATCACACCCTCGATCTTCCCGACGACCGGGAACGATGCTTCCACTATGCCGGAGAGGTCGGGATCCAACCGATACAGCTTCCTGGACGAGGAGGAGACCGCGTACAAGCCGTTGGCGTTAGGGTTGGTGGGGATCAACGTGCTGAAGTTCACGCCATGCACAAGGAGTGAACTCTTGACGTTGTACGTCTTGAGGTCCAGGATCAGCAATCCGGGCTCGCTGAGTCCGAAAGGATTTCCGCTCGCGGGGTTGGCGAGCAGCGCGGTCAAGCCATCCAGCGAAAAGCCGGGCGGACTCGGGAAGGCATCCAGTGGAATCTCCTTCCGGATTGTCATGCTTACCGCGTTGATTTCGTAAAGCCTCCCATCCGCATTCACATAAAGAAGGCCGTTTGGCCCGAGCACAACCCGGGATGAGAACATGTTCGTTCCGGCGAGTTCGAGGGTGGTCCCGGCCGTCATCGTACCCAAGTCCACGCAGGTCAGGCCCGATGGAGTCAGAACGAAGCAGTGGCCCGAGTCCATACTTGCCACAACGCTCATCGGATTCCCGGAAATTACAATAGCGCCCGCCTGCGTTAGCGCGCCGCTGCCGGCGTTGAAGATGTACAGCGAACCGCTCGACGCCGTGCCCGCGGCGACCAGAAGTTTTTTTCCATCTGGTGTGATGGCTGCCGCGGTAGCCGGTAGGGCGATTTGTACCGGAGGCTGAACAGAACTGCCCGATTCATCGGTAACGAGGACGTTCGTTCGGGTGACGGCAAAGTATCTGGTGCCGGACGGGTGCGGAACCACCGCGAACGCGCCCGACGCCCCGCCCAGGGGTGTGGATGCTGCAAACGGCTCCATTGTGAATGTATTTACGGCGGAACCGGTGCCCGGCAGCAGTAGAACTCTCTGCGCATTCACGGGCGTCGCAATCAGGGAGGCCAGAAACGCCGCCAGAGCAAACACTTTCTTACCTGCCATGATCACCTCGTGATTCAGGAGCAGTCACCGGCTGATGAGTTGTTGTGGGAGATGCGGACGCGGGGGCAAAAAGCAGGGCATCACCGATTAGCGGAAAAAGGGAGGGGATTATTACTCCCCTCCCTCAATTCCAAAGCTACTGGTGAAACTACTGGGCCAACATCTCGCCAGTCCCAGGATTGGTCGTGAAGGGCAGAGCCGGACGTGCACCGCCACGATCCGGGATCACCAGAGCCAGATAGCCCTGCGAACCCAGGCTCGGGTTGTTGCGGTCGCTGATGAACGCAAACCCGTGCGCGAACTGGAAGTTGCACTGGGCGATGATGTAGCCCTGGAACCCGGCAGCGTCGCCACCCTGCAGGTTGAACGCCGCCATACCGCCAGCCGGAATATCGGCAGTGGTCTGCGGAGTCGGAGCGCTGGTGGTGCCGTTGAAGAAGAACACGGTGCAGGAACCATGCTGCGGAGTCGTATTGAACGGCGCCTTGCTCCCTGCGTTATCCAGCGAGGTATTGACCAGGGCGATGCCCGTGTCAAACCCGGCCTGGTTGGTGACGAACGGGAACAGCAGGTTTGTCACGCACGGGGCAACCGACAACAAGGGCTTGTTCTGGACTGCAACGTTGACAAACCGCGGGATCGGAGCAGAGCCAGTGCCGGTAGCCGGGACTGCCGTAACAACCGTGCTGACCGGAGCGAAACCGCCGCTCACCGTTCCCACAGCCGTTGTCGTCGTCGCCACGCCAGACGTGATCTGGAGCGCCGCTGTCAGGGTTACGGTTTCGACGCCCGCGGCGGTAAGGCCGGTGCCCGTCAATTCGTACACAGCAACGCCCGCACCGCCGCTCAGAGGTACCAGGAACCCGCCCGAACTGAAGGCGCTCCCCAGATTGTTCGGATCGGTCGAAGCCTTGATTGGAGTAAGGGTGCCGGGCACTGCCGTAATCGGCAAGCTATTGCCGCCCACAGTGTTGTCAAAGCCGACCAGAATCGCGGTGGCGTCAGCGATACTCGTTGCGGTCGTCGGCAGGAACCCCGGAACGGCGATGTTCACGTTACCAGGAACGGCGCCAAAAGAAGCGAAGAGCCGGGTGCCTTGAGTAGCCGTGCCCGGCGGAACAGCGGCGGCATTCTCTTGCCCCAAGCCCTTGAACGCAGCAGCAAAGCCTTCCTTAAAGTTCAAGTCGATGAGTTTGATTGTGGGCGCGCTGCATTGCGTGAAGCTGGCCGGAACCGCGGTGCTCCCGGTGGTGGCCGTCGAGAACTCGAGGCCAGTCTGGACCGTCGCTACCTGCGTGGTCGGAATACCGTTGAACAATACATCATTAGCCGGGCTGGAAGCCGACATGATCACCGTGATGTTGCTACCTACAGCCGCGTTGCTGGCATTGACGCGCACACCACTGATGGTGAAAATGCCGCCAGCGGCGGGAACCGATACGTTGTTGAAGATCAGCGAGTTGGTCCCGCTGAGCGTGCCACGGGTGGGGGTGCTGCCGACAGCGGGACTCGTCAGGACCGCAGCGGTCTGCAGTGTGGCTGCGTCGGTAATCGGGCTGGTCACGTTCGCCCCGAAGAACGCGATGAAACTCGCCGTGGTCGCTGCCGGCGTGGTCCCGGGGGCGGGGGCGCAAATCAAGCTGACCGAGCCCACCAGTTCCGCGATGCCCTCGGCACGAACCGGTTGATTGGTTGAACTTACAGTGCAGACAGTCTGCGCGCTGGCCGGAATTACGAACGCGGCCAGAACGGCAAGCACTAAAAACCATTTGCGAAAATCTGCCATTTCCTTCTCCTTGGTGAATTCGAGTTTGAATTGATGGAAGTCGTTCTCTAACCTGAGCCTCTTTGCGTGCTCTCTCTGTTTTTTTACTTCTTGTGCTCGCGGGATTCAACTGATAATTGCCCTAACTCAGAGCCAAGACGTCACGCCTCGGCACGAGCACAGTCAAGCCTAAACTTACTCCTTTTCGTGCTGTCGCCCGGAACTGTTGCTCCGTAGGCATTCAGGAGGCATTGAAGCATGTTATGCACCCCCGCGTCAACACTTTTCAGCCAATCGGATCATTTTCAGGCAAAAACCGAACCACCGGGTCCGTTGTTCCGATTCGCCGCCCATTTAACTGGAACAGGATCTCTTGCACTTTAGGTTCCGTTCCGGGCGCCTTCCGGCAAGGTTGGTAAGAAAGGGAGTTTGGGGCCTGGCGCCTGTCCGCGCCGCGCCACCAGCGTTTACTTTTGACTCAGCGCTGTGTCACAGGTTAGGCTTTGAGAGTGTCCCCGGATTCGTTCGGAGTCGCGAGCGTAAGCGAGCGGTTTGGCTTCAGCGCATGATCTTGTTCAGGCGCTTGAAGCCCGATTTCAATTCGTCGCTTGCCTCCACGATCTGATTCGTGTCATAAATGACGCGTGGCGTCATGAAAATGACCATCTCCGTCCGGATTTTTTCGGTCGTCTTCTTGCCAAAGGCGGCCCCCAGAATGGGAATGCGGCTCAACCCCGGTACGCCGGACGAAACCGCTGTATCGCTCTCCAGGATAATGCCGCCGATGGCGATCGTGTCGCCGTCCTGTAGGGTGACCTGAGTCTGAACGGCGCGGTGGGAAAACGATGGCGATTGGAGGGCCGCGTCTGTGGCCGGCGCCGACGGAGCGCTCACGTCCTGGTTGATCACCATGGTGACGATCCCGCTGGGGTTGATTCGGGCTAGAACGTTCAAAGTCACTCCGGTGGACTTGTTCTGAATGGCCTGGGTAAACACGGAGTTACCACCCTCGGTGATACTGCCGTTCACCGCTTGTGCCGCAAGCGTCGGCACCTCCGAGCCCACGTTGATGGATGCCGGGATGCTGTCGGTCGCGATCAATCTTGGCGCGGAGACCAGCTTTGCCTTGTTGTTCAGCTCGGCGGCCTTCAAAAGGGCGAGTAGTTGCTTACTGTTGCCGACAAGCGCGCCGGCTGTCATTATCGTCCCCAATTGACCCGTCGCGACCCGAAGCGGTCTTCCAAGTATGTCTTTCGGCAAGAGGTCGTCCTTCTGGAGGAGCGCAGCCTCGACTCCGGCTGAGAAATTGTCCGTCAGGGTCACTTCGTAGATCCTGGCTTCGACGAGAACCTGCCGCGGCGGCACGTCGAGTTCACCGAGCAACTTCAGGATTCCCGCGTAATCCTGGGGGTTCGCCTGGATCAGCAGCGTGTTGTCGAGCGGGTTCGGTATCACCCGGGGTATTTTCGCCATCATCGCCGAGTAACCCGAGCCGGCGCCGAGGTACGACCCGGTGAGATCCTGGCCCTGCCCCTGGGTATTTGGGGTCGCTGTAACGTTTCCGGAGGAGGCAGTACCGGTTCCAACGGCCGGCGCGGGCATCCCGTAGCCGCCCATCGTGGGCATGCCGCCGTACATCCCGGGGTATCCGCCCATACCCATTCCGCCGTAACCGCCGTACATGCCGGAGCCCATCATTCCTCCCCCGTACATGCCCCCGCCGTACATACCGCCGTTGAACATACCGGGGTTCATCCCTGCGC
>JAEZIJ010000054.1 GCA_023436715.1 Acidobacteriota bacterium
GTTTCATCAATACTACTGAAACATACTTGCCGGAAAATGTCAACAGAAAAAACGCTGCCACAAAAAAATCTTGAGCAGGGCCAGGGTCAGCGTACGTCAGGAATGTAGAAACTCCAGGGGCCGGGCACGCCCGGCCCCTACAGGAACACGCGGTTTTTCGTAGGGGCCAACGCATGCGTGGCCCGTGGCCGGCCCCCCGGGTAGCGGTGGCGGCCCTGCAGGCGGCCAATAGCGATGCAGACCGCTTGCTGACGCGCGCGGCTCGGAATCAGGGCCTCGGGCTCCAGGGGTGCGGTGGAGGGCGCTTGGCCACGTATAGGCCCGTGATGGGCGAAGGTCGTGGCGGAGGAATCCACCTTGAATTTCCAATATCGGTGGGATAAGCGGAAAGCCACGCAACGGATCGAGCGAAATCGAGAGCGAACTGCTCCACGCCTCAATTGTGGCGAGGCGTGGAGCAGTCCAGGTTTTTTTAGAACACGACCTTCAGCGACAACTGCCAGGTACGCGGTGTATCCTGGCCGCTGATGACGCCCCACGAAGCGCTGGTCGGATCCAGGCCCGGATCGTACAGGTTCGGGTGATTCATCGCGTTGAATGCCTCCGCGCGGAACTGGCAGGACGTCCGCTCGTTGATCTGGAAGCTTTTCAGGAACGCGAAATCCCACTTATCCTGATCCGGCCCGCGCACGCCGTTGAAGCGAAGCGGCAGCGTGCGAATGTTCTGGGATAGCCCGAGTGAGGAGTTGGTTTCGAAGCCGGATTGCGCCCTCGGAATAAACCAGGCGTCGACGCCTCGCTGGCCCTTGGGCAGCACGAGTTTGTCCAGGTCGCCGAAGAACGAACGGTTGCCGAAACCAAGTGGCGCGCCGCTCTGGTGCTGGTAGAGGCCCGAAAGCTGCCAGCCGCCCACGATGAAGTTGAGCGCGGGATGCAGGTTCGTGCCGAACGCGCGCTTGCGGCCGACGGGGATTTCCCAGATGCCGCTGCCCACCAGGCGGTGCGTGCGATCGAGCGCGGCGACCACTTCAGACGGCATGGGGTCCGTATTGTTCAAGAACGCGGTGGCCTCCATGGCCTTCGACCAAGTGTAGGAAGCCTGGAGCGTCCAGCCCTGCGCGAAGCGGCGCTCGATGCGGGTTTGCAGCGAGTGATACCACGAATAGCCCGCGGGATCGCCGGTAATGCGGACCTCGTTGAACTGGCTGTAAGGCCTTAGCAGGTTGCCGCGGGTCATGTTTTGACCGTAGATCGGATCCATGCCGTAGTACGGATTGGGGAAGGTCTTGCCGAGATAGTTGATGGTGGCCTGGTCGCGTGTGAGCGACGTGCTCAGATACTCGGCCGGCGTATTGTTCATTTGGCGGTTAATGCTGATCCGCGTGTTGCGGTTGCCCACGTAGGAAGCTTCAATCATGGCCTTCAGAGGGAGTTCCTGCTGAACACCGAAGCTCCAGCGCTGGGAGTAGGGCTGCTTCCGTTCGTCGTTGAAGAAGTACACGTTCTGGCCGACGTTGGTGAGCAGTCCGCCCTTGGCGCCGGCGGGCGGCTTCAGGCCGTCCGGCAGCGGGCTGGCAAGGCTGGCCACGTAAGTGATGCCGTTGTCGCGGCTCGCCACCATGGACGTGGTCTGCGAAAAGCCGGCCTGCTCCGTGTCGGTGTAGTTGACGCCGATGGAGGCCTTGAAGATCCCGTAGCCGCCGCGAAGGATGGTCTTGGGGCGGACCTGGTAAGCGAAACCGAAGCGCGGCTGGAAGTTCGCCTTTTCGCCCTTCCAGTAGGCGCGCCCGTTCGGCGCCACGTTGGCAAACGTCAGGCCGCCGAGCACCTTGAACTGGTCCGCAGGCAACTCCGGCAGCACCGGGTTCTTGGCGTAGACGGCGCGGGCGGCGTCGTTCCATGGGCTGGTCGCCGTGCCGTCCAAATGGATGGCGGCGCGGTCGAAGCGCTCGGTCATCGGCGATTCGTATTCGTAGCGAATGCCGAGGTTGAAGGTCAGCTTCTTTGTGACCTTCCAGTCGTCGGCGAAGTACAGGGCGTAGTACTTGTCCTGCTCCATGTAGCTATCGGAGATGCCCATGTCGCCAGCGGGGATTCCCATCAGCATGGCGGCCAGTTGTCCGCCGCGAGTGGGATCGGCCGCCGTGTCGTTCGCCTTGGTGTAGGCGGCGGAGAAGTTGTAGCGCGGCGAGAGCATGGACTGATAGCGGTTGCGCGCCTCGCGGTAAACGCGGAATTCGGGGCCGAACCGCAAGGTGTGGCTACCCTTCATCTTGGTGAAGTTGCCCACGAAAGAGTTAGTGGTGGAGGCGGTCACGCCGTCGCCGCTCTCCCACGCGGCGAGATTTGTAAGTCCGGCAAGACCGGTGACGTTCGGGAGGGTGGCCTTGCTCTTATTCGGGATCAGGGAGATGGTTTGAGGCGAGATGCCCAGCTTGGTCAGGTCGTAACCCTGGCTGGCGCGGCGTTCCGGGAAGTCCTGGTAGGTCAACCCGTAGCGGAAGTTGACCAACAGGCTGGGGTTGATGACGTAGACGTCGTCGAACGCGATGCCCTTATTGTTGCGGTTCAAGATGACGCCGTTGACGTCGTTGTTGAAGTTCCGATTTTTGTCCTCTTCCCAGAAGTCGCGGTGCAGGCGCAGGAACACACGGTGGTTCTCGCTGAAGGCGTGATCGAAGCGCATGATGACTGCCCAGTAATCTTCGAGCGCCTTGCCCGACCGGTAGTAGTTGTTGCTGAAATCGCGCGTGCCCGGCTGATTCGGCATGGGATAGAGGTTGATCAGGTTCACGCCCACCGGGTCGAGCTGCGATTTCGGGATGACGTTGTCCGGAATGGGCGTGCGCACGTACCGCGTGCCGTTGAAGACGGTGCTACGCGGATCGTAAATCTGGTAGGCCGAGCCGAGAGCCAGGTATTCGGAAAGGTCGCCTTCGTGCATCTTCGCAGTAGGCACCGAGGAGGTGATGTTCCCGCCGGCATCCGGATTGCCGAACTTGTTGGCCTCATAGGCGAAGAACCAGAAGGTCTTGTTCTTGCCGTTGTACACGTTCGGGACGTATACCGGCGCGCCCGCCGAGCCGCCGTAGCGGTTGTCCTGATAGATGGAAATCTCCTGCCCTGAGCGGTTCTGGAAAATGGTCGGCGCATCCAGGGCCGAATGCCGGAACCACTCGTGCAACTCACCGTGCAAGTCGTTGGTGCCGGACTTGATGGAGACATTTACCGTGCTGCCCATGGTGTGGCCCAGCGAGGCGTCGAAGGTGGACGTCTGGATCTTGAACTCGCTAATAGCAAACTGCGGTGGCGAGAACGCCACGCGCGGCTGCGTGCCGTCAGAGTAGGTGTTGGAGACACCGTCGATGGAGAACTCGTTCTGATAATTGCCGCCGCCGTCCGTGGAGAAGGTGGAGGGGGCGTTGTTGAACCCCGCCTTGCGCAGGCGGAGGTTGGTGCCGTTGATGGTACCCGGCGCCAGGTGGACCAGATCCATGGCGTTGCCGGCGAACTGCGGCAACTCAAGCACGCGCCGTTCGTCCACCACTTGGCCGAGACTCGCTTCGGCCGTGGCCAGCAGCGGCGTGCTGGCAGTGACCTCAATGACTTCCGACGTCTGACCGACTGCCAGATCGATATTCACTTCCACGCTGTCGGCAATGCGGACCTGGATACCCGGACGGGTCCATTTTTTAAAGCCGGTGATCTCACACGTCAGGGTGTAGTTGCCCGTTAACAGGTAGGGCATTACAAAGTTGCCGGCATCGTTGGTCCGCGCGGCGGCGGCAACGCCCGTACTCTCATTGGTGGCTCGAACTTCCGCGTTCGGCACCACCGCCCCGGTTCCATCGGTCACCCGGCCGAGGATGGTTCCCCGAGGATCCTGCGCGTTCAGACTAAAAGCGGTCAGCGCCAATGCAGCTATAAGTGCACTGCGGCCTCGTAAACAGGACATAACTAACCTCCGGACAAATATTTGACTTCCTCAAAGCTTCTGCGTCCGGGGATTTCATGGAAAGTGAATTCTCAGTGAATTCGCCGCTAGGACGGGCTCAAACACCTGAACTGAAAGTGATATACTCGCTTTCCGTGACGAAGCGTAACGGGTGCGCTAAAGGAGGAACCGCCGCCTCTCTTGAAGCGAACGGCGAGCAGCGGGAACTGCTGTACCGCGTTACAGGCAGTCAAGTCTTCCAAAAATCGAACCGGTTGCGCGAGTTTCTACTGTTTGTAGGAGAGCGCGCCCTGCTCGATCCCAACGTGCATGTCCGGGAGCAGGACATTGGCGTGGAGGTCTTCGGTCGCCCCGCCGGGTACGACACCAGCCAAGACACCCTGGTGCGCGTGCAGGCCAGCCAACTCCGTAAGAAGCTCCAGCAATACTTCGCCGAAGATGGCAAAGACGAGCCGATGGTCATCGAACTGCCCAAAGGCGGGTACCTTCCTCTGTTCAAAACACGCCCGGCACTACCCCCAATGGAGAGTGAAGCGCAGCTCCAACACCCGCAACGCTGGCTACCCTGGACCACTGCGGCCGTGTTGGCCGTTGTCTGCGGCATTCTGCTGTTCCAGAATGCCGGGTTGCGACGCCGCGCCGAATTCGGCACGGGAGCGTCACCCCTGGCTCATCGTTTCTGGCGCCAGGTGCTCGGCAACGGCCTGAACAACTACGTGGTGCTCTCTGACGGCAACCTGGTGGTGTTCGAGGACGCCATTGCCCGCCACGTCAGCGTGCAGGAGTACGAGAACAGGGTCTTCGAGCTGCTCGCTACGCAGAACATCGAAGACCCGGTCAAGCGCGCCCTGATCCTGAGCGTTTCGAACCGCGTATATACGGGGCAAGCGGATGTATCGGTGGCGCGCAGGTTGTCGCTGATCGGCGCAGCGAACAGGCTGCGGCTCGATGTGGTCAATGCGCGCGAGATGAGCGCCTCGCAGATTTCCGCGTACAACACCATCCTGCTCGGCAGCCGCCGCGCCAATCCGTGGGTCAGCTTATATGAAGAGCAGATGAACTACCGCGCCGGATTCGAGGAATCGCCCCGGCTCGCCTACTTTACCAACCGGTCGCCCAATCCCGGCGAGCCGCGCGAGTACCGCGGACGGTTCGGGAGCCTCGGCTTCTGCCGCGTAGCCTTCCTGCCCAACAAGGACGGGGGGAGCGCGATCCTCATCACCGGCACCGATATGGCTTCGAGCGAAGCGGGCGGCGAGTTTCTCACTAGCGATACCTGGCTCCGGGTGCTGCGACGCGCGCTGGGTTTACGTGAAGATGAGCCGTTCCCGCATTTTGAGGCGGTGCTCCGCTGCCAAGTGGTGAATAACTCGGCGCCGCAGTTCCAGTTCGTGACGGCAAGGCGGCGCTAGAGTTCGTATCGTTGAGATCTTTGCAGCACGATCCGAATTCAGTCGGTCAGCTTAGCGGTTAAGATGGAGCTATGCCTTCTCCAAAGCTGGATCCGCAGGAGATTCAGGCGGCTCTGGGAAAACTGCAAGGGTGGACGCTCAAGAACGACAAGCTGCACCGCGAATACCAGTTCCCGGATTTCGCCCGTGCAATGGGATTCATGACGATTTCAGCCCTCAGGATCGAGGCAATGAACCACCACCCTGAATGGTCAAACGTGTACAACCGGGTCACGGTGGACCTCACGACGCACGATTCCGGCGGAGTCACGGAGCGGGATGTGAAGCTCGCTGAAAAGCTCGAGGAGGCCGCCCGCAAGCTCCTATGAATATTTCACGCCGAACGCTCGTGGCCGGGTTGGCCGTTGCCCCGGCAGCATGGAATGAAACTGCGCCGGCCGCGGCGTTTTCGGGGTCGGCCGATCTCGACGCGGTGATCGCGGAAGCGATTCGGGAAGATCAGATTCCCGGCGCCGTCCTGATGGTGGGGCACCGCGGCAAAGTGGTCCACTTCAAGGCGTACGGCTGCCGCGCCCTGGTTCCGCGCCGCGAAGCCATGACGGTCAACACGATCTTCGACGCCGCATCGCTCACCAAAGTGGTCGCAACCGCACCGGCCATGATGCGCCTTTTCGAGCAGGGGAAGGTGCGGCTGAACGACCCGGTAACGAAGTACCTGCCGGAGTTCCAGGGCGGCAAAAGCGACATCACGGTCCGGAACCTGCTGACGCACTTCTCGGGGCTGCGGCCCGATCTCGATCTGGACCCGGCCTGGAGCGGGCACGAGACGGGCATCAAGAAAGCGCTCGCCGATGTTCCCGCGGGGCCGCCCGGCGTGCGTTTCGTCTATAGCGACATCAACTTCATTCTGCTTGGGGAAATTGTCCGGAAAGTGAGTGGAGTGCCGCTGCCGCAGTACGTCCGCGAGTGCCTGTTCCGGCCGCTGGGCATGAACACGTCGATGTTTCAGCCGCCCGCGGCGCTCGGTCCGCGCATCGCACCGACTGAGAACGTGCGCGGCACGATTCTGCGGGGAGTCGTGCACGACGAGACCACGCGATACATGGGTGGCATCGCCGGGCACGCGGGGCTGTTCACGACGGCGGAGGACCTGGGCCGCTTCGCGGAAATGATGCTCGGCCAGGGAGCGTACAAAGGCGTGCGCGTCCTCAGCGCCCCGGCGGTCGTTAAGTTCACGACGCCGCAATCGCCGCCCGATCAGCCGATCCTGCGCGGGCTGGGGTGGGATATCGATTCCCCATATTCGGGTAATCGGGGCGAATTGTTTCCTATCGGGTCGTATGGGCACACGGGATTCACGGGAACGTCGCTGTGGATCGATCCGGTTTCGCAGACGTACGTGATCCTGCTGACGAACGCGGTACACCCGCGGCGGCGTCCGGCAATCACGTCCTTGCGATGCAAGGTGGGGACAGTGGTGGCGTCGGCGTTGGGAATCGCGGCGCCCGGGGTCAGCCTGACGGGTTACAACGAGGCGATGGCGGGGGCGGGCGTACCTCGAACGGTGGCCCGCAACGCCGAGGTGCTGACCGGGCTCGACGTGATGGCCGCCGATCGCTTTTCCGCGCTGGCGGGACGCCGCGTGGGGGTAATCACCAACCACACGGGCCTCGATCGCGTGGGGGCGCGCAACATCGACTGCATGCTCGCGGCCGGAGTTCGGGTGACCGCGCTGTTCTCGCCCGAGCACGGCATTGCCGGACAGGAGGATCGGGAGGATATCGGCAACTCGAAGGATGCCACCACCGGCATACCGATCCTGAGCCTTTATTCGACGAAAAGTCTGCGGCCGGCTCCGGAAATGCTGCGCGATATCGATGCGCTCGTTTTCGACATCCAGGACATTGGCGCGCGTTTTTACACCTATACGACTACGATGGCCTACTCGATGGAGGCCGCTGCCGGGCGCCGCATTCCGTACTTCGTTCTGGACCGTCCGAACCCGATAACCGGCACGCACGTTGAGGGTCCGCTGCTCGACGACGGGCTTCGATCGTTTATCGGATACTTCGCGCGGCTGCCGCTGCGCCACGGCATGACAACCGGCGAGCTTGCGCGCATGTTCAATTCGGAGAACAAATTGGGGGCCGATCTCCGCGTGGTTGCGATGAAGAACTGGCAGAGGGGCGACTGGTTCGACTCGACCGGCCTTGTGTGGGTGGACCCTTCGCCGAACATGCGGAGCCTGACGGCGGCGCTGCTGTATCCCGGCGTGGCGATGCTGGAGTATTCGAAAAACTACTCGGTGGGGCGGGGGACGGATGCTCCGTTCGAACAGATTGGGGCCGACTGGATCCGGGGCGCGGAACTCGCCGCGTACCTGAATTCACGATTTATTCCCGGAATTCGGGTTTACCCGACGCGATTCCGGCCGGCATCGTCGAATTTTGCGGGCCGGACCGTGGAAGGGGTGAGGTTTGTGGTGACCGCTCGCGACGCGTTCGACAGCGCCAGGCTGGGTCTGGAGATTGCGGCGGCGCTTCACAAACTGTATCCGTCGAGGATTGCGTTCGATCAGAATGCGAGGTTGATCGGTTCCCGGCGCGCAGTGGAACTGATTCAGGCAGGCCAAGATCCGAAGGAGATCCAGCAGGAAGGGGAAGAAGAGCTGCGCAACTTCCTGAAAGTGCGCGACCAGTACTTACTTTATAGGTAATGGGCGAGGCGGCGAACCGTTGACTCGCCCCTGGCGATGCGCCCGCAGGGAGTCCCTAAACGGACGGGTAGTTATG
This sequence comes from Acidobacteriota bacterium, assembly GCA_023436715.1. Lineage (GTDB taxonomy): Bacteria > Acidobacteriota > Terriglobia > Bryobacterales > Bryobacteraceae > Fen-330. The sequence continues at coordinate 8,160 of JAEZIJ010000054.1, forward strand.
CGACGGCGGGCTTTGCCACGCCGGCGGTGGTTTTATTCTTGCTCCCCAGCGGGCGGCCGCGTTTCTTGGCCATAGCCAGCCAGGCCGGCGGACGGCCACGACGTCTACCACGACCCCGGGCCAACCGCTCTAAACTAATGATCGCTTCCTCGATCTGTTCACGTTCCTGGCGTAGTTCGCCCAGGATTTTTGCCACATCCATCGTGTGCTCCCGTTGAGTTCGGCTTCTTGGGTCTAGTTGTGTTCCGAAATCAGAACGCCGAACTCGAATCCAACATGAATGCTAGAAGTGTTTTATCGCACTTTTCAGGAGTTTTCAAGACCTTTGTTCCGAATTCAGAACAAAAAAGTTGAGTAAGGGTTTCCCGGCCGCGCAAAAGCGAAGGTCCGGAGGGTCCAGCGGATTTGCTCCAGATTAACACAAATATCGCTTGCGCCAATGAAAATAAAAGGGTAATCCGAGAAAAATGAATCCCAGTCCCATGATGGACTCGCGGGGCGACTGCCGGAAGGTGAAGAAAACGACAGCGAGTGAACCCAGTACGAATAGTACGGGTACCCACGGGTAACCCACCGTTTTGTACGGCCTAACCATTTCGGGCCGCTTTCGTCGCAATACGAGAACCGAGGCGGCGGTCATGCCGTAAAGGATCCAACTGGCGAAGACCACGTAGGTATACAACTGCCGGTAGCGCCCACTGAGCACGAGCACCGCCGACCACGCGCTCAACGCCAGAATCGAAATACCCGGGGTATGGTAACGGGGATTTACACGGGCGACCGCCCGGAAAAACAAGCCGTCGCGCGCCATTGCATACGGCACGCGAGCGCCGGAGAGAATGGACCCGTTCAGCGCCGCGAATATGGACGCCATGGCGGCGATGCTGACCGCGCCGGCGCCGGCGGGTCCAAAAATGCGGCTCATCATATCGGCCGCAACGCGGCTGCTGCGCGCGACGTCCGACGCGGGGAGAACGTAAAAATACGCGAGATTCGCGAGCAGGTAGATTGCGATTACGATAGCGGTCCCGGCAATGAGCGCCAGCGGAAGGCTGCGCTGCGGGCGGCGGATTTCGGAGGAAACCATGCTCACGTTGTTCCAGCCGTCATACGCCCAGAGCGCGCCCACAAGGGCGGCGAAGAAGCCGGCCGCGCCTCCAGGGACGGAAATCGATGAACTGTAATTCGCAATTGAACCGTGGCTGGTTCCCAGGCCAATGGCGATAATTGCTGCGATCAGGCCGACCTTCACGGCCGTCGTGGCCACCTGCACGCCGCCGCCGAATTTCACGCCCAGATAGTTCACGAAGGCGAGAACGACGATGACCGACATGGCGAGCAACTGCCCGTAGCGGATTTCCAGGGGGCCGCCTTCCGGTCCGATGGGGAGATGCAAGGTGTAGAGAACTCCATCCAGTTCCGGATGAAAATTCGCGAGGTAATAGAAAAAGGCGGTGGCGAGTGTGGCGACCGAGCCGGCTTTCGCTACCCACATTTGCGTCCAGCCGTAGAGATAACCCCAAAAAGGCCCGTAGGCTTCGCGGAGGTACACATATTCGCCGCCCGCTTCCGGCATGGCCGCGGCCAATTCGGCGTATGTGAGGGCGCCGAAAAGCGACAGGATGCCGCCGAAAATCCAGACCGCGAACAGGACGGCAGGCGAGCCGACATAACCGATCATGTCCTGCGGGACGAGGAAAATCCCGCTGCCGATGACGGTCCCGACGACAATGGAGGCGGCGCTCCAGACGCCGAGATCCCGCTTTAATCCGGGCTGTGTTGGTTTGTCTTCAGCCACGCGCGCTCCTTCCAAACGAATGATGCTATATATCCGGTCAGGAATGTAATGCTCGTGCCGATGAAAACGTACCAGGTCCAGGCGATATTGGTGCCGAGTTTCACGTAGAGCATGACGGCGAGCCCGGCGGCCATGCCGGTAATCGCCGCATTTTCGCCCGCGCGGCGGGTGAGCAATCCGAGAAGGAAGACGCCGAGCAGGCCGCCGTAGGCTATCGAAGCGATGGTGAGCCCGGCTTCGAGGACGGGGCCCCAGTGCCGGGCCACGCTGCCGATGGCCAGCAGCACGAGGCCCCAGACAACAGTGGCGCCGCGAGCGAGGCGCAGATAGGACTGTTCGGACCTTTCGGGCCGGCCCGCGCGCGCCTGAAGCGGTTTGTAGAAATCCATGACGGTCGTCGAGGCGAGGGAATTCAATGCCGCGCTCAGGTTGGACATGGCGGCGGCCAGCACGGCGGCCATAACGAGTCCTGCGAGGCCGGTGGGCAGGTAATTCCAGACGAATGCCGGATAGAGGCGGTCGGGCGGCTGCGGTGGAGTCAGTCCGGTGTCCTTGTAGTACACGTACAGGATGACGCCGATAACCAGAAACAGGCCGAACAGGATGAAAATTACCACCCAACTGGCTAGTAACGCGAGGCGGCTTTCGGCCCTCGTGCGCGCCGCGAGGAGCCGCTGAACCATCAACTGTTCCGTGCCGTGGCTGGCCGTGGTGAGGAAGCATCCGCCGATCAGTCCGGCCCAGAAGGAATACGTGCGGGAGAAAAAGCGGGAAGAAAGCTCGAATCCGAAATCGAAAACCCGGAATTTGCCCGCGGGAGCCGCGACGGCAGAGACGTGCTCCCAGCCGCCGGGAATCTGCTGGAGGATGACAATCAAGCTCACGACGGCGCCGAAGACGTAGAGGAACATCTGCACGACATCCGTCCAGATGACCGCCGTCATGCCGCCCTCGAAGGTATAGAAGAGGGTAAGGCAGACGATGAGGAAGATGGATGCCAGTTCCCCGGTGCCGAGGATAATGGAAATAACGATGGAGATGGCGAAGACACGGACACCCTCGGCGAGTCCGCGGATCACGAGGAAGGTGGCGGCGGTCAGGCGGCGGATGCGGGGCCCGAAGCGGCGCTGCATGAGTTCGTAGGCGGTGAACATGTCGCCGCGAAAATAATGCGGCAGAAATAGGACGGAAATCACGATGCGGGCGAGGAGGTAGCCCAGAACGACCTGCAGGAAACCCATGTTGCCGCCGAAAGCCAGGGTAGGAGTGCCGATAATGGTAAGTGTGGAGGTTTCGGCGGACACGATGGATAGCGCGATGGCCCACCATGGCGCGTTCCGGCCGCCAAGGAAATAATCCTTAAGGCTTTTTTGCGTCCGGCGGAAGCGGGCCCCGAACCAGGTGATGCCCACCAGGTAAATGAGGATGACGGCGAGATCGGGATACCGCAAGGGACTACACTATATCAGAGACGGGGACAAGGGCGCAAAAGCCCGAAACCGGGGCGCGGACGGGTGCGTCAGGTTCGGTTTACCCCCGGCTTTCCGGCGAAACACAATTGCGCTCTGGGGCGTCTAAAGGAGGTTGTACCTTCATGTTGCGCCCTGTAGTTTGATTCCGGTATACTCCGCAATTGCAAGTTCCGCATGGACCGCTAGGCGGGTGAGTAGCGGTTGGTTAAAGCCCAGCCTTACAGGAGCGGATAAGGTAAAGGGCAAAAATCAGGAGGCGTGAGTGCGCATTCAACTTTCGAGAGCGATTTTGGCCGTTGCTATCTCTTCCACACTAGGCGTAGGAGCGGCCTGGGGGCAGCAGAAGCAGCCCAATTGGAAGGACAGGGCCGAATACGACCTTGTCCAGTCGATCGAGGCGGAAAAGGACACCAACAAGAAGATTGAGCTACTGAATCAGTGGAAAGAGAAGTATCCGAACTCGGACTTCAAGGTCACGCGTTTGGAGAAGTATGTGACGACGTACGCCGCGGCGGGTAACCGCGTGAAGGCGATCGAGGCCGCTCAGGAAGTCCTGAACGAAGACTCGAAGAACATGACGTCGTTGTACTACATCAACCTGCTGGTGGTCGGCGATCAAGCGACGCCGGAGAGGTTGGAAGTTGGCGAGAAGGCCGCACAGTCGCTTCTCGGCAATCTGGACTCGGTGTTCGCCCCGGACAAGAAGCCGGCTGCGACTCCGGAGTCGGGTTGGAAGCAGGCGCGCCTGGAGATGGAAGCTCTGGGGCATCGCACCCTGGGCTGGGTGGCAATGCAGCGCAAGAATTACGAGGCTGCGGAGACGGATCTCACGCAGAACCTCAAGATCCATCCGAACGACGCCGAGGCATCGTATTGGCTGGGCACCGTGATTCTGGCGCAGAAGAAGCCCGAGCGGCAGTCCGATGCGCTGTTCCAGTTCGCGCGCGCGGCCGCCTATGACGGTCCGGGCGCGATCGAGCCGGGCATGCGCGGGAAGATCCTCGACTACATCACGAGGAACTACAACAACTACCACGGCACCGACGCCGAGGGATTGAAGCACTTGCTCGAGCTGGCGAAGGCGAATGCTTTCCCGCCGGCCGATTTCAAGATCCTGAGCGAAGCGGAAATCGCCGAGCACAAGGATGAGCAACTGGCGAAGGCGGACCCGGCGCTGGCGCTGTGGATGCGGTTGAAGGGTGCGTTGACGACCGCCGGGGAAGGCGACCAGTACTTCGCGCACAGCATGAAGGACGCGGTGGTGCCTCCGGAAGGGCAGCCGGCCTTTACGGGCACGGTGATCAGTCAGGACGGAGCCCGTGCGGCGAAGTCGGTGGTGCTCGGGATCAGCAGTCCGACCACGCCGGAAGTGACGCTGAAGTTTGAAACACCGATTCCCGGCAACGCGGCGCCCGGCACGAAGATCCAGTTCCGGGGAACCGCGACGACGTTCACCAAGGAACCGTTCATGGTGACGTTCGAGGCCGAGAAGAAGGACATCAGCGGCTGGCCTGCTCCGGAGCCTCCCGCGAAGAAGGCGCCGGTCCGCAAGACTGCTAAGAAGAAGGAGTAGTGTCAGGGCACTCCGCCGGGTCGGAGTGGTCGCTTGCCAACGCCAGGCTGAGGGCCACTCTGTCCCAGAAGCCTGCTCGCACGCTGGTCCGCTCCAGGGCGTGGTAATAGTGTGCGAACTGCTGAGCCGAATTGATGAATTGCCTGGCCGGTGTACTTTGGCTGACGCCGGCCAGGCTCAGCACGCCTAGCAGGGTGATTCCCAGTTGCCGCCTCGTCCAGCCTGATCCGTTCCGCCTCACATCCCCTTAGACGGTCCATAGCGCGATTTGTTAGTGCGGTGTCTCAGGACCGGCTTTACAGGCTCCTGGCCTGTGCTGAACAGGCCGGGAGGCCTGTTCCACGCCGGGCAAAGCCCAGCGGCAGCCGAGAAGGGCTGATTTCAACGGTCTGTCAAGCTATTTCGGAGACACTACATTAGCGCCGGCTTCAATCGCCTCGACTTTTTCCAGGCGCCGGCGATGGCGCTCCTCTCCGCTAAAGGTGGCTTTCAGGAAGATCCGGGCGAGTTCGTCGGCCAGGGCGCTGCCGATGACGCGCGCTCCGAGGACGAGGACGTTCATGTTGTCGTGCTCAACTCCCTGGTGAGCGGAATAAGAGTCATGGCACAACCCGGCGCGGATGCCGCGGATTTTGTTGGCTGCGACGGAAGCGCCGACGCCGCTGCCGCAGATGAGGATGCCCCGGTCCGCGTGGCCTTGGACGACCTCCCGAGCGAGGGCAACAGCATAGTCCGGGTAGTCAACAGGATTGGTGCTGTGCGTGCCGAGGTCCACCACCTCATGGGACAAGCTCCGCAAGTCGGATAGGAGTTGTTGTTTCAGGGCGAATCCGGCATGGTCGGCTGCAATCGCTATTCGCATGGTGAACCCTCCTTTTCAGACCGCGCCAGGGCCGATAATGCGAGCGTCGTTCCACCCTGCCTCGGCAATGGCTTCCGCGCCGCAGGCCGTGAAGACGATCTTGCAACTGGCTTCGTCATCCGCGGATACGGGAAGTTTGCCCAGAGCATTGGAGACGGTTGCGAGATACCTAAGAACAGTATAGACGTCTCCCGTCTCCGGAACCGAGACGTCGATTTCCTGCGTGCGGAACCGGATGCGCGCGCCGCGGGAGGCCATGCGCCAGGCCAGGAACGCGCACGCATCCACGGCCTGTTCGAACCACTGATCGTGCGCGGGCGGCACATTGAGATCGAGGAAGATATCGAGGAGCTGCTCCTGCTCACGGGCGAACTCACGGACCTGGAGCGAGCCGACTTTGGCAGTCGCCTTCCAGTCAACGTGACGCGCGGATTCGAGCACTTCGTACGGGCGGATGCGGTGGAAGTCATGCCCGCGGCCGCGGTACTGCGTCTCCATGTCGCCGCGGATGGCGGCCAGCAGGTCTTCAAAGCCCGGCTGCGGTTGGATCGAGGGGTAGACGACGATATCGCGGCGCAGCGTCACCTGGGCCCGGCGCTCGACGAAGGCGAAGGGAAAACCGGTGGAGAACAGGAACCCGCTCTCGCGGTAGATGCCGCGGCGCTGGAAGCGGACTTCGATCGTTTCATCCAACGTGGCGCCGCCCGGAATTACCGGGAAGTAGAGCATGGTGAGGACGTTCTCCTCGGAGCCGCTGAGGTGAACGGAAAACGACGGCACCCAGCTCTTGGTGTTGCGGAGGTAGATGCGGCCGGCCAGTTTGCGACGCGCGGTGATGTGTTCGGGGAGGACGAAATCCAGTTCCAGGCCGGCGAGCGAGAGCCGGCTGATGAGGCCCGACACCATGAGCGTGGAGAGCATGGCCGCCAGCACGAGAAAGAGCAGGTTGTTTGCCGAAACCGCGGCCGCGATGCCCACCAGCAGCATCGCAAGCGTGAATACAAGCCCGCTCTGGGTCACCGAATGCCGCGAGGCGCGCTTGATAAGAGACCGGATGTGTTGCCGGGCCGCGTGCATCGCCGTCTCGATCATGGCACAATCGGTTGAATCATGGCGAGTAGTCCGGCACCGGCAGGGACAGGACCGCGCCTCAGGCGCGCGCTCGGCTTACGGGACCTCATCCTCTACGGGGTAATTGCGATTCAACCGACGGCTCCGTTACCGCCATTCGGCATTCTGAGCGAGCGCGGGCACGGGCACGTGGTGACTACCCTGCTGATTGCGATGGTGGGCATGCTGTTCACCGCAATCAGCTATGGGCGGATGGCGCGCGCGCACCCGAGTGCCGGCTCGGCGTTCACCTATGTCGGGCAGGAGATTAATCCCTCTCTGGGGTATGTGACGGGATGGAGCATGGTGATGGACTACATGCTCAACCCGATGATTTGCATCATCTGGATCAGCCGGCAGGCGCACGTGTTCGCGCCCGCCGTTCCGTATTGGGCCTGGGCGATTGTGGTTGCGCTCGTGTTCACGGGACTGAACGTGAGGGGCATACGCACGTCGGCGAGAATCAACATTGGCCTCGCGGCGGGAATGGGCGTTGTCATTACGATCTTCTTCGCGGCGGCCGCGCGGTACATCTTCGGGCAGGCGCTCAGCGTCGCCGATTTCACGCGCCCGTTCTACGATCCGGCAACGTTCTCGACGGGCGCGGTGCTCGGGGGCACGTCGATCGCCGTGCTGACCTACATCGGCTTCGATGGCATATCGACGCTCTCGGAAGAGGTGAAAAATCCGCGGCGGAACATATTGCTGGCGACGGTGCTAACGTGCCTGGTGATGGGGATACTCTCGGCGGCGGAGGTGTACGCGGCGCAGTTGGTGTGGCCTGCCTCGGAGCCGTTTCCGGACGTGACGACGGCGTTCACCTTTGTGGCCGGACGCGTGTGGGCGCCGCTGTTCGCTGTGGTCGGCTTTACGCTGCTGGTGGCGAATTTCGGTTCCGGCATGGCGACGCATTTGGGCGCGGCGCGGCTGCTATTCGGGATGGCGCGCGGCAACGCTCTGCCGAAGCGGTTCTTCGCCGCCGTGGACGCAAAGCGGAATGTGCCGCGGAACAACGTGGTGTTTGTGGGCGCGGTGGCGCTGGTGGGCGCGTTCCTCATGGATTTCGACCTGGGCGCGCAAATGCTGAACTTCGGCGCGCTCATCGCGTTCATGGGCGTGAACCTGGCGGCGCTGATGCGCTACTACTTTAGAGCAGAGCGGAAGCGTCTGACGAACCTGTTGCCGCCGTTGTTCGGGTTTGCCATTTGTCTTACGCTGTGGCTGAGCTTGAGCAGAACGGCGCAGATAGCGGGCGCGGCGTGGATGCTGGCCGGCGTCGCGTACGGAGCGTGGAGAACGCGCGGGTTCCGGGCGGAGCTGGTGAACTTCGACGTGCCGGAAGAGTAGAACCAAAACCGGAAAACCGAAAACCGGGGACAGTTCGAGCCATGCCGCGCTGAAAGCGGCACCCGCGAGCATGAAAACGGGGCAGAGGTGAGGTATGCTCTTCAGAGCCAACGCGCAGCGTAAGCCGGAGTAGTCTGTGAGGCTGT
>JAEZIJ010000191.1 GCA_023436715.1 Acidobacteriota bacterium
ACGCTCGCCCTCCCTCCGCTGCGGAGCTGTTGACTCCGCCTGTGTGGGGTTTCGACTGCTTGAGATTCGACTTGAGCATTGAACATGAAATCCTTCTCCGCCCTCGACAGTAATTAACAGCGGGGAAGGTGTCTCAGTCATGTTGGCACAGAGGGGTCAGGGCGTTTTCCAGGGTCAGGAAGCAGTGCAGTTCCAGGACATAGTAGCGGATCGGTGCAGGGCCAGAACCCTGCTGGGCAGAAGCGCCGAGTGCCCGGTACTCGCCATACGCCAATCCGTGGCAGACCGACGTCATCCCAAAGTAGTAAAGCAGTAGACTGAAGAAGCCGCCGTAAAGCATCACAACTTGCTTGCCGCCCTCAGAGAGCGCACCCACAAGCTCAACAAGGCTCGAAATCTCATCTTGCTTGGCCAAGCGCTCATCAAACTCATCAACCCAGACGCAGTAGCCCTGGAAATCATTACGGCGGTAGATGTCAATAATCTCCCGCCGGTACCGGGCCTGAAGGTGCTCCTTCCGTAAGAAGACCATCGGGAACAGACTGGGCCAGCGTCCACGTTCCAGTTGACAGAACTCGAGAATTCGCCTATTCAACTCAGTGGTGGCTTGTCGACCGCGAGTCGTCGATGGCTCATGTAAGAAGTACGGGGGGATGAGCACTGCCGGGCGAAAGCGTGCTTCGGTTAGTGCTGCGCGCTGTTCCTCGGTCATTAGGTCCGCGGCCTCTCTCAGCGTATTCCACACCTTATTCCATTCGAAGCCGAGAGTATTCTCAACGAAGATCTCCAAATTGCGGCCGGGGCGCCCCAGAAACCGGAGCAAAGCTGTGTAGTCGTACGGGAGGAAATCTTCAGGTGTTAGCCCGTGTCCTTGCATTAAGCGCTGGAACGAGGGCTTAAATTTCGGCTCACCCTGGCGAACACGCTGCTTGAACACCTCGTATGGCTGACCGAAAAGGTAGGACATCGGATCGACGAAGAACGGTTTCCCGCACATTAGCACGGCTGACGGTGTGCTCCTGTATTGATAAAGCAGTACGTTCGCGGGAAGGACGAGTCCGTCGTACGCACGACTGACATCCCGCAAGAAGCTTTTCTTGCGCTGGATTCCAAAGCGGAGAAATGTGAGCGGGCCTTGGTTCGTTTCAAGCATAGACGGACTCGGAGTAGAGGCTGGAAAACTGGCGATAAAGAAGTCTCTTGAATAGCCTGTTAACGTCGTGGCTGCGTCCTGGCTGGCAGGCCACAGCGAGTTTCAAGCTGCGTTTCGCTTCCGTGTAGAAAGCAAGGCCGATGCCGCGTTGCTCAAATTCAATGACCGGCACGCTGCTACGCATGCTGACCGGCAGCACGGCAACGGAATAATGGCAGAATAGTTGGCCACGTATCGCCTGACGCAATACAGCGCGCCAGTTCGCCCGCTTTATCTCGATGTTCGCAAGAGCCAGTGTCAACGGATCGAGAACCACAATGTCAAGCTCGCACGGATGCAAACGCACGTTTTGCAAGACGAACATCTGCTGTGCTCGGAACTGATTCGCAAGCCGGCGGTTCACCTCGGCCTCCAACAGATCTACTCTAGAACTTGCCATGGAGTTGCAGATCCTCCCACAGGCGGAGTAGCTGTCGCCGAAACATCTCTAACCTCACAAAAGAATACATCGCAAAAAGCAGGGTCAACACAGACGTGAAGACCCAGAGATGCATGACGAAACTGTCCCAACCCGCGATCAGCTGCAGCAGGCCGATTAACATTAGAACAAAGAGCGAGAAGAAGGCGTACGAGGCGTGCCAGCAGCCCTCGCGTGCACGCTGGTACTTGACCCACAGCGTCCACGCTCCAGTATAGGCGTACTCAAGATCTTCGTAGAGTTTGGCACCTGCCGGGGAAAAGAATAGTTTCTCGATGAAATCATCGGAGCGCTTGAGCTTTTCGAGCCGCTGCTTGAGCGACGCCTCCGAGACCGCCGCTCGGAGCTCGTTCTCGGGAAGCTGTTCCTGGCCTGGTGAGTTCTCGTACACATCTCCAATTAATCCGAAGATGGCATTGTCGTACGCCTTGTCGATGGCAGCACCCAATTCGCGCGCTAGAATCGGCTCGACAAACCTTCTGCGCCGGCCGTCCAGCAAGGCCCGGAGTTTGTCGACCGTATCCGAGATGAGCGTCTTCTCGAAGTCCCAGAAGTACTTGCCGAGCGTGAATGCCAGAATGGCAAACGTGAGCAGGATACTATAGTAAGGTTAAACCTGGACGGATTGCATCAAAAACCGCGCTGGAAGACACGGCATTAATCCCTCAGACCGAGGTACCCCTTAATCTCCGACTCACTAGTGTGCTCCGGGTGTTTCCTATACACGTACCGCAAGAACTGTTTTAGGTTCATATTATTGAACGTATTCTTCACGCGAAGCAGTCGTGCTTTCTCGTCCTGGCCCAGCCGACTCCATATAGCCAGGGCCTTTTCCTTGCCCTGCTCGGTCAGCCTGAAAACCTCTTCATCGCTTTCCTGGGTTGCGGCGCTTTTTTGGTATTTGTCAACCACCAAGTCGCTGAACAGCTCATCATCATGGGCGGCGTCCACTGCCGAGCGCTTCACGGTGCTGTCCTTTGAGATCAACCCCAGTGACTCAAGGAAATCCACTTCATCGTAGACCTCCTGAGTCCACGGACCCATCCGGAACGGTACAAACGTGAAGCTGTCGGATTTCGGGACGTCTTGCAGAAAACCCTCATCGAGCGTCAGCAAGAAGAGGAGCTTTTCAAGTCGCGTTATTCCCGACACGGGGGCTGGTGAGTTGCTGGCGCCTGCGTCAGCAAACAAGAGCGTCAAAACCAAATCGGCTCGATTCCTAATAATGCCACGCATACTTGCTGCCGAGCATAGCATATCGTGTGGAACACTTGATCGATATTAAGAGAACGCGGCCCAGAACTCAAGGGTAGTTCGCCGATTGCGCCTGTTCGGAAGGCTGAGGGCGTAGCAACCTCCCGATAACGACCCGGTCCGAAACCCACGGCGTTCCCGGGGGAACCCGAAGATGGCTATCAATCCCTTGGGCTCATTGGTCGGAGCGATAGGGTTCGTACGATGGACTCCTACGCTCAAGACTGTGGATTGCCTTTGGGTTGTTGAAGTCGTTGGGTCTGGAAGGAACTGCCCGTCTACGAAATCGTCTACAGCGAATTTGGTAGCGATCCGAAAAGCGTATGCAAGTTGTTGAAAAGGCTGGTCGGGCCGCCGGGATTTGAACCCGGGACCTCTTGCACCCCAAGCAAGCGCGCTAGCCAGGCTGCGCCACGGCCCGAATTAACTATTCTATCGCATTGCGCCGCTCCGCACCTCAGGATAATGGTGCCGAGCGGCGCTACCCGCTACTCTGTGTCAGCTTCCGCCGAGCCCGCCAGCACACGCGCGCGGTCTTCCGAAACTTCCAGCCACCCACCGTCTATTCGGATCCCGCGCCGCCGGCCCTGTGCCACGAACGTCAACTCGCCGCTTCCCAGCTCGCTTAATAGCGACGCGTGCCCCGGGAGCAATCCTACGTACCCGTTCGCCCCCGGCACCTGCGCCTCGCTCACCTGCTCGCTCACGAGCAGCCGCTCCGGCGTCGCGACTTCCAGCAAAAACGTATCCGGCATGGCTCTACCGTCAGGCCGCCGCCTGCAATTGCTCGGCGCGCGCCAGCACGTCCTCTATCGTCCCCTGCATGTAGAACGCCTGCTCGGGGATGCTATCGTGCTTGCCTTCCACGATCTCCTTGAAGCCCTTGATCGTGTCGGCCAACTTCACGTACTTCCCTTCCAGGCCCGTGAACTGCTCCGCAACGTGGAACGGCTGCGAAAGGAAACGTTGCAGTTTCCGCGCCCGCGCCACCGTCAGCTTGTCCTCGTCGGAAAGCTCGTCGATACCCAGAATCGCGATGATGTCCTGCAGGTCCTTGTACCGCTGCAGCACGCCCTTCACCTTCTGCGCGACGTTGTAGTGGTCCTCGCCCACGACTCGCGGATCGAGAATGCGCGACGTCGATGCCAGCGGATCCACCGCGGGATAGATTCCCAGGGACACCAACTGCCGCGAGAGGTTCGTGGTCGCGTCCAGGTGCGCGAACGCCGTCGCCGGAGCCGGATCGGTGTAGTCGTCGGCCGGCACGTAAATCGCCTGCACCGAAGTGATCGATCCCTTCTTCGTAGACGTGATCCGTTCCTGCAACTCGCCCATTTCCGTTGCCAGGTTGGGCTGATATCCCACCGCCGAAGGCATGCGCCCCAGCAGCGCCGATACCTCGGAGCCCGCCTGGGTGAACCGGAAAATGTTGTCGACGAACAGCAGCACGTCCTGCCCTTCCACGTCGCGGAAGTACTCGGCCACGGTCAGTGCCGTCAGTCCAACCCGCAGCCTGGCTCCGGGCGGCTCCGTCATCTGCCCGTAGATCAGCGCGCACTTCGATTTCTTCCAGTCCTTGGGGTCGATAACGCCCGATTGCTGCATCTCCAGCCACAGGTCGTTCCCCTCGCGCGTCCGTTCGCCCACGCCGCCGAACACAGACACACCTCCGTGCTTCATGGCGATGTTGTTGATGAGTTCCTGGATGATAACGGTCTTGCCGACACCCGCGCCGCCGAACAAACCGATTTTCCCGCCCCGCAGGTACGGCTCGATCAGGTCGATGACCTTGATCCCCGTCTCGAACATCTGCAGCTCGGTCGATTGCTCGTCGAACGCCGGAGCCGGCCTGTGGATCGGGAAGAAGGTTTTCGCCTGCACGGGACCCATGCGGTCCACCGGCTCGCCCACCACGTTCATCACGCGGCCCAGCGTCTCCGGCCCGACCGGAATCTCCACCGGGTGCCCGAGGCTGACCGCCTTCATCCCACGCACCATACCCTCGGTCGGCTGCAGCGCGATCGTTCTCACCCGGCCCTCGCCGATGTGTTGCGCCACCTCAACCGTGATATCGATCGGAACCGGAACATCAAACCCTTCGCTCGTGATCCGCACGGCCGTGTTGATGACCGGAATCTGCCCTTCCTGGAACTGTATGTCCACCGCCGGCCCGGCCACCTGGATCACGTGCCCCGTCACTTGAACTCCCGCGGGCCTTTGCCCGCCGTTTTCGGAATGGGGAGCCATCTGGAAATCCTCCTCGGTATCAAGCCCGTCCCGCACCGCCGCGCTATCCCGCGCGCCGGGGAACAGGCGCAAATCACACCTGCGCAGATGCGCCGCTCACGACCTCTATCAGTTCCTTGGTGATGCTGGCCTGCCGGACGCGGTTCATATAGAGCGTCAGCTTCTCAATCATCTCGCTGGCGTTCGAACTCGCCGATTCCATGGCCGTCATCCGCGCCGCATGTTCCGCCGCCGCCGATTCCAGCATCGCCTGGTAAACCGCGATTTCCACGTACCGCGGCAGCAGCCCATTCAACAACTCCTGCGGCGGCTGTTCGTAGATGTAGTCGCTCCCGCCCGCCTCCGCCGGCACTTCCACCGGAAGCACCTTCAGCACGGTCAGCTTCTGCGACATCACGCTCTTGAATTCGTTGTATATGAGGTAGACGGCGTCCACCTCGCACTGCTCGAACCGGTTCCGAATATCCGCCGCTACCTCAGCCGCATCGGAAAATGTCGCCGTTTGCGAGATGCCCGTCCGCTCGGCCACGATCCGCGCGCCCCGCTTGCGGAAGAAATCCCGCCCCTTCCGTCCGAGCGCGTACAGCATCGTCTCCGGGCCGTGCTCCCGCAGAAACTGCTGCGCGGCTTTGATCAGGTTGGAGTTGAACGCCCCGGCCAGCCCGCGGTCAGCCGTCACCAGCACCAGCAGAATCCGCTCTTCCGGCCTTCGCGCCAGCAGCGGGTGAGAACCCAACTGCTCGTCCCCTGCCACCGCCCCCGCCACGTCCCCCAGCACCTGCCGGAAAATCGTTGCGTAGGGACGCGCGTCCAGCGTCCGGTCCTGCGCCCGGCGGAGTTTGGCCGCCGAGACCATCTTCATAGCCTTGGTGACCTGCTGCGTGTTCTTTACCGAACGGATGCGCCGCCGCAGGTCGATCAGTGAGGGCATCGATCAGCTCCGGCTCTCGGAAAGGAACCGCTCCTTCGCCTCTTGGATCGCCGCGGTCAGTTCCGCCCGAATTGCGTCGTCGATCTGCTTCTTCTCGCGAATCTTCGCCAGCAATTCCGGATGCGCATTCTCGACGAACCGATATAGCTCCTGCTCGAACGGCCGGACCTGCTCAAGCGTCAGGTCGTCCAGAAATGCATTCGTCCCGGCAAACAGGGCGATGATCTGCTTCTCAACGGGGAGAGGCTGATACTGCGGCTGCTTCAGAAGCTCCGTCAAGCGGGCACCGCGATTCAACTGGGCGGTGGACGCCTTATCGAGATCCGAACCGAACTGCGCAAACGCCGCCAATTCCCTGTACTGCGCCAGGTCAAGCCTCAGCGTGCCGGCCACCTGCCGCATCGCTTTTATCTGGGCGCTGCCGCCCACGCGGCTTACGGAGATACCTACATCGATCGCGGGCCGTATGTTCGAGTTGAACAGGTCGGCTTGAAGGTAGATCTGCCCGTCCGTGATCGAAATCACGTTCGTCGGAATGTACGCCGAAACGTCGCCGGCCTGCGTCTCGATCACCGGCAGCGCCGTCAGCGATCCGCCGCCCGCCGCTTCGGACATCTTCGAGGCCCGTTCCAGCAGCCTGCTGTGCAGGTAAAACACGTCGCCCGGATACGCTTCGCGCCCCGGCGGCCGCCGCAGCAGTAGCGAAATCTCGCGGTAAGCCGCGGCGTGCTTGGAAAGATCGTCGTAAACGCACAGCGCGTGCCGCTTGCTGTCGCGGAAGTACTCGCCCATCGCGCAGCCGGAGTACGGAGCGATGTACTGCATCGGAGCCGGGTCTGACGCCGTTGCCGCCACCACGATGGTGTAATCCATGGCGCCGTACTCTTCGAGCGTCTTCACGACCTGCGCCACGGTCGAGCGCTTCTGCCCGATCGCGACGTAGATGCAGATTACGTCGCCGCCCTTTTGGTTGATGATCGTGTCGAGCGCGATGGCCGTCTTTCCGGTCTGGCGGTCGCCGATGATCAGCTCGCGCTGCCCGCGCCCAACCGGGATCATGCTGTCGATCGCCTTGATGCCGCTCTGCAGCGGCTCCTTCACCGGCTGCCGCTCAACCACGCCGGGCGCGAGCCGTTCAATGGCGTAGTACTCCGTCGTCTCGATCGGACCCTTGTCGTCGATAGGCTGCCCCAACGCGTTCACTACGCGCCCGACCAGGGCCTCTCCCACCGGCACGGACATGATCCGGCCTGTCCGCCGGACCTCGTCCCCTTCCTTAATCTCGGTGTAGTCGCCGAGCAGCACCGCACCCACCTGGTCTTCTTCCAGGTTCAGCGCGATTCCCGCCACCCCGTGCGGAAACTCGATCAGCTCGCCGGCCATGACCTTCTCCAGGCCGTATATGCGGGCGATTCCGTCTCCCACCGAAATCACTGAACCAATCTCGGATACTTCGACCGCTTTGTCGTAATTCTCTATCTCTTCGCGAAGTATCCGCTCGATCTCGTCCGCTCGAATTTGAGCCATATCAGAACCTTCAGGGGATCGTAGAACGCTCTACGGTCTTCCTATGCTCCCGCTCCCGCCATTCGTTGTTTGAGCGCTTCCAGTTGCCCGCGCACAGACCCGTCGAAAACCGTCGAACCGACCCTGGCCACCAGGCCCCCGAGCAGTTCGTCGCTTATCTCGAATCGCGCCCGGGCCCGTTTGCCTGTCGCCCGGCTGAACTCGTTCAGCAGCGCCTCACGCTGGCCGGCCGTCAACTCCCGGGCGGAAATCACGTCCACCCGCACCACGCCAAGCCGCTCGTCGATAACCGTCTCGAACGCTTCCCGGATCTCGCCCAGAAGCGGTGCACGCCGCCGGTCGGTCAACACCAGGACAAAACGCCTTACAAGATCCGTCAGCGAGAGATCCTTCGTCAGGCGCTTCAGCACCGCGTGCTTACGCGCCCGAGGCACCGCCGGCGACTGCATGGCATTCCGCAGGTCCTGCGATACGGCCAGCACCTGCTCGAGTTTCGCCAGGTCCCCGATTATGGTCTGCGGCGGCACCCCGCCCGGCTCCATCGCCAGATCCGCCAGTGCCCGCGCGTACCGGAAAGCCACCGCGTTCGGCATCTTAGGATGCCCTCACTTCCTGGCCGGTAAACCGTTCGCCGATTTCTCCAACCATCGCGTCCACAATCACTTTGTCCGTATCCGGCGTCAGCCGCTGCTTGATCTTGGAGGCGGCAAGGCCGGTCGCCAGTTCCGCCGAGTACGCCCTCAACTCCTGCCGGGCCGACTTGGCGGCTGCCGCGATCTCCTGTTCCGCCTGCGCCTGAATCTTCTTCACTTCGCGCTTGGATTCCGCCTGCGCCCGCTCGCTCTCGACTGCCGATTCCTCGCGTCCCTGGTTCCGCAGCGCCTCCACCTCGGTCCCGATCGTTTTCAGCCGCCGCTCCATTTCCGCGTACCGGATCTCGGCATCCTCTTTCACCTTAGCCGCTTCCACCAGGCCCTTCTGGATTTCCGCCGACCGCGCCGCGAAAAACCCTCCGGCCTTCTTATAGATCAGGAAGCCCAGCGCCGCGACCAGCATTCCGAAGTTGAGCCACTTCCACAGGATGGTGTTGTCGGCGCCGCCGTGCGCCGATTCCCCGTGCTCCGCGGCCAACACCGTCGCGGCCGCGAACAACAGAATCAGAGCGATTCGCCTCAAACCGGTCTCCTGCTCAGGATGGTTTCCACAATCCGTTCCGAAAGCGCTTCCGCGTCTCTCTTCAGTGTCTGTTTGGACGACGAAAGTTCCGCCTGGAGCTGCCCGCTGGCTTCCTTCACCATCTGCGAGGCGCGCTCCCGAGCCTCTTTTATTGTCTGCTCGTGCTGTTGCCGCAGCGTCTGCCGGAACTCCTCCTGCTCCTTGTAGAGCTCACTCCGGGCAGTACGCAGCGCGGCGTCGTACTCAGCCGCCATCTCGGCCGCCTTCGCCAGACTCTCTTCCGCCAGCTTTCGCGCTCCTTCCGTTGCGTCGGCACGCGCCGCCAGCACCCTTTCCATCGGTTGGAAGTAAACCTTCTTTAGGTAGATGTGCAGAATAAGCACAATGATCAGGGTGGGAATCGCTTCCAGCAGAAGTCCACTCAATGCGCGCAGAGTTTCTTGCATCGGATTTCGATCAGGGACGCCCTAAAGAAAACGCTTTGAATTGCGTGAGATGCGTCGAACCATCAAACTAACATATCGACCAACCCCGGTCAACTTTGCCCCTTTTTCCCCACCAGCCGCGCAACCCGCTCGACGCGCCACGCCCAGTCCGCCCGCGCCCGCACGTCCTCATACCGCAGGATGCGCAGCGCGCCGAACACCTGCAACAGCTCGTTCGGCCGCGGAAGCCACGCCGCCGCTCCCTCACTCCCGGATTCGTCCATGAGATGCTCGAACACCACGACGCCCCCGGGCTTCAGCGACTCCATGATCCGATCCGCGTAGCGCGCACCGCGAATTGGAACCCAGGTGTAGCTCATCACCACCAGGTCCCACTGTTCGCGCCCGAAATCGAACTCCTCGTGGCGCCGCACCAGCGCTCGAATCCGAACCCCCGCCCGCTGGGCCGCGCGCTCGGCCGCCGCCACGCCTTCTTGTGAGAAGTCGAACCCGGTTACGTCCCATCCTCTCGACGCCAGGAATACGCTATTCCGCCCCTCACCCATATGGATGTCGAGCGCCCTCCCCGGCTTCATCTCCCGCACCGTCTCCACCAGCAGCGCGTTCGGCGCCGTGTTGAATCGCGGCGAGCCGCTCCTGTACGTCCGGTCGAAGAACAACGGATGCAGTTCCGCCCGCCGCTCCTTCACCAGACGTTCGACAACGCGGAGCCGGTTCTGTGCCTCAGCGGTCCCCAAACCCAGGCCCTTCAAGTGGTCCGCGTACGCCGCAATCGGGTCGGAAACGCCGATCGGCAGCTTCCCGTACCACTCGACGTACTCCGCCCATATCCCGTCGTCACCGGCCGGCCACCACCCGAGCCCGGCCGCGGCCACACACCCGAACTGCCGCCGCGAAATTGCCACGGAATCACCGAACGATGCCAGGGAAAAGCCCCATCGCGAGCACGACCGCGGCGGACACGCAAAGCGCCGCGCCCGATGAGACAGAGATGGGAGGCAGGTCGGCCAGCGATTCCCCCGGCTCCCTCATGTACATGACCACGATCAGCCGGAGGTAGTAATATGCCGCTACCGCGCTGTTCAGAAGGCCCAGAACGGCGAGCCACGCGAGGTGCGATTCCAGCGCCGCCTTGAAGATGTAGAATTTTCCGAAGAACCCGCCCGTCGGGGGCACGCCGATGAGGGACAGCAGAATCACTGTGAACATCGCGGCGACGACGGGCTGCCGGCTCCCCAGGCCGGCCAGGTCGTCTATCTCCACGTACCTTTCGCCCTTCCGAGCGAAGTACGCAACGACCGCAAACGCTCCAATGTTCATGAAGACGTAAACAGCCAGATAGAACATCGCCGCCGACGTTCCGCTTTCCGAGTTCGCCGTGAGCGCCACCATCACGTATCCGGCATGTGCGATCGAACTGTACGCCAGCAGCCGTTTCAGGTTCGTCTGCGTGAGTGCAGCGAAGTTGCCCACGATCATCGTCAGCAGCGAAATGCTCCACAGCACTGCCACCCACCGGCCGGCCATCGGAGCAAACGCCGTCATGAAAACGCGAAGCAGGACGGCGAACGCCGCCGCTTTGGGCCCCGCCGCCAGAAATGCGGTGACCGGCGCCGGCGCGCCCTGGTACACGTCGGGAGCCCACACCTGAAAGGGCGCCGCTGATACCTTGAACGCGAACCCGACCAGCATCAGCGCCGCGGCCGTCCCTGCCAGCAACCCGGCGGGCGCAAAGCGAGGATTCGACAGCACCTCCGCAATCGCGTTCAACCGCGTGGTTCCCGTGGCGCCGTAGATCAGAGCGATGCCGTACAGCAAAAATCCGGTTGCGAACGACCCCAGCAGGAAGTATTTCGATGCCGCCTCGTTCCCCAGTTTCTCGCGCCGCAAGTAGCCCGCCAGCACGTAACTCGAAATCGACGAGATCTCCAGGCCGATGAACAACACGATCAGTTCGCTCGCCGAAACCATGATGCACTGGCCCGCCACCGAGTACATCATCAGCGCGTAATACTCGCCGCTCTCCGCGCCCTCCCGGCGGAGATAGCTGAACGAAACCAGGGTGACGAGCATGCCCGCCGCGATCACCAGCACCCGGAAGAACGTCGCGAACCCGTCTACCTGGAGCATGCCGCCGAACGCGGGGCCGGGTTGCCAGCGGGCGGCCACCGCCGGCGCCATCGCCGCCCCGAATCCCACGAGCGCCAACCAGCCAAGCGCCCGCTTCCGCCACGCCGGCGTGAGCGGCTCGAGCACCATGATCAGCGTCGCCACTGCCACCAGAACGATCTCGGGCAGGAACCGGAGGTACTCCATCCCGCTCGGAGGAACGAAGCTAGCGGGCATTGGCAAGCTCCTGGCTGGACGTCTGCCGCTTCACCTGAAAATCCACGTTCACCTTGGTCTGCTCGAGGATCGCAGCGCTCGATTTCGTAATGGGCGGCAGAAAACTCTGCGTGTACGTTCCCATCCAAACCATGAGAACCAGAAGCGGCGCTATGGCCACCCACTCCCGCGGGCTCGCATCGCGCAGGCTTTCGCGCGCCTCGCCGTAGAACACGCGCTGGTACATCCAGAGCATGTAGCACGCCGAGAGAATCACGCCTATAGCCGCGAACGCCGCCCACCGGAAATTGGCCTGCGCCGCGCCTTGCAGCACGAGGTACTCGCCCACGAAATTGTTCAGCATGGGCAATCCCATGCTCGCCAGCGACGTAATCAAAAACATCGTGGCCAGCACCGGCGCGGAAGCCGCCACGCCGCCGTAATCCTTGATCTCCAGCGAGTGTTGCCGCTCGTACAGGAAGCCGACCAGCGCGAACAACGCGCCCGTCGAGATCCCGTGATTCAGCATCTGGTACACCGCGCCGTTCACGCCCAATTCGGTGAACGAAAAGATCCCGAGCACGACGAATCCGAGGTGGCTCACCGACGTATACGCCACCAGCTTCTTCATGTTCGGCTGTACCATCGCGACAAGCGCGCCGTACAGAATTCCCGCAATCGCCAGAATCGCGATCCACGGGGCGAACCCGCGTGCCGCCGCCGGGAACATCGGCAGGCAAAACCGCAGCAGCCCGTAGCAGCCCATCTTCAGCATGACGGAGGCCAGCATCACCGAACCCGCCGTCGGCGCCTCGACGTGCGCGTCCGGAAGCCACGTGTGCAGCGGGAACAACGGCACCTTGATCGCGAACGCCGCGAAGAAGCCGATGAAGAGCAGGCTCTGCTCCGCACGGTCCAGCATCAGCTTGCCGCTCGTCATCATCTGGATGAGGGCCGGGTAATCGAAGGTGCCCGCGCGATTGTACAGATAGATGATGCCGGCCAGCATCAGCACCGAACCGGTCATCGTGTAGATGAAGAACTTCACCGCGGCGTAGATGCGGCGCTCGTGCCCCCACACGCCGATCAGGAAGTACATCGGCACCAGCGAAACTTCCCAGAAGACATAGAACAGGAACAGGTCGAGCGCGACAAACACGCCGGTCAGCCCGAATTCCATCAGCAGGAAGAACGCGAAAAACTCCTTCACGCGCTTGTCGATGTGCCGCCAGGAAATCAGAATGCCGATGGGCGCGAGCAGCGTCGTCAGCAGCACGAGCCACAGGCTGATGCCGTCGATTCCGATGTGATACCGAATTACGGGCGAAGCAATCCAAGGCAGGTTCGTCTCGTACTGAAACGCCGCGCTCCCGCGGTCGAAACCGGCAAGCAATGCGAGCGATAGCCCGAACGTCGCGAGCGAGATGCCAAGCGCAAACTGCCGGATCGCCCGCACCCTCTCACGCGGCACGAGCAAAAGCAGGAGGAATCCCGCCAGCGGCAGCCAGAGCACTGCGTTCAACAGCATCACTTCGCGCCTCCGATTGCCAGCATCACGACAACAGCGCCAAGCAGCACCCACGCCGCATAGCTTCGTATGTAACCCGACTGCATACGCCGCAGCACGCCGCCGATTCCGCGGGCCCGTGCGCCGATGCCGTTCACGCTCGCATCGATCACCTCGACGTCAATCCCCTGCCACAGCACTTTCCGCGATCCCTCCACCACCGGCCTCACAACCGAGGCATTGTAGATCTCGTCCACGTAATACTTGTTCAGAACGGTTCGATACAGCCCGCTGGACCGCTGTGCCAGCGCACGGGGGAGTTCCGGGCGCGCCACATAGAACAGCCACGCCAGGAAAATGCCCGCCAAACCGAACGAAACCGAGATCGCCACCAGCGCCGGATTATGGTGCTCGGCCGGAACTCCGAACAGCGGCTCTAGCCAACCCGGCACCGGCAGGAAGCCGCCGCCGAGCGACAGCACGGCCAGCGCCGCCAGCGGCAGCGTCATCACCGCGGGCGATTCGTGCGGATGCGCCTCGCCGCGATAGGTTCCAAAAAACGCCAGGAACAAAGCGCGGAACACATAGAACGCAGTCATCCCAGCCGCAATCGTCGCCAGCCAGTACATCCATGGAGCGTGATGGTAAGCCGAGATCAGTATCTCGTCCTTGCTGAAGAACCCGGCCGTGAACGGCACACCCGCAATCGATACGGACGCGCACAGCAGTGTCCAGAACGTCCACGGAGTTTTCTTCCGCAGCCCGCCCATGAGCCGCAGGTCCTGCTCGCCGCTCAATGCGTGAATCACGCTGCCCGCGCCAAGGAACAGCAGCGCCTTGAAAAACGCATGCGTCACGAGGTGGAAGACGCCGGCCGCGAACGCCCCCGTCCCCACGCCCAGGAACATATACCCAAGCTGCGACACGGTGGAGTAGGCGAAAACTTTCTTGATATCGTTCTGCACCAGGCCGATGGTTGCCGCAAAGAGCGCCGTCGCCAGGCCGATCAGCGCCACCATCTCCAGCGCCATCGGAGCCTTGAGGAACAACGGCGCGGTGCGCGCCACCATGTAGACGCCCGCGGTCACCATCGTCGCCGCGTGGATCAATGCCGAAACCGGAGTCGGGCCTTCCATCGCGTCCGGCAGCCAGACATACAGCGGAACCTGTGCGGATTTTCCGGTCGCGCCGAGCAGCAGCAACAGGCCTGCCAGCGTCAGCGTCCCAACCGTATGCTCCACCGGCCATCCGCTCAACTGCCCGAAAACGCCGCCGAAATCGAGCGTCTTGAAAGTGATTGCCAGCAGGAACATCGCCAGCAGGAAGCCGAAGTCGCCGATGCGGTTCACGATGAATGCCTTGTTCCCCGCGTTCGTCGCGCTCTTCTTCTGGAACCAGAAACCGATCAGCAGGTAGCTGCACAACCCCACGCCTTCCCATCCCACGAACATCAGCAGGAAGTTGGCCGCCAGCACCAGCGTCAGCATGAAAAACATGAACAGGTTCAGGTACGCGAAGAATCGCGGATGCCCGCCGTCATGCGCCATGTACCCGGCCGCGTAGATATGGATCAGCAGTCCGACTCCGGTCACCACCAGCAGCATCACCGCGGTCAGGCGATCCACCATCAGGTCGCAGCCAATGCGCAGCCCGCCCACCTGAATCCAGTCGAAGTACCGCTCGACGTGCGCGGTCTCGAGCGGCATCAGGCCGACGATCGTCTTCAGCACCCACAGAAACGAGAGCGCGATGAAGCCGATCGCCACCGCATTGACGGCCGCCTTCGGCAGACGCTTTCCGAATAGCCCGTTCACAAGGAACCCGGCGAGCGGAAGCGCGGGGATGATCCAGAGTAGTTGCATCTATCGGCCTAGTTCTTCATCGAGGAAACGTCGTCCACCTGCAGCGTCGCGCGGTTCTTAAAAACCGTCAGAATGATTGCGAGTCCGACCGCCGCCTCAGCCGCCGCCACCACCATGACGAAAAAGGCGTACACCTGTCCGTCCACCTGCTTCAAGTGGTACGAAAAGGCGATGAACGTGAGGTTCACGGCGTTCAGCATCAGCTCGATCGACATGAACATCGTGATGATATTGCGCCGGAACAGAAATCCCGCCACGCCCAGCGCGAACAGCACCGCGCTCAACGCCAGATACCAGGAGAGCGGAACGGTTTGCGGCATTTAGTCCAACTCCTTGTAGCCCAGCACCACGGCGCCCAGAATCGCGATCAGCACGAGAATCGAAGTGATCTCGAACGGCAGCAGGTATGTTGTGAACAGCGCAGTGCCGAAGCGCTCCACCGTCCCGCCCGTGAACGCCCCGAACCTGACTCCCACCGAACGCGGGTACATGCGGAAGATGACGAAGCTCAGGCTCATGAGCAAAGCCACCAGCAGCGGCAAACCCGCCAGGCGCGCCATCCACGCGCCGCGCGATTTCTGCTCCGCCCCCGCGTTCAGCAGCATGATCACGAAGACGAACAGCACCATGATCGCGCCCGCGTAGACGAGCACCTGCGCCGCCGCCAGAAACGGCGCCCCGAGCAGCAGGTAGATGATCGCCAGCGACGCCATCACGCCAATCAGTGACAGCGCGCTCGAGATCGGCTGCGTCCGCACCACCACGTTAATCCCGCAGATTACTGCGGCCGCGGCGAACACGAGGAATACGATTGCGTCCATCCCTTATCCCAAAAGGGCCACCAGCAGCCCCGTCGCCATCAGGTTGAGCATCGCCACCGGGAACAGGAAGCCCCAGGCGAAACGCATCAACTGGTCATAGCGGAAGCGCGGCACCGTGCCGCGTACCCAAATAAACACGAATAGCAGCAGGCCCGTCTTTGCGCCGAACCAGAAAAGCGGGTCCAGAAACCGCTCAACCGCCGGAACCAGGAACAGCCCGGCCAGAGCGAAGAACACAAACCCGAACACGGGCAGGCTACGGTCCCGCTTGCGCGCCGAGTGCAACCCGCGATAGAGCAGCATCAGGCCTATCCCCGCGAACACAATCGACGGCGCGAACCCCGACCCCATACTCGCCGGCCATAGCGGCAGCCATCCGCCCAGGAACAGCACGGTCGCCATCGAACACACCGTGATCATGTTCGCGTACTCGGACATGAAAAATCCGGCGAACTTCATGCTGCTGTACTCGGTATGGAAACCCGCCACGAGCTCGCTCTCGGCCTCGGGCAAGTCGAAGGGCACACGGTTGGTCTCCGCGAATACCGCGATCAGAAACACGATGAAGCCAACCACCTGCGGCAGCGGCCCGCGGAGCACGTTCCAAGCCGGAATCCAACCCCAATAGTAATGTGACTGCGAAACCACGATTTCGCGCAGGCTCAGCGTGTTCGACATCAGCAGCGGCGCGGCTACTGCGAGCCCCAGCGGCAGTTCGTAACTGATCATCTGCGCCGTGCTCCGCAGGCCACCCAGCAGCGGATACTTGCTGTTCGAAGCCCACCCCGCCAGCACCAGGCCGTACACCCCGAGCGATGAAATCGCCAACACGAAGATCACGCCGATGTTCAAATCGGTCAACTGCATCCAGGTGCGCACGCCCGCGATATCGATGGCCGGCCCGAACGGAATCACCGAAATCGAAATCAGCGACAGCGTGATCGCCAGAAACGGCGCCAGCAGATAAAACGCCTTATTCACACCCGACGGCGTCAGGTCTTCTTTGAGCAGCAACTTCACGGTGTCCGCGATCGGCTGCAACAACCCGTGCGGACCCACGCGGTACGGCCCGAGCCGCACCTGTATGCGCGCGATCACCTTGCGCTCCACCCATTGCAGGTAAAGCAGTGTGAGCATCAGCACGCCCATCACGACCGCCGCCTTGATCGCGCTCAGCAGGAAGAAGTTCATCCGCGATACAGCTCCCCGGGGGCTTCCCGCACCGCATTCAGTTTCCTGGAATACCGGCCCAGCGTGCCCGATGTGAACAGCGTGTCCTTAGCCGATTCCACGAGTCCTTGTAGGGGCCGGGCATGCCCGGCCCGTTCCACGCTCTGCACAGCGCCGCCCGCCTCAAGGCCGAGGCCCATCCCCCGCGCGATCAGCCCGAAGATCTCCAGATCCGCTTTCGTCCCCGGCGTCTCAAACGCTTTTTGCAGCCGCTGTATCTCGCCGCAAACGTTCGTGACCGTACCGGACTTCTCGTACGCTGAAGCCGCCGGCAGCACCACGTCCGCCGCCCGCGCCGTCTCCGTCAGGAACAAATCCTGAACCACCATGAAAGGTTTCCCGGCCAACGCGTACCGCTTCAACGGATTCGCGCCCACCACCCACAGCGCGTCGAGGTCGTCCGCCGCCATCATCTCCGGAAGCGTCATGCCGCCTTCGCCCGGCACCAGCCCCATATCCACCGCGCCGCGCGAATTCGAGTAGTCCACCAGGCAAACGTACTTCACCGGAATGCCCAGCGAACTGCCGAACGCAACCAGGCGCGTCACCGCCTCGCCCTGAATCGCGTCACCGAACAGGATCACCAATTCAGGCTCGTTCGCCAGCTCCGCCCGCAGCGACTCCACGCCCGCCATCTCGCAGCCCGGCTCCACAGAAACGATCCGCGCCGCGATCTTGTCCTCGCGCACAGGGCCGCGCCGCACCGTGTAAACGCGCGCCTTATGATGCCGCCAGTTCGCGCGAATCTGCCAGGCGAGCAGCGGATGCTGCTGCGATAGATCGCTCCCCACGATCAGCACGGCCTTGCTGTTGTAGAGATCCGCCGTAGTCGCCAGCGGCGCATGCGTCCGCAGCAGGCTGATCACATCGCCCGTGCGGTGGTGGTCGATGTTCTCGGTCCTCAAACCGAACCGCGCCATCTTCTGGAGATAGTCATTCTCTTCGTTGGTCGTGTGGTTCGACCCGATGACGCCGAACTTCCCACCGCGCCGCTTCACCTCGGCGAACCGCCCCGCCACAATCTCCAGCGCCTTCGCCCAGGAGACCGGCTCGAACCCATCGCCCGACCGCACCAGCGGCGCGAGCAACCGCTCCTCGTGATGCGCGAAATCGCCCGCGTACCGGCCCTTGATGCACAGGAACTCGCCGTTGATCCCGGACCGGTCGCGGTTGTTCGCGCGATGTATGCGGCCGTTCCGAATGCCCAGCGTGGTCTTGCAACCGTCCGCGCAGTGCGTGCAGATGGTGCCCACGTGCTGCATCTCCCACGGCCGCGTCTGGTAGCGGTACGTGCCGCTCGTCAGCGCGCCCACCGGGCAGATGTCGATGCACATGCCGCACTCGTCGCAATCGAGGTGATCGCCACCGTTCGGCGCAATCTCGCTCGACGCGCCCCGGTTCACCACGCCCAGCGCCGCCACACCCATGCCCTCGCTGCAAACCCGCACGCAGCGGAAACACAGAATGCATCGCGGCTTGTCGTAGAACACCACCGGCGACCACTGCCGCTCATCCACGTGCTGCTTCTGCTCTAGGAACCGGCTCTCGCCCGCGCCGTAGCGGAACACCATGTCCTGCAGTTCGCACTCGCCGCCCTTGTCGCACACCGGGCAATCCAGTGGATGGTTCGTCAGCAGGAACTCGAGCACGCCCTTGCGCGCCTGCACCACCTGCGGCGTATCGGTGCGCACCACCATGCCTTCCGCCACCGGCAGCGTGCACGACGTCATCAGCTTCGGCGCTTTCTCCACTTCCACCAGGCACATGCGGCACGCCGCCTGAAGCGCCAGCCCTTCGTAGTAGCAAAACGCCGGGATCTCGATCCCCGCGCGCCGCGCCGCTTCAATCACCAGCGTCCCCGCCGGCGCCTCCACGGCCTTTCCGTCGATTGTGAGCTTTACATTCGCCATTTAGACGCTCACCGGCTTCGATTCAAACGGGCACGGCGCCCCATCGAGATGCGCCTCGAACTCGTCCCTGAACTTCTCCACAAACGCGATGGTCGGCATTGCCGCCGCGTCCCCCAGCGGGCAGAATGTGCGGCCCAGCATATTTTTCGCCAGCTCTCCGATGAGCGGCACATCGCTGGGCGTCCCTCCGCCCTCATGCACGCGCGTGAGCAGTTTCCTCAGCCAAAGCGTGCCTTCGCGGCAAGGGATGCACCACCCGCAACTCTCATGCTGGTAGAACCGCATGATCCGCTGCGCGGCTTTCACCATGCACGTGTCCTCGTCCATCACCACCACGCCGCCCGAACCCATCATGCTTTTCGCCTTGGCGAGCGAATCGTAATCCATCGCGATGTCGCACTCCTCGGCCTTCAGCACGGGGCATGACGATCCGCCCGGAATCACCGCCTTCAGCTTTTTGCCTCCGCGCATGCCGCCCGCGACTTCCTCGATCATCCGCAGCAGGTTGAACCCCATCGGCAGTTCGTACACGCCCGGCTTGTTCACGTGCCCCGAAATGCAGAACAGCCGCGTTCCGCCGTTCTTGGGTGTGCCGAGCCCAGCGAAGGCCTCTCCGCCGTCGCGAATAATCGCCGGCACGGCCGAATAGCTTTCCACGTTATTCAGGACCGTCGGGCATTGGTACAGCCCCGCCACCGCCGGAAACGGCGGCCGGATCCTCGGCACGCCGCGCTTGCCCTCCAGCGACTCAAGCAGCGCCGATTCCTCTCCGCACTCGTACGCCCCCGCTCCCGTGTGCGTGTAAGCGTCGAAGTCGAATCCCGTGCCAAGAATGTTCTTTCCCAAATACCCGCGCTCGTAAGCCTCCGCAATCGCGCGGTCCATAATGTCGATCAGATACCGGTATTCGCCGCGTATGTAAATGTATCCCGCGTGCGCATCAACCACCAGCCCGGCGATCAGCATTCCCTCGATCAACTGGTGCGGGTCGTTCTCGATCAGCAGCCTGTCCTTGCACGTGCCCGGCTCGCTCTCGTCCGCGTTCACCACCACGTACTTCGGCTTGGGCGAATTGCGCGGCACGAAACTCCACTTCATCCCCGTCGGGAAGCCCGCCCCGCCGCGCCCGCGCAGGTTGGAAGTCTTTAGCTCCTCCAGGATCTTTTCCGGCCCCATCTCCACGGCCTTGCGGAATGCCACGAACCCCTCATCCGCCAGATAAGTATCGAGCGAATTCGAGTTCGGCAGCCCGAAGCGCCGCGTCAGCACCTTCACTTCCAACGGGCTCGGTTCGTTGTATAGCATCAGACGACCTTCCGCAGGCTATCGATCAGCCGGTCCAGTTTCTCCGGCGTCATGTCGTGGTGAAATTCGTAGTTCACCTGAATGGCCGGCGCCCATGAGCAGGCCCCGATGCACTCCACTTCCTCGAGCGAAAACTGGCCGTCCGCGGTGACTTCCTTGTTCCCGATTCCGAGCTTGCGGCAGGCATGCCCCCAAAGCTCCGCGCCGCCCGTGAGTTGGCAACTGATGTTCGTACAGATCTGTATGTGATGCTTCCCGAGCGGCCTCCGGTGGAGCATCGAGTAATACGTCACCACCTCGCTCACCTGAAGCGTCGTGATGCCCGTGCGCCGCGCCACTTCCTCCACCAGTTCTTCCGTTACCGACCCGATCTCGTCCTGCGCGTACATCAGCATCGGCACCACTGCCGACCGCTCGCGCCCGGCAGGATAGCTCTTCAGAAGCTTCTCGAATTTCGCTTCCAGCTCCGGCGAAAAAGTCATTACCGATCGATGTCCCCCAGCACAAAATCCGTCGATCCCAGGGCCGCGATCGCGTCCGAAACCAGCCGGCCCTCCACCATGAGCGGCAGCCCTTGCAGGTTCCCGAAGCTCGGCCCGTGGATGAACACGCGGTACGGCTTCGACGTCCCATCGCTCACCACGTGGTAGCCCATCTCGCCCCGCGGCGATTCCACCACCTGGTAGACTTCGCCCTCCGGCACACGGAAACCCTCCGTCACGATCTTGAAATGGTAGATGAGCGCCTCCATCTGCGTCTTCATCTTTTCGCGATCCGGCAGCACAACTTTCGGAGCGTCCGCTTTCCAAGGTCCCGGCGGCATGCCTTCGAGCGCCTGTCTCACGATCCGCGCGCTCTGCCGCATCTCCTCCACCCGCACCTGATACCGCGAATACACATCGCTCCCGGTCCGCGTCGGAATGTCGAAATCGAACTTCTCGTAGCTCGAGTACGGCTCCGATTTCCGTATGTCCCAGGCCAGGCCCGCCGCGCGGATCATCGGCCCTGTTACTCCGCAATCCAGCAGATCCTCGAGCTTCGCGTGCCCCACGCCCTTGGTGCGGTTCATCCAGATCGGGTTTTTCGTGAGCAGGTCTTCGTACTCGTCCACCCGGCTCGGAAACGCATCGATGAATTTCCCGACCGCCTTCTGCCATCCACGCGGCGGTTCGAGCGCCAGCCCGCCGATCCGGAAGTAACTCGTCATCATCCGCTGGCCCGAGAACATCTCGAAAATCCGAAGGATGTCCTCACGCTCGCGGAAGCAGTACAGGAGCATGGACATCGCGCCCAGGTCCATCGAGTGCGTCCCCAGCCACACCAGGTGGCTGTTGATGCGAGTCAGTTCGTTCAGCAACACCCGCATCCACTGCGCCCCTGCCGGAATCTCCAGTCCGAGCAGCTTTTCCACCGCCAGGCAGTAGCACAGGTTGTTCGTCAGCGGGCACAGATAGTCGATGCGGTCCGTCAGCGTGACCGCCTGCTGCCATGTCTTCTGCTCGAATTCCTTCTCGATCCCCGTGTGCAGGTAGCCGATGTCGCAGTTGGCCTTGGTGACCGTCTCGCCGTCCAGCTCGAGGATCATGCGAAGCACACCGTGCGTGGACGGGTGGTGCGGCCCCATGTTCAACGTCATCCGTTGCGCCGTCGTTCCCATAGTCATTCGCAGTACGTGTACTTCTCCCCGGTCACCGGGTAGTCCTTGCGCAGCGGGTGGCCTTTCCAGCCCTCCGGCATCAGAATTCGCCTCAAGTCCGGATGGTTGCGAAACCGCACGCCCATCAGATCGAACACCTCGCGCTCGTACCAGTTCGCCGACCGCCAGACGTCCGTCACCGAATCGATCTCGGGCTGCTCACTTCCCAGGCGGCACTTGAGCCGCAGCCGCTGGCCCCGTTCGAGCGAGTGCACCAGATAGATCACTTCGAACCGCGGCTCGGCCGGAAAACGATCCACCACCGTCACCGCGCTCAGCCGCACGAAAGCAAGCTCGTCCTTCAGGTAGCGGCACAGCGCGGCGATCCGCTCCGGGGGGACCTCCAGCGTCGGTTCCCCGCGCTCGAATCTCGAATCGAGCACGGCCGCCTCGTCCCAACTGTGGATGGTTTTGAGGAGTTCTTCGGATGTCATCGTGCTACCGTTTCCCTCGCGGCTCTTCTTCCACCGACCACGCCAGCGCTCCCTTTTTCCAGATGTAGAAAAAGCCGGAAAGAATCAGCACGACGAAAAGAAACATCTCGAAAAACGCGAAAAGCTTCAATTGCCGGTACACTACCGCCCAGGGGTACAGGAACACTGTCTCGATGTCGAACAGGATGAAGACCATCGCGACCAGATAGAACTTCACGCTGAACCTCTCGCGAGTCGAACCCTCGGAAGGAATGCCGCACTCGTAGGGCTGGTCTTTAATCCGGTTCCGAACGCGACGTCCCAGCACCGCCGAGGTGACGATCATCCCCCCGGCGATGGCCATGGCGATCAGTACCTGCAGAAACACCGGAAAATACTGTTCCGCAAACGAGGTGGGCATGGACCTCCCTCCGCCCAGTCTGGCATTGCGCTGATTCCACCGGTCGCTACACTACCCCTCCATCCGGCGAAACCCACAACCTGACGCAATGTACGCCTAAAACTCGACTATAATGAGGGCGAAACAGGGTGTCAAATCGATGGTTGCGGAATGCTACTGTAAAAAGCACGCGACCGCCCCTCGAACCCGGCATCCGCATCCGGCCTTTTCTATGCGAATTCTAATTAATGGCGAGCCTCGCGACGTGCCCGACGGCTGCACCGTCCTGGCCCTCCTGGACTCCCTCGGCCTCGACCCCGGCCACGTTGCCATCGAGCTCGACGCCCTCATCCTCAAAAAACCCGAGTGGCCCGTCCGCTCCCTCCACCCCGGCGCCCGCCTGGAAATCGTTCATTTTGTTGGGGGAGGCTAGAGTTAAAAATTAGTCATTGACACCGCCGCACAGGGGCGTACAATCCTATAGGCAAGCACTTTTTCGAAACGGAAGCCTCTTTCGATGTTCAAAACAAAAAAGGTTCGGTCTGCTCCGGTCTCCCCCGCCGAAGCCTATTCCTCGAGTGATGTCGCCCGCATCGCAAACATAAGCCTTCGCCAGTTGCAGTGGTGGGACGAGCGTCGCGTGGTATCTCCCCAGCATGAGGGCCACAAGAGGGTGTACTCCCCCGAACAGGTGGTAGAGATCACGGTAATCGCCGAACTTCGCCGGAAAGGCTTCTCCCTTCAAAAGATTCGCCGCGTGCTGAGGTATCTCCAGCGCGAGATGGACCGCCGCCTCTCGGACGTCCTCTCGGCCGATTCGGACTTGCACCTCCTCACCGACGGAAAGACGATCTACCTCGAGGACAGCCACGACCGCATCATCGACATCATGAAGGGAGCTCGCCAGCCGATGTTCCTGGTCTGCGTCAGCGACCAGGTCCGCCGCCTTGGCTCCTCACCAAAAAAACCCCTTCGGGCGGAAGCCGCCCCGGCCGCCCGGAAACTTGCCGCCCGCAGCTCGTAAGGTTGTGGGTAGTGGGTTGTGGGCTGTAGGAGGCGCGCTCCCCGCAGCCCATCGCACCGGCAGATAGCTCCCCTCCGCTTTGGGTTATACTGAAAATCAGAATCTGCTGGAGAGATCGTCAAAATGGCTTACCGCCGGTCTGTTTTTCTTTACCCCGCCGTCATCGTGGCCTGTTCCGTTCTTGGAGGTATCTTCGGGCCCGACCTGACAAGCGCCGCATCCGCCGCTTCGTCCGAGGATGACGTCAAAGCCAGCGTCAACGGGTTTACAAAGGTGTATGCCCTCATCGAAAGGAATTTCGCCGATCCGCTTACAGCGGACAAGGCGATCTACAAGGGCGCCATTCCCGGCATGCTGCGCACCCTCGACCCTCACTCCAGCTTCTTCGATCCACGCGAATTCCAGCTCCTGCGAGAAGATCAACGCGGCCATTACTACGGCGTGGGCATGACCATCGGCATCAGCCGCACCGGGAACGGCAAGACCATCTGCATTTCGCCCTTCCCGGATTCCCCCGCCCATAAAGCCGGAATCCACCCGGGCGATGAGATCCTGGCGGTCGATGACAAGTCTACCGAGAAGCTCAGCATGACGGAGATAGCCGACCTGCTGAAAGGGCCCCGCGGAACCAGCGTCAAGGTCAGCATCGGACGCTCCGGCCACGAAACGCCTCTTGTCTTCAACCTCACCCGCGACGAGATCCCACGCAAGAGCGTGCAGGACGCCTTCTGGCTGAAACCCGGCATTGCCTATGTCGAAATCGCCGCCTTCAACGAGACCACGAGCCGCGAACTCGAAGAATCGCTGAAGAAGCTCGGCGAGGAGAACATCAAGGGCCTTGTCCTCGACCTGCGCGATAACCCCGGCGGCCTCCTCAACGAGGGAGTGGCCGTTGCCGGCCGGTTCCTCAGGAAAGGACAGCTCGTCGTTTCGCACCGCGGCCGTGCCTCGGCTGAGAAGCCCTACACCGCCCGGACCGGCAACGGAAACCGCGATTACCCGGTCGTCGTGCTCGTTAACCGCTACTCGGCTTCCGCCGCGGAAATCGTCGCGGGCGCCCTCCAGGACCACGATCGGGCCTGGATTCTCGGCGAGAACACGTTCGGGAAGGGACTGGTTCAGACCGTCTATCCGATGACTGAGAACACCGGCCTCGCCCTCACGACGGCTCGCTACTACACACCCAGCGGCCGGCTGATCCAGCGCGACTACTCCAACATCTCGTTTTACGATTACTACTTCCGGAAGGATAGCGAGAAGAACAACCTGCTCGACGCCAAGTCCACCGATAGCGGCCGCACGGTCTACGGAGGCAACGGTATCACTCCCGATGAGAAATTCGCCGATACCAAGCTTGACCGCTTCCAAACCAGCATTCGCCGCAGGTACGTAATGTTCAATTTCGTCGCGCGCTACCTCGGCACCCACAGCACCAGGATTGCGGCCGGCTGGAACCCCGACACCACCATCATGGAGGACCTCCACCAGTTCCTGCTCGCCCAGAACGTCACCTTTACTGAGGCCGAGTTCGCCCAGAGTCAGGATTGGCTCAAGCAGGAACTCAAGCGGGAGATGTACTCCAGCGCGATCTCGATCGACGACGCCCGCCACCTCGGGATTGAGACCGATCCGGAGGTCGCTCGCGCCATCGAGTCCATGCCGAAAGCGCGCGCCCTGCTTGAGACCGCGAAGAAAGTCGTAGCGCAGCGACTCGGAAAGTAATTTAAGATCGTAGGTCGTGGACCGTGGATCGTGGGTCCACGGCTTCTCACGTCCGAAATGTCAGACTACAGTCCCGAACCACAGATCACCGTCCTCGACGCAGGCGGCCAATACTGCCATCTGATCGCCCGTAAGGTGCGCGAACATGGCGTCTTTGCCGCGGTGCGGCCGAGCGATACCCCCGCCGCCGAACTCGCCAAGTCGAAAGGCATCATCATCTCCGGCGGGCCTTCCAGCGTCTACGAGCCTGACAGCCCCACTGTCGATCCGGGCATTTTCCGCCTGGGCGTGCCGGTCCTTGGCATCTGCTACGGCCTGCACATCATGGCGCACGTTCTCGGCGGCGATGTTCGCCGGGGCGAAAAGGGCGAGTACGGCCTGGCGGTCCTCACTACGACTGCGGCCCCCCTGTTCGAAGGCATCGCCGCTCAGCCCCAGCAAGTCTGGATGAGCCACCGCGACACCGTCCTCGGGCTTCCGCCCGGTTTTCAGATCGTCGGCACCACCAGCACCTGCGCTGTTGCCGCTATGGCGGACGTCGAGCGCTCCTTCTACGCCGTCCAGTTCCATCCCGAGGTCGTTCACACCTGCAACGGCAGGCAGATACTCGAAAACTTCGTGCTCCGCATCTGCCGCTGCCAGAACGACTGGAACCCGAAGTACCGCATCCCGATCATCACCCGCCGCATTCAGGAAATCGCCGGAGACCGCAATATCTTCTTCTTCGTCAGCGGCGGCGTGGATTCCTCGGTCGCTTTCACCCTCTGTGTTCGCGCGCTCGGCCCGGGCCGCGTCCGCGGCATCTACGTCGATACCGGCCTGATGCGGGATGGCGAAACCGAGTTCGTCCGCCACACCTTTGACAAGCTCGCCCCCGGCGCCGTTCTGATCGAACCCGCCGAGCCGCGCTTTCTCGCGGCGCTCGCCGCCTCTCACGACCCCGAGCAGAAGCGCCGCATCATCGGCGAGGAGTTCGTCGGCATCCAGGAAGAGATCATGGAGTCCGGCCACATCCTGGAAGGCGACTGGATTCTGGGGCAGGGCACGATCTACCCCGACACAATCGAATCGGGCGGAACCAAGAACGCCGCCGTCATCAAGACGCACCACAACCGCGTGGCTGGTATCCAGCAGTTGATCGCTTCGGGCCGCATCGTCGAGCCGCTCAGTTCGTTTTACAAGGACGAAGTTCGTGAAATCGGCGAGGAACTCGGCCTGCCCCGCGACCTGCTCCACCGCCACCCGTTCCCCGGACCCGGCCTGGCGATCCGCTGTCTGTGCTCGGAAGCCGCCGCGCCCGTCCGCCGCACGGACGACGGCTGGCTGCTTCCCATCCATTCCGTCGGCGTGCAAGGCGATTCCCGCACTTACGCCCCGGTGCTCGCGTTTGACCGCTATCCCGAACCCGCGCTGTTCGACGAGGCGACCACCCTCATCAACCGCCTCTCTGGAGTGAACCGCGCCGTGGCGCTCATCGAGAGCCGTACCCCGCTCGCTTCACTTCAGGTCTTTCGAAGCTCGCTCACTCCGGACCGCCTCGCGCGCCTCCGGATCGCCGACGCCGCCGTGCGCCGCCTCTCTCACCACAGCGGATACGATCGCCAGGTCTGGCAGTTCCCGGTCATCCTCGTCCCGCTCGGCACGCCGGAACGCCCCGATTCCATCGTCCTCCGGCCCATTGATTCGGTGGATGGAATGACGGCCCGCGCCGTCCCGATGGACCGCGCCCTGCTCGCCGAGATGACCCACGAACTTCTACAACTCGAAGGCATCTCCGCCGTCTTTTACGACCTCACCCACAAGCCCCCCGGCACCATCGAATGGGAGTAGGGGGCATCAGCGTCCATCGGCGTTCATCTGCGGCTGATAAAAGCATTTCGGCCGTCGATGAACGCGGATAAACGCAGATGTTACATCCTATGGAAGCCCTTCAGAATGTCCCGGAGTGAATACCGCAACGCGATCGGCCGCCCGTGCGGGCAACTCATCGGGCACTCGGTCTCCGCAAGCGATTTCAACAGCCACTCCATCTTGCCCTGGTCGAGCCTCATGTTGATCTTGATCGCGGCCCGGCATGCGATCGACGCCGCAATGCCGCGCCGTAAGTCGTCCAGAGACACCCGCCGCAGCTCACGGTCCGCGATTTCCAGAATCTCAAAAACGACTCGCTCGATATCCTGGGGATTCACCCCCGCCGGAGCCCCTTTCACCGCGATGGTGCGTTGCCCGAACGGTTCCGTCTCGAATCCCAGCGCCTCCAGTTCAGCCGCGATCCGGTCATAGTCCGCCTGCTGCGCCAGCGTGAGCTGTATGACCAGCGGCATCAACAGACGCTGCATTTCCACCCGCCCCGCGGCACGCTGCTTCAGAACCTTCTCGAACAGGATGCGCTCGTGCGCAACGTGCTGGTCGATGATCCATATGCCATCGCGCCCCGCCGCCACGATGAAGCTCTCGTGAATCTGGCCCAGCGGCCGCAGGTCCGCCAGCGCCGTCAGGCTCTGCGACAGGTCGGGCACGATCTCCGCCGGGAACCCGCCGTGAGTTTCCGGAATGGGTAGCCGCAGCGGCGCCTCGGCCGCCGGAGGGTCATTCACCGGGACAGCCGGCGCGCTGAAGTCGAATCGGGCCGCGGGCGGTTGAGGCCCGTGCAGCGTGAACTCCGGAAGTGTTTCTACCGCGGGCCGCGACGGCTGCGGCATTTCCGACAGCCCCTGCCAGCCCTGCTCCGACACAGCCTGGGAAAACTCCGAATACGGCACCTGCACGGCGGGCTGAGCGCGTGCCGGCAGCGGAATCGCCGAGACCGGCCTCGATTCCACCAGCGCCTGCCGTAGCGCGTCGCGCACAAAATCATGCACGAAGGATTGCTCCCGGAACCGCACCTCCGTCTTCGACGGGTGAACGTTCACATCCACCTCGCCCGGATCGCTCTCCAGAAACAACAACGCGAACGGATAGCTGCCCGGAGGAATCAGGTTGCGGTACGCCGCCGTGATCGCGTGCAGCAGCAGCCGGTCGCGAATCAGCCGCCCGTTGATGAACAGAAAAATCGAATTGCGGTTGAGCTTCTGCACCTGCGGGCGCGAGACGAACCCTCGCATCGTGTAAGGCGTTTCCGCCGCATCCTCGCCCGCGCGCCGTGGCGCCTGCCGCACCCCGATATCCACCAGTTCATCCAGCGTCTGGCTGCCGAACACCTGGTACACGCGGTCGCGCAGCTTCTCCACGGGGGTTACGTTCAGCAGCTCTTTGTTGTCGCTTGTCAGCACGAACGTCTTGTCCGGGCTTGCCAGGCTGTAATGCGTCACAAGCGATGCGATGTGCGCGAGTTCGGTCTGCTCCGACCGCAGAAACTTTTTCCGCGCGGGGACATTGAAAAACAGGTCGCGAGCCGTGATCTGCGTTCCGGGCGCAAGCGCCGCCTCCTCGACCCGCACCATCTTGCCGCCGAGGATTTCCACCCGCATCCCCGTAGGCTCATCGAGCGCACGTGTTTCAAGTAGGAGGCGTGAAACCGACCCGATGGAAGGCAGAGCTTCGCCCCGGAAGCCCAGAGTGGAGATGCCAAGAAGATCCTTGGCGCTCGCCAGTTTGCTGGTGGCGTGGCGCTCGAATGCCAGCATGGCGTCATCGCGCAGCATGCCGCACCCGTTGTCGGTGATCCGTATGAGCCGCCGTCCGCCGCTCTCGACGTCGACGCGAAGGTGAGTCGCCCCCGCATCGAGCGAGTTCTCAAGCAGCTCTTTGACCACCGACGCGGGCCGCTCCACCACCTCCCCGGCGGCAATCTTGTTGGCGACGTCGTCGGAGAGAATGCGGATTCGGCCCATAAACAGGTTGTGGGTCGTGCGATGTGGGTTGCCGGCGATTTCAGCGCCACACAGCCCACAACCTACAACCCACACTCCAGTCTACTTGATAATGCTCTGATGCGACGCGGGCAGCACGGCAGGCTGCGTCATTGATGCCGCAGAGATAGCCCGCGCGGGCCCGCCAGGTGCTTCGGAGATTTATGGCGCAACAGAAGATCGCTGGGCCGAGGTGCGACGCACAGTGGCGGCCATACGCGTGACAGCTTCGGTTTTGCGTGCTTCCTGAATGTTGCTGCGGCTGATTTGCTCAAGTCGCCGCAGAACATAATTACCGCCCGTTTCCTGAGATGGCGTGTTCTCCGAGAGTAGTAGTCTCAGTTGTTGGCGCTTCGTGTCGCTCATCGTGTCCAACCTCTTTCTCGACGGCCTGCTCGGCCAGATCGGGTTCTCCAGTCTGAGGTGCTAGTGGGAGCTCATCGCTAAGGAACCGCGGGCCGTCTTCTTGGTTCCTGCCGGTGGGGGGATAGCACGCCACGTCACCCAATAGCGTCACTAGCAATTGTTCTTCCATACTGGGATCGCGAACGTTCCTAAACAACTTCTCAGCCTCGATGCGGTCAATCACGAAGTCGTGCGATGGATAATCGTGAATTAGAGATTTCAACGCGGCTTCGGAATAGTTTCTGCTTTTGGCTTGAAGCCGCAGTCCGTACTCCCTCGCTACTCGCATTGACCGGCCTGTTTCCCCAACATGTAGGGGATCAATTTGATTATAGATCCCGGAGAACAGGCCGGTTGTTAACTCAGCGGCGATTTCGCTTGCCGTCCGGAGGGTCGCATTCCGGCCGACCCCGCCCTTAAACCGCGACAGAAAGCGTTCAAAACAGTTGTACGCCTTATCCTGCAACGACGTCAGCGCGGTGTCGACGATCAGGCCCGACTGGGACTCCGAAACCTCATCTCGTTTCCACAACTGTGTATCCAGTGGCCCGAATTCTCCAAAACTCGTGATCACGACTTCCTGTGCCCCAAGCGCCACCAAGGTTCCGGCACTTTTGCACAGGCCCGAGGTCAGGAAGGTGAAGTTGCCGTACCGGTGTTGCAGGTAGTGGGACATCTTGTAGGCGGCATCCGGATCGCCACCCCAAGTCAGCATGATCAGCAAGAGATTTCTCCTGCAGCGCCGGAATTCACAAGCCTCCATCATCTTTCTGGCGATCGGGTATGCTATTCCGCCGCTGAAGAATAGCACGTCGGCGTCGCGCTGCTCTGCGATGGAATTCGCGACATTTTCGATGGTGAGTTCGTTCGGAGGTTGCGGTTCAGTTTCCATGATAGCCGTACAATAGT
Source organism: Acidobacteriota bacterium (assembly GCA_023436715.1). Classification (GTDB taxonomy): domain Bacteria; phylum Acidobacteriota; class Terriglobia; order Bryobacterales; family Bryobacteraceae; genus Fen-330. Next base: position 30,593 of record JAEZIJ010000191.1, read on the forward strand.
AACCAATCCTGTGGTCCGAATCCATCCCCGCCCAAAAAATCTGCCAGCAACGGTTACTGCCCGACATCGTACACCGGAGCGTGGAACAGTCCGGCACCTACCGCCCCAAGTTAACGAATACAAAGGGAATTCAGTATCGTATTCGACGTGATCGGAACTTCATCTGGGCAAATACGAACGGGAGTGCCTGTTTCAGCGGTCGGGTGGCTTCACGGACGAACAATGTGCAACCCGCTGTGAGCGCCGACCCCATGTCAGTCCGATGCGGGAGGCCGCTGGCTCCTACAGCCCACAGCCTACAACCCACGACCAGCTGCGTCCCACGATCTACTTAATCACGATTCCCCTCTCGTCCAGCAGTTCGCCCGTCTGCCGCACCAGGCTCAGCCGGTTGCGGTGGTAATTGATAATGTTCCGCACCAGCGTCAGCTTCGCCGAGTTCAGCCGGTCCTGCGCCTGCAACACGAAGTACATCAAGCCGGTGCCGAGGTCGTATTTCTTCTGCTCGGCGTCCACCTGCTGTTGGGCAAGGTCCACCGACACCTGCGCGAGCCTCACGCCGGCCTTGGCCGATTCCAGACTGCTGATCGCATTCAGCACGTTCAGCCGGATCGACTGCTGCTGGTTGCGCAACCTAAGCGCGTCGCTCTTTTTCGCGATCAACTGATTCGCCAGGTCCGCGGTGTTCTTCCGGTCGCGGATCGGCAGGCTCAGGCTCAAACCAAACCGGTACGTCGGAAGATTGAAGCCAAACACGTTACCGAACATATCTCCGAACGAGCCCGGACGCCACACTCCATCCACCATGTTCATGCCATTCAGGCCGCTCGACGTGTAGGAGCCGGTCAGGGAAAGGTCCGGCCGCAGGAGGTTCGATGTGCTGCGAATCCTGAGATCGTCCGTATCCAGGGATACACCGATCGATTTCAGATCCGGCCGCATCGACATCGCTTTTTCGACGGCCTGCTCCGTTTCAATCGCCCGGTCGCTCGCCGGCGGCATCACCGTCTCCGTCAGCGCCAGCGGCAACTGCCGCGCGGCGGCGTCCAGGTCCGCGCCGATCATCTTCCGCAGCGCGTCTTCCCGCTGGGCCAACATGAACCGCTGTTGCGATACCTGGATTTCGGCCGTGGCGTAATCCGCTTTCGGTTGAAAGATGTCCAGAGGAGAAATCGCCCCAAGCTCCAGTTCCCGCTCCGACCGCTTCAGCGAAGCGTCCTTGATTTTTAGCGAGTCTTCCTGGACGCGGAGCGTTTCTCTGGCCTCCACCACGCTCCAGTACGCACCCTCGGCCTGCTCGATGAGGTTCAGCAGGCTGTCCCGAAAATCGTACTCGCTCTTGCGCACCATGTTCCGCGCGATCGTGATCGGCATCCGCTGGATCGCGAACCCGCGGTTGCGAAGCAGGGGTTGCGTGAAGCTGAGTTGCAAGGCCCCCGAATGGCTCGGGCTGTAGTCCGACCGGGCGTCGCTCGAAGACCTGCGATTGTCACTGAAGCCGGCCGTAAACAGCGTGCCCGATTGCAGCGTCTGCGTCCACGTCAACCCGCCGTTGTGGGTCAGCGAGTTCACTTCCGAGCCTCCGTCGATCGCCGACCGCGCCGATCCCTGCTTCTGCCTCTGCGCGCTGAAGTTCATGCTCAGGCTCGGGTCGAATTTCCCGAACGCGCCCATCACGTCGTTCTTGGGTGTCTCCAGCGTCAGCCGCGCCACCGCAACGTCCGTGTTGTTCGCCATCACGAGGTCGAGGTAGTTTTTGAGCGACAGCTCGAGCTTCCCGCTCGCAACGTAATCCTGCAGCTTCACCGGCGGCTGCAGTTCCACGTGCGTCTGCGGCGTTGTAAACGTATGCCGGAAATACGCCGGCTTGGGAAAGATCGGCGCCGCTATTTCCTGCGCCGCGAGCGACGAGGCGCTCAGGAGCACAACGATAGTTGAAAAGCGCATAGGAGTCTTGCTCACTCGTAACGAATCGCTTCGATCGGATCCAGTTTCGCGGCCTGCACGGCCGGATAAATTCCGAACAACAACCCAATGCCAACCGAAACACCGAACGCCACCCCGATCGATCCCGAGGTGACTTCCGTGGACCAGCCCGCCGCCGCCGCGATGATCCGCGACAGCGTGAAACCGAATGCAATACCGATCAACCCACCCACGATCGAGATCAGTACCGCTTCCGTCAGGAACTGCCGGATGATATCCGCCTGCCGGGCGCCGATCGCGCGCCGGATGCCGATCTCGCGCGTCCGCTCGAGCACCGTCGCCAGCATGATGTTCATGATTCCGATGCCGCCCACCAGCAGCGAAATACCCGCAATACAGATCATAACCACACTGAAGATCATCTGGGTCTGTTGCCGCTGCTTCAGCAGGCCGGCCGGCACAATCACCGTAAAGTCGCCGGCGTCTTTGTGCGTCGCCGCCAGGATCGCGCTCACCACGTTCGAAGTCTCGATCGAGTCGGCCCCTGTCGCAACCTTCATATAAATGCCGTCGATCTCGTCCTTCATGTAGCTGTTGTTATCCTCGAACCTCCTCATCACCGTGTTCAGCGGCGCGATGATCATGTTGTTGCGGTTCGAGGCTTCCATGCCCTCCGTGTCCGTATCCGCGGTGGCCTGTTGCGCGAGCACCCCGACCACCTGGAGCCAGAGGTCGTTCACCTTGACGTACTTCCCAACCGCCGGCTCGAACCCGAGCAGGTTCACCTTCGCCGTCTCGCCGAGCACGCACACCGGAGCGGACCGCTCATTGTCCTGCTCATCGAAAAACCGCCCCGAGATCATTTTGAGGCTGTTGATCTGCGCGAAGTTCGGCAGCACGCCGATGAGCAGCGGCAGTTCCTGGTTCGTCTTGGGCAGAACCTTCTGCGGCTTGAACCGCTTGCGCGGCGTCAGCGCCTCGAGGCCCTGCACGTTCTCTGAAATTGCACGGAAATCGCGAAAAGTGAGGCCGGGGGAAATGGCGCGCCGCACCTGCAATTCGTTGGCGTCCATTGCTTCCTTCGCCTCGATAATGATGTTGTTCACGCCCAGCAGGTCGATATAGCTGATCATTTCCTTCTGGGCGCCGGCCGTGATCGACAGCATGGCCACGACCGCGCCCACGCCGAAGATCATGCCGAGCATGGTCAACAGACTGCGGAGCTTGTGCACCAGCAGGCTGGAGAGCCCCATGTAGAGCTCTGGAAGGTATCCGGTTACGCCGCTCATTGTCTTCCTCCGGGGCCCGGGCCGCCGGGAGTCGGCATTCCCGATGCTTTCTTCGCCGCCCCCGCGTCGCCTTTCTTGCCGCCTTTAGTCGCGGTCGGATCGGCGAGCGCCAGCAGTTCGCCCGGCATCAGCCCTTCGGCGATCACCATCGTCGATTCGCTGCGCTTCAACGGCTTCACCACGCGCTCCTCGAATTCGTTTCCGTGCTTGACGAACACCACCGGTTTCCCTTCCTTCTCGAATACCGCCTGCACCGGGATATGAATCGCGTTCGGAATCTTCTCAACGATAATCTCGACATCGGCAAGCAGGCCGGGCCGGAGCAGGACGTCCAGTTCGTTGTCCTCCTGGGGAGGAGGAGGCAGCTTCGCGTTCTGCAGATCCTTGTCGCTGAACTGCTGCGCGCCTCCGAATCCCATCGGCATGCCTTGGCTTGCTTCGCCGCCGCGACCGCCGCGCCCACCACCTTCTCCGCCCTCACCACGCCCGCCCTGGCCGCCCGGCCCGCGCGTGAAGCCCAAAGCCGGCGGCGAGCCCGCGGGGCGTTCTCCACGCGCTCCACCCTCGCCGGCCGGCCGGCCTTGGCCGGACGCGGCGCCGCCCCGCATAGTCCGCATCTGCTCGAACATCTTCTGGCGCTCCTCGGGGCTGAGGTCCTGCGGGTTCCGTCCGCCCAGCATCTTCTGGAACGCTTCACGCATTTTCTGCCGCTCTTCCTGGGACATGTTGCCGCCCGGACGGCCGCCCCGGCTCTCGCCGCCGGCATCGGCGCCCCGGTCGCCCCGCATGCGTCCGCCGCTCTCTCCGCCTTGCTGTCCACCGCCTTGCGGCGCGCCGCCTTGGAATCCGCCACCCTGTCCCATCATGCCCGGCGCTCCCGGCATTCCCCCGGAACCGCCCATCATCACCATCGCTTGCGCCGTGAGCGAGGGCTGGCTCGCTATCGGCCTGCTCCGGTTCCGCTCAGCCGTCGCCAGGATCTGCCGGATCTGCTCCGGTTTCGCTCCGAGTCCGCTGAGCAGTTCCTTCATGTCCACCGAGAACACCACGTCGAACTTCTTCGCCATGTCGCCCGACCAGACGTTCGCACTCGCTGTGCCGCTCAAGGTCTTGATCGTGCCATGGAACAGCTTGTCCGGAGCCGCATCCAGCCGCATCGTCACGTCCTGCCCGTCGCGCAGGTTCGCGCGGTCCAGTTCGCCCACCTTCGCCGCTACTTCCAGCTCGGAAAGGTCCAGCACGTCCGCCACCGGCAGCCCCGGGAAGATCTGGTCGCCTTCCCTCAGGTCCGGAAGCTGCATGCCGCGCATCATGAAGTTGCCGCGATTCTGCCGGACAGCCACCAGCCCCGCCATCGGCGACAGCATCTTTACCTGCCGCAGCCTCGCCTTCTCGCGGTTCAGTTCGAGAATGGCTTTATTCTTCTTCTCGCGCAAAACCGCCAGTTCGGCCTGCGAGCTCTCCAGCCGGGACTTGATGTCGCTCTGAAGCTGCTTCAGCCGCCTCTGGGCCTCGTCCAGGTTCAACTGGTTCTTCTTCTGGTCGATGGCCGAAAGCAGTTCATTACGCTTCACCTCGAGTTCCGCGCGCCGCACCGAGTAGCGCGACCGCAGCAGATCCACCTGGTCCTGGTTGTTGCGAATCTCCAGCTCCGCCTGCGCCTTCTTGAGCTGCTCGTCCAACTGTTCCAGCTCGAGCTGTTTCTCCTCCAGCCGCGATTGGACCTCCGAGTCGTCGAACTCCACGATCAGGTCCTTCTCGCGTGCGAAACCGCCGAGCGGCGCAAGCCGGGTGATCTGCACGGTGCCGAACAGGTTCGGAGCGATCAGCGTGGCGGACCGTACCGCCCGCAACTCCCCGCGCGTGTAGCTGCGGATGATCACGTCTCCTTTGCGCACCGTGGTAGTCGGGATCGCCTGCTGCTTCTGGTTGAACTGCCGGAAGAAGCGGTAGCCCCAGATCGCCGCGGCAGCCACGATCAACAGCACCAAAACACGAATTGCGATTTTCTTCATGACCTTAGCTCAGCTCTCGGCTACAGTTTCTTTGCACGCTTCGCGGCCTCGAACGGGTTCTCGAGCGTCACTACCTCTCCCTCTCTCAGATTCTTCAGCACCACGAGGTCGTTCTCGTTGCGCTTACCGACGTCGATCGGGCGCACCTCGAAATTCTGTCCTCTCTGTATGTAAACCGCCGGCCTGCCGTTGCTCAGAAAGCTCGCACGGGCCGGAATCAACAGCGCGTTCGATTCGCTCTCGATAACGATCTCCGCGGTCACGCTCATACCAGGACGCAGCCGCGGGTCCAGGTTCTTCAGCGTCGCATACGCCGGGAAACTCTTCTCCGCCGTGGTGAACCGCGAGAAGTTCAGTGTAGCCACCGGACTGATCCAGTCCAGTTCCGCGACGAATTCCTTGTCCGCTATCGCGTCCACCCTGACCCGGACCTGCTGGCCCAGTTTCGACTTCCCGCGCTCCACTTCCTCCAGCTTCAGCTCGATCCGCATGCTCGACAGGTCGGGAATCTCCGCGATCGCCGCCCCGGTCCACGCGTTGTCGCCTTCCTTGAACGGCGGCGGCATCGAGCCGAACGAGCCGGATGCCCGGAAGTTCGGCAGGATATTCAGTATTCCGTCGTTCGGAGCCCGCAGCACCATGTTCGCCAGATACCCCTTGGCCCGGTCCATATCGCGCACCGTCTTCGACTTGCGCTGGTCCAGCCGCTGCAGGTCTGCCCTCTGGTTCACTTTGTGCGCGTTGATAGTCGCGTTCACCTGCCTCAGATCGCCCTCGGCGATCCCCACGTTGATGCGGTTCTTGGCGCCCTCGATCTCCGACAGGATTTCGGCCTTGCTCGCCTCCAGCTTCGCTCGCTCCACGTCGTAGCCGGACTGCATCAGGTTCATTGCGTCCATCTCGTTCGTGATCTTATGCGACGCCTGCGTCTGCACGATCTCGCTCTCGGCCGTCCGCACCGTCGTGCTGTACTCCAGGTAGCTCTGCTCCTGCTGCGCCGTATCGAACTCGACGACGACCTCGCCCTTCTTGATCGGCTTGCCGTCCGCCGCCAGCCGCACAATCCGCGGATTCGGCACCTGCGGTGCGCTGAGGACCGTCGAGCGCGTGCTCTTGATCTCTCCGCGAGTCCGCGTGCTGATCACGAATTCGCCGCGCCGCACTCGCGCGGTCGCAACCACCACTTCGGTGGTTCCGGCGTAATGGTAGGCGGCGTACGCGCCTGAACCGCATATGGCCGCCGCTGCCGCCCAGACGATGATCTTTCGCTTCCGCGAAGGGGGTTTTCCAAGTCGCTGCTTCGGTTTTAGGTCTTTGGACATGGCTCGCTCCCTTTCACTTTTTCCGCTCCATCTGAGGCCGTTCCGCCGCGATTACTTCCCCCGGACCGAGGCCGGAGCGAACGACGGCGGCAACGTTGTTCGTGAGCCCAAGTTCCACCCTCCGCCGCTCCCAACCTGACGCTCCTCGCACGAAGACATAGGCTTCCGCGCCCGGCTTATCCCGGAAAATCGTCTCCAGCGGAGCCACCACCGCTTTGGGTTCCGTCTCGGTCGCTACGTCGACACTCACCGACAGATCGGGTACGACCCGCGGGTCCAGCGCGTCCAGCTTGATCATCACGGGAAGTTCCTTCACGTATGCCGCGCGAAATCCCCCGGTCTTCGGCATCGCGCCGATCGAGTACACGTGGCCGGGAAGCTCCAGGTCAGGATAAGCGTCGAATCTCACCTTCGTTTTCGAACCGACCCGGAGCATCTCGATATCGGCCTGGTTGACGAACGCGTTCACCACCATCGAACTCGGGTCGACAATCCGCATAAACATCGTTCCCGGGCGAACCTCGTCACCGGCCCTTATCTGCGAGTTCTCCGCACCGCGAAACGTCGTGCCCATCACCACAAGCCCGTCGATCGGCGCCCGAAAGACCATCCGGTCCGCGTTCGCCTGGGAGCGCTGGAACTCAATCTTGTTCTGGTCCGCGTCGAGAGTCGCGATTTTCCATTGCGACTGCTGCGAAATGTCTTTGTACTTCACTTCGGAGAGGAGCTGCTTGTATTTTGCCGCCGCTTCCTCTTCGGCCAGTCTCAGCCGCTCGGACGCGATCGCCGATTGCACCGGGATCGTCTTCAGGTCGTACCGCGCTTTCTCGAGTGCCGCCTTGGCGTCCGACACCTGCTGGTCGTGCGCCTTCTTCTCCACGTCCAGATTGGCCTTCAGCGACAGCAGGTTCGTCTGCTGCTGGTCCAGATTGGCCCGGTAATCGTCGAGCCGGAGCAGCATGTATTGACGGTCGAATTCGGCCACCATGTCGCCCTTCTTGACGCGCGCGCCGGGCGCCACAACCTTCTCCAGAATCAGGTCGAATCCACCACCGCCCCCGCCGCCTCCACCGCCGCCGCCCGACACGGAGGTTGTCGTTCCGGCGGACGAACTCGTGCTGGCGGTGCTGGTCGATCTCGAAGACGAACTCCGGGAACTGCTAACCGGCGAACTGAACCGGTTCAGCGCAGTGGCCAGCGAGCCGCCGGCCGAACCGGACGCGCCGGCGCCGGAAGTGCTTGACGCACTGGAACTGGACGAACTCTCGGACGATGAACTCGAGCCGCCGGAGGATCCGGACGAACTCGAAGACGACCCGCCGCCACCTCCCGCGCGGCCGCCCGGACCGCGCCGGCTGCCGCGCCACTGCGGAGAGAGTAGTGACGCGAAGCGCGCCGGCGCTGTCGTTCCCG